>JAEWPB010000031.1 GCA_023399465.1 Pseudomonadota bacterium
ACCTATGTCGAAGTGAAGAACGTGCATTTCATTCGCTCGCAAGGTCTGGCAGAATTTCCCGATACGGTGACCGCGCGCGGTGCCAAGCATCTCGAAGAGCTCGGCGACATGGTGGAAGCCGGTCACCGGGCGGTGATGCTGTACCTCATCCAGCGCGAAGACTGCTCGCAGTTCAAGGTTTCCGCCGATCTCGACCCGGCCTATGCCACCGCGTTTCGCCGCGCCACCGCGCGTGGAGTGGAAGCCTATGCTATAAAATGCCGGGTGACGCCCGAGGAAATCGTCCCGGTTGCACTGATCCCGATAGACGAACCCGGCTTTGCTGCTTTATGAACATAAGCAACAAAGCCCGAATGCCGAAAGCTCAGACATGGTAAATTATATCGAAGCATTTTCCGCCCCGATGAAGAACACGGGTGCAATCCGGCTCTACGGACCGGAGGGCTTCGAAGGCATGCGCAAGGCCTGCCAGGTGACCGCCCGCTGCCTCGATGCGCTGGCCGACATCGTCAAGCCGGGCGTCACCACCGACGCGATCGATCGCTTCGTCGTCGAATTCGGGATGGACAACGACGCCATTCCGGCGACGCTGAACTACCGCGGCTACACCAAGTCCTCCTGCACCTCGATCAACCACGTCGTCTGCCACGGCATCCCGAACGACAAGCCGCTGCGCGAAGGCGACATCGTCAACATCGACGTCACCTATGTCGTCGACGGCTGGCATGGCGATTCGAGCCGCATGTATCCGGTCGGCGAGATCAAGCGCTCCGCCGAGCGCCTGCTTGAGGTAACCTACGAATGCCTGATGCGCGGCATAGCCGCCGTACGGCCCGGTGCGCGCCTCGGCGCCATTGGCGAGGCCATCCAGACCTATGCCGAAGCCGAACGCTGCTCCGTCGTGCGCGACTTTTGCGGCCACGGCCTCGGCCGGTTGTTCCACGACGCGCCGAACGTGCTTCACTACGGCCGTGCCAACGAAGGGCCGGAACTGAAGGAAGGCATGATCTTCACCATCGAGCCGATGATCAATCTCGGCCGCCCGCATGTGAAGGTACTTTCCGACGGCTGGACGGCCGTTACCCGCGACCGCTCGCTGTCGGCCCAGTACGAGCACGCCATCGGTGTGACCGCGACCGGCTGCGAAATCTTCACCCTGTCCCCTGCCGGGCTCGACAGGCCCGGCCTGCCACCGCTCAAAGGATAAGGCATGGCCAGAACGCCCTTCCGCGACACCAAAGACCGTCTCTCGCAGGCAGCCTTGGAATTTGCGGAAGGAGGCGCTGACGGCAACGATGCCATCGACGAGCGCGGTTATTTCGCCGAGCAATCGCCGGCGCGGACCGGTCTTTCCACGCCGACGCGCGGCGCCAAGTCCGGCCCCGCAAAGGACGCCCACTACCACGGCCACCGCGAACGGCTGCGCGCACGCTACCGCGACAATGGCGATACCGCGCTTGCCGACTACGAAATCCTCGAACTGTTGCTGTTCCGGCTGATCCCGCGCCGCGACACCAAACCGATCGCCAAAACCCTGCTGGAACGCTTCGGTACCCTCTCCGGCGTGTTCGGCGCGCCCGCAGCGCGCCTCCAGGAAGTCAGCGGCATTGGCGAATCGGTCGCTCTGGACCTGAAGCTGGTCGCGACCATCGCCCACCGCATGGTGAAGAGCGAACTGCGAAACAAGACCATCCTTTCATCCTGGTCCTCGGTTATCGAATACTGTCATGCCGCGATGGCGCACGAGCCGCGCGAACAGTTCCGTATTCTCTTTCTCGACAAGAAGAATGCGCTGATCGCCGATGAGGTGCAGGGCCAGGGCACGATCGACCATACCCCGGTCTATCCCCGCGAAGTGGTCCGCCGCGCGCTCGAGCTGTCCGCCACGGCGCTCATCCTGGCACACAACCATCCGTCCGGGGATCCGACCCCGTCGCGCGCCGATATCGAGATGACCCAGCTCATCGTCGCCACCGCCAAGCCGCTCGGCATCACCGTTCACGACCACATCATCATCGGCAGGGAAGGCCATGCCAGCTTCCGCGGGCTGAAGCTGATCTAGCCTCGTTACATCCGACGAAGGTTCCACCGCGGTCGACCTCGTCAGACGGTTGCAAAGCGTGCAGCGCTAACGAAACGGTTAGGTTGACTTGGTAAACAGTGCTGCGCCAATTGCGGCGTCGCGCAACACTGCAAACCAATGTTCAGGGCATGCACATGAACCAGTACGATCTCGTCGTCGTGGGAAGCGGACCCGCCGGACGCCGCGCCGCCGTTCAGGCGGCCAAGCTCGGCAAGAAGGTCCTGGTCATCGAAAAGGGCGTGCGCGTCGGCGGCGTCTCGGTCCACACCGGCACCATCCCCTCCAAGACCCTGCGCGAGACCGCGCTCAACCTGACCGGATGGCGCGAACGCGGCTTCTATGGCCGCTCCTACCGGGTCAAGCAGGAGATCAGCGCCGAGGACCTGCGCCGCCGGCTGCTGATCACGCTCGATCACGAGGTCGAGGTGCTGGAGCACCAGTTCGCCCGCAACCGGGTGAGCCTGATCGCCGGCAAGGCGCATTTCATCGACGCCAACACGCTCGAGGTCGAAAAGACGGACGGCGAGACTGTCCTGGTCAAGGCGACATCGATCCTGCTTGCCGTCGGCACCAGGCCTTTCCGTCCTGCCAATATTCCCTTCGATGGCGAGGCGATCATCGACAGCGACGAGATCCTCGACATCAAGGAGCTGCCGCGCTCGCTGATCGTCATCGGCGCCGGCGTCATCGGCATTGAGTATGCGACGATCTTCAGCGCGCTCGATACCCAGGTGACGGTGATCGAGCCGCGCGCCACCATGCTCGACTTCATCGATCGCGAAATCGTCGAGGACTTCACCTACCAGCTGCGCGATCGCAACATGAAGCTGATCTTCGGGCAGAGCGCCGAGGCGGTGGAACGCGAGCCGGGCGGGCGCTGTCGCGTCACGCTGCAGAACGGCCGAGTCCTGAGCGCCGACATGGTGCTCTACGCCGCCGGCCGGGTCGGCGCCACCGACACGCTGAACCTTGCCGCCTGCGGGCTCGAGGCCGACAGCCGCGGACGGCTATTCGTCAACCCGGAAACCTTCCAGACGGCGGTGTCATCGATCTTCGCTGCAGGAGACGTCGTCGGTTTCCCGAGCCTCGCCTCCACATCGATGGAACAGGGCCGCATCGCCGCCCGGGTCGCCGTCGGCGCCATCGCCAAGGAACCGCCGAAGTACTTCCCCTACGGCATCTACGCCGTTCCCGAGATTTCCACCTGCGGCTTGAGCGAGGAAGAGGTGAAGGAGCGCGGCATTCCCTACGAGTGCGGCGTCGCCCGTTTTCGCGAGACCTCCCGCGGCCATATCATGGGGCTCGAATCGGGCCTGCTGAAGCTGATCTTCTCGCTGAAGACCCGGCGCCTGCTCGGCGTCCATATCGTCGGCGAAGGCGCGACCGAACTGGTGCACATCGGCCAGGCGGTGCTGAACCTCAAGGGCACGGTGGAGTATTTCGTCGAGAACACCTTCAACTACCCGACGCTGGCCGAGGCCTACAAGATCGCCGGTCTCGACGCCTGGAACCGCATGGGCGACATCAAACCGGACTGACCAGGCAACATTGCACGGCGGGAAAGCAAGCGGCGGGAATTTCCCGCCGTTTTTTTTGCGTACGTTGTACCGGCTCGATCCACCGTCGCTCGACAGTAGACCGTACGCCGCCATCCCAGCATTGTTCACGTTAGGTGAACAGTTTGTCACCCCGGATCTCACGCAGTCGTTACGTAACGTTAGCTGTCCCCCGATTGTTCCGGGCCGGTGCCTTCGCTAGCGTCCGCCGCAACATGACACCGGCGCGAGACGAACCAATGCTACTACAGATCTTCCTGACCACCATTGCACTTCCGCTAGCCATGGGTGTGGTCATTGCCATTGCCGGCAAGGGCAGCTCGACCGCGCGCATTGCGTTGATGGCGCTGCTGCTCCCGCTCGCCGCCGCCCTCGCCAGTGTGGCGATCGAAGGCATTCCGCCCTTCCCGCCGGTCGCCGCCAGGCACAAGTTCCCACTCGTGCTCGCGGCTGGCGCCATCGTCTTCGGGCTCGTCGCCCTTGTCGCCCGCAATCGGCTCTCGCGTCTCCCGGCCTCTCTTCTCGCCATCGCGAGCATGGCACTGCCGACATGGTGGCTCGGCCGCAACATCCTTGCAGCCAATCCGGTCAAGGCAGCAACCGTCGCAGTGATCCTTGTTCTCGCCGCGATCGCGCTGCCGCTTTTCTCGGCGACGAGACAGGGCGGC
>JAEWPB010000007.1 GCA_023399465.1 Pseudomonadota bacterium
GGCATGGCCAAGGCCTATGCCAACGGCGCCGCCCGGCTGGCGATCGCCGGCGACAATCCGATGCTGCTCGCAAGCCAGGATCCGGCGAAGGTCGCCCGCGCCAACCGCGCCAATTCCATGGCCTACAAGCCGGCGCTCGAAAAGATCTCCAATTTCGACATCAACTGGAACATCGTTTCCTATCCGAACCCTTCCTGGGCGAAGCAGGTTTTCCCCGATGTCGACGAGGCTGAAGCGGTGAGACAACTGGCGGAGGCGATCTTCGCTGCCTCGCGCGTCAATTTCGCAGATCCGGTCGCCGCCTGGGCCGAGCACAACGCCAACCTCGCCAAGCGCTCCGCCTGGCTGAACGGCGAGCGCTTCTCGGCGCTTCACTTCACCGGTCCGGGCACTGACCTGACGGTCGGTCTCGCCGATGGCCACGAGTGGCACGGCGGCGCCTCGATGGCGAAGAACGGCATCACCTGCAATCCCAACATTCCGACCGAGGAAGTCTTTACAACCCCGCACGCGCTGCGCGTCGAGGGCCATGTTTCCAGCACCAAGCCGCTGTCGCACCAGGGCACGCTGATCGACGACATCCGGGTGCGCTTCGAAGGTGGGCGGATCGTAGAGGCCAAAGCCTCCAAGGGCGAGGAAGTGCTGAACAAGGTGCTCGATACCGACGAGGGCGCCCGTCGCCTTGGCGAAGTGGCGCTGGTTCCGCATTCCTCGCCGATCTCGGCCAGCGGCATCCTGTTCTACAATACCCTGTTCGACGAGAACGCCTCCTGCCATATCGCGCTCGGCCAGTGCTATTCGAAGTGCTTCGTCGATGGCGCTTCGCTCAGCGAGGAGCAAATCAAGGCGCAAGGCGGCAATTCGAGCCTGATCCATATCGACTGGATGATCGGTTCCGACAAGGTCGATATCGACGGTGTGCGCGCCGACGGCTCTCGCGTGCCGGTCATGCGCAAGGGTGAATGGGCCTGATTTCAGAGTCCAGTCGCAGGAAGTGAAAAGCCCGCGCCGGGATCCCGGCGCGGGCTTTTTCGTCGGTGACTATCGCTGAGCGTCTTAATACCCGGCGGACGGAACTTCTTCCGATCCACCCTTGTACCGGGCGGCGAGCGCCGCGGTTGCCTGGGTGAACAGCGTGACGTCGGTGCCGACGGCGACGAAGCTGGCACCGAGCTCGAGGTAGCGCTTCGCAAGCCCCGGATCGGCGGTGAGGATGCCGGCGGCCTTGCCGGCGGCAACAATCTGCTTCAGTCCGGTTTCGATCACCGCCTGCACTTCCGGTGCGGTGGGCCGTCCGAGATAGCCCATGTCGGCGGCGAGGTCGGAGGGGCCGATGAAGATGCCGTCGACGCCATCGACGGCGGCGATTTCCCCAAGGGCCGCCATCGCGGCGCGGCTCTCGACCTGTACCAGCAGGCAGATCTGGTCATTGGCGGTCGTCAGATAATCGGCTGTCCGACCGAAATGGGAGGCCCGGGCGAGCGCTGCGCCGACGCCGCGCACGCCCTTCGGCGGATAATTGACCGCCTTCACCAGTTCGCGCGCCTGCTCCGCGGTTTCGACCATCGGCACCATCACCGTCTGCGCGCCGATATCGAGCACCTGCTTCAATATCCAGGTCTCGCCGATCGGCACGCGCACCACCGGATGGCTGGCGGACGCTGCGAGTGCTGCCACCTGCGCCGACAGCAGCGGCAGGTCGTTGGGCGCATGCTCGCCGTCGATGAGCAGCCAGTCGAAGCCGGCGCCACCGGCAATCTCGGCCGAGTAGCCGCTGGCGAGCGCGAGCCAGAGACCGATCTGTTTTTCACCGGCAGTAATCGCGGCCTTGAATTTGTTGGTGGGAGCGGGCATCGAATTCCTCGTGGAAGGTCTGACAGCAAGGAGCCGGCGAACGGCCGGCATTGGGGGCGGAGATTACCATGCCGAGGCGGCAAGGCGAGCACAATATCCGGTCGCCGAGCCATGGGTTCCTCACTCGCGGTCATCGATTGACGCCGGAGGCGACGTGGGCATCTCAGGAAATCAGCAGGAAAGCGGATTGGCCAGGGCGCTTTCCCGCCTGCTGATCGTGGCATTGCCTTCATTGGAAAGCTGACCTAAAGCTGGTCCTTCCTGCCGCGTGCAGGTGGTTCCGAAGGGGCGGATAGTGGACATATCTTCAAAGCTTGCGAGTTTGGCAATTTTCGGCGGATTGGCCCTGGCGGTCATCAACATAGTGGCGGCGATCAGGGGCTTCAGCATCCTAGTCTCCACGACCGTCGATATCCCGGGTGTGCTTACTGCTCCGCTCGCGATACTGGCATTCGCCGTGCTGATCTGTGTGTGGCTCAATAACGGGCTCATGGGCAGCGCCGGAACAGGAATCTTCGTCGGATACTTTCTGCTTTCGCCCTGGGCGTGGCAGGAATGGGGAATGGCCACCTGGGCTTCGTGGCTCATGGCGCCTTCGCCGCTGTTATTGTACATGGGCTGCACCTACCTGGGGGATCGGCTCGAGGAGTGGGAGCGGCGCCGATAGCTCCCACCCGGATTGCAGCACTACACCTACGCGGCGGCATCCCGCGTTCCTCGCCCGCGCCCAAGTAAATACAAAAAAGCCCGCGGTTAAGCGGGCTTCGATGTGTTGCTAGGCCGGACGCGGGATCATTCCCACTCGATGGTGCCCGGCGGCTTCGAGGTGACGTCATAGACGACACGGTTGATGCCGCGCACCTCGTTGATAATGCGGGTCGCCGCGCGGCCGAGGAATTCCATGTCGTAGTGATAGAAATCCGCGGTCATGCCGTCGACCGAAGTGACGGCCCGCAGGGCGCAGACGAATTCATAGGTGCGGCCATCGCCCATGACGCCGACCGTCTGGACCGGCAGCAACACGGCGAATGCCTGCCAGATGGCGTCATAGAGGCCGGCCTTGCGGATCTCGTCGAGATAGATCGCATCCGCCTCGCGCAGGATTTCCAGCTTCTCGCGGGTAATGCCGCCCGGGCAGCGGATTGCGAGGCCGGGACCGGGGAAGGGATGGCGGCCGATGAAGCTGTCAGGCAGGCCGAGTTCGCGGCCGAGCGCGCGGACTTCGTCCTTGAAGAGTTCGCGCAGCGGCTCGACGAGCTTCATGTTCATGCGCTCGGGCAGACCGCCGACATTGTGGTGCGACTTGATCGTGACCGAAGGGCCGCCGGTGAAGGAGACGCTTTCGATGACGTCGGGATAGAGCGTGCCCTGAACCAGAAAATCGGCGCCGCCAAGCTTCTTGGCCTCTTCCTCGAACACCTCGATGAACAGGCGGCCGATGATCTTGCGCTTGGTTTCCGGATCGCTGACGCCCTCGAGCTCGCCGATGAAGCGGTCGGAGGCATCGACGTGGATCAGATGCAGGTTGTAGTGTTCCTGGAACATGGCGACGACGTTCTTCGCCTCGTCCTTGCGCATCAGGCCATGGTCGACGAGGATGCAGGTCAGCTGGTCGCCGATCGCCTCATGGGTGAGCAGCGCTGCGACCGAGGAATCGACGCCGCCCGAAAGCGCGCAGATGACCTTCTTGTCGCCGACCTGCTCGCGGATTGCCTCGACCGCCTTGGCGCGGTAGGCGGACATGGTCCAGTCGCTCTTGATGCCGGCGACGTTGTGGACGAAATTGGCGATCAGCTTGGCGCCGTCGGGCGTGTGCACGACTTCCGGATGGAACTGAACGGCATAATACTTGCGCTTCTCATCGGCGATGAAGGCGAAGGGCGCATTCGCCGAGGTCGCCACCACTTGGAAGCCTTCCGGGATGGCGGTAACGCGGTCGCCATGGCTCATCCACACCTGATGGCGGGAGCCTGTGGGCCAGATGCCCTCAAACAGGGCGCAATCCTTGCCGACTTCGAGGAAGGCGCGGCCGAACTCGCGGTGGTGGCCGCTTTCGACCTTGCCGCCGAGCTGGGCGCACATCGTCTGCTGGCCGTAGCAGATGCCGAAGATCGGCAGGCCGCTGTCAAAGATGATCTGCGGAACGCGCGGGCTGCCTTCATCGAGCGTCGAGGCCGGGCTGCCGGAAAGGATCACGGCCTTCGGATTGAGGCGCTTGAAGCCCTCTTCGGCGGATTGGAAGGGAACGATCTCGCAATAGACGCCGGTTTCACGCACGCGCCGAGCTATCAGCTGCGTTACCTGGCTGCCGAAATCGATGATGAGAACGGTGTCTGTATGGGCTGTCTGGGTCATGGCGAGCCTTTAAAGAATACTGCCTTCTCTTGCAATGCGGGAAATGCGCAGCCGTGGGGTTTTATTGTCCCGAATGTCACCATTCCGGGCGCTTCTACAGCCGGATTTCGCCGCTTTCGAGGCCGGCATACATCAGGTCGACGACCGCGGCCAGCCTGGCGTCGATGATGTGCAGGTACTCGGTCCAGTCGCCGATATGCTTGAGCTCGGCCTTGCCGTCGGAAATGCCGCGAAGGCCGATCACGCCGACACCGAAGGCCTGGCAGGCGCGCAGCACCGCGAAGGTCTCCATGTCGACCATATCGGCATCGATGCCGTCATAGGCGGCACCCGAGACGATGTTGGCGCCGGTCGACAGGCTGGCCGCCGCCACGCCGGGAATGCGGTAGGGCAGGTCGAGCACGGCGGGAATATCGAGGAACGGGGTCTCGCCCTTCCTGAAGCCGAGCGGCGAAGCGTCCATGTCGCGGTAGGATACGGACGTGACCTGATATACCTCAGCCTGCTCGAGCCTGGCGGAGCCGGCCGATCCGAGCGAGACGACGAGGTCGGGCAGGGTGGAAGCGGCAGCGAGTTCTGCCAGGGTCTTTGTCAGCACCACGGCCGACTCGACCGGACCCACCCCGGTCATCAGCGGCTTGAAGCGGGCGGCCAGCCGCGGGCCATATTCGGCATCGGCGGCCATGACGAACAGGATCGAGACGTTTCCGATGCGCTTCTGCTCGAACGTCATCCGGCAATTCCTTCTCTTCCGCGGATCACCATCATGGTGCCGGTCATCGAGGCGATGAGCTTGGCCGGGCCGTCGCCGATGGCATAGCCGCGACCGTCGGCGACGATGATCGTCGAGCCGGGCTTGGTAACCTCGCCGCGAAACAGGAACCGTTCGCCGCGCCCCGGCGACATCAGGTTGACCTTGAACTCGATGGTGAGGATCGATGCTTCCGGGTCGATCACCGTATAAGCGGCATAGCCGCAGGCGGAATCGAGCGCAGCCGAAATGATGCCGGCATGCAGGATGCCGTGCTGCTGCGTGAGCTTCTCGTCGAAGGGCAGCTCTATCTCCACCGTGCCGTGCTCGACGCGCGTCAGTTCCGCGCCGATCGTGCGCATGGCCGCCTGCCGGGCGAAACTGTTCTTCACGCGCCCGCGAAAATCCCCTGGATCAATGCCGTTCATGCTTTCCCGCCTTTCTCGCAGCTGCGAAATTGGCATGAGCCATGTACCTAGACAAGCCGGGGGCGGGCTTTCAGTTCAAATAAGCTATCGAAGCGTTAAAGGTCCGTCGGGCCAAGGCGGACGAGATGCTGGTCCCAGGCAACCGGGCTCTTCGTTTCCGCGAGCGTTCCGTCGTAGGACGAGACCGCGAAGCCGTCGGGGGCTGCGGCAATCCCTCCGGCATCACGGATATCCTGTTCGGAGATCAGCCGGCCGGTTCGGGCGGAGAGCACGACTTTTGCGCCGTATTTCGGCGAGGACAGTCCGACCAGCCCGTCGCGCCGGTTGACGGCAATCGCGCCGACATAGTTGCCGAGGCGGACGGTGGTGTCGTGGGGCAGCGGCACGAAGGTCAGGTCCTCACCGGGGGCAAAGTGGCCGACAAGAGGCGGCAGGTCGTTGCGCGGTCCCTCGTACTGGCAGGCAAACCAGATACGGCCGTCTTCGCCAAGGGCGACATGGCGCGTCGACAACTGCCGCAACCGGGCCGGCAGCGCATGCTTCTGGAGAAGTCCCCCGCTACGTGCATCGATCAATGCCAGCGATGGTTCCATCCGGTTGAGGTTGAGCTTGGTGCGGCCGAAATCCGGATGGGTCTCGATGCCGCCATTGGCGGCGATCAGGGTTGTCCCGTCGTCGGAGACGGCGAGATCGTGGGTGCCGATCCCGAAGGTCTGGTATTCGCCGATGCGGCGAAAATGATCCCGGCCGTCATAGATGCCGATCACGCCACGATTGTTGTCGAAATCGTTCTCGCTGGCGTAGAGCAGGTTGCCGTCAGGCGAAAAGCAGCCG
>JAEWPB010000163.1 GCA_023399465.1 Pseudomonadota bacterium
AGCGATTAGAGGCCGAGGCCGCCGAAACGCTTGTTGAACTTGGAAACGCGGCCAGCGCGATCGAGGATCTGCTGGTTGCCGCCGGTCCAAGCCGGATGGGACTTCGGGTCGATTTCAAGATTCATGACCGCACCTTCCGTGCCCCAGGTGGAGCGGGTTTCGTATTCGGTGCCATCGGTCATGACTACCTTGATGATGTGGTAGTCGGGATGGATATCAGCCTTCATAACAATCTTCCTGCGATGCCAGGGTCCATTTGTCGCAAGCCATTGCGGCAACCGAACCGATTGAATAAATGAAGCCGCAGTCCGATCAGGCCACGGCTTTCCAATTCGATGCCGTGCCTATACATGAAGGCCGCAGCGATAACAAGTGCCCAAGAGTCGATCCGATGAACGACTCGCGGGAGAACGGGGGGAACCGTGTCAGAATCCAGCAAGGCACAGAGCCGCAAATCCATGAAGCCGCTCATGTCCCTGATACCATACATGATGCGCTATCGCGGTCTGCTCGCCGGTGCGCTCCTGTCGCTGACGCTGGCCGCGGCAACCACGCTCGCCATTCCGGTCGCCGTACGCCGTATGGTCGATAACGGCTTCACCGGTGCCAATGGCGAGTTCATCAATCTCTATTTCGCCATGCTTGTTGTCATGGCAGTCGTGCTCGCGCTGGCGAGCGCCATGCGCTACTACTTCGTCATCACCATCGGCGAACGCATCGTCTCCGACCTGCGCGAGAAGGTCTTCGCCCATGTGACGCGGCTGTCGCCGGCCTTCTACGATACCAACCAGTCGGGCGAAATCGTGTCGCGGCTGACGGCGGATGCGACACAAGTGAAATCCGCGGTCGGCGCCACCGCATCGACGGCGTTGCGCAACAGCATCCTCTGCCTCGGCGCCATCGGCATGATGATCTACACCAGCCCGAAGCTTTCGAGCCTGGTGCTTGCGGCCATTCCGTTGATCGTCTTCCCGCTCGTCGCATTCGGCCGTTCGGTGCGCGGACGCTCGCGCGCGGCCCAGGATACGCTGGCGGCCGCCTCCGCCTATGCAGGCGAGGCAATCGGCGCAGTCCGCACCGTCCAGGCCTTCAACGGCGAGGACGCAGCAAACAGGCGCTACACCAATGCGGTCGAGGATGCCTATGAAGCGGCCCGCTCGGCGATCCGCTCGCGTGCGCTTCTGACCGGCGTCGCCATCTCGCTGATCTTCGGCAGCATCATCGGCGTGCTCTGGTATGGCGCCCACAGCGTTCTCGCCGGCACCCTCTCGGCCGGCACCCTCGGCCAGTTCCTGCTCTACTCGATCATTGCCGCGAGCTCGCTCGGCTCGCTTTCCGAAGTTTGGGGAGAGCTGTCGCAGGCCTCCGGCGCTGCCGAGCGTCTCTCAGAACTGCTCGAGGAAGAATCGCCGATCGCGCGTCCCGCAAATCCCGTTGCCCTGCCCGTTCCGCCGCTTGGCGTGGTGGAATTCAACGACGTGCAGTTCGCCTATCCGGCCCGACCGGACCGGCCGTCGCTGCGTGGCCTCTCGTTCCGCGTCAATGCCGGTGAAACCATCGCCATCGTCGGCCCTTCGGGTGCCGGCAAGAGCACGGTCTTCTCGCTGATCCTGCGCTTCTACGATCCCGAGAAGGGAACGGTCCGGCTCGACGGCGTCGATGCCCGTTCCGCCGATCCGGACACGCTGCGCAGCCGCATCGCCATCGTGCCGCAGGACGTGACGATCTTCGCCGGCAGCGTCTACGACAACATCGCCTTCGGCGCGCCGGGCGCAAGCATGGAAGCGGTTCGCAATGCCGCCATCGCCGCCCAGGCGGACGAATTCATCGCACGGCTGGACAAGGGCTATGATACGCAGGTCGGCGAGCGTGGCGTGACCCTCTCCGGTGGCCAGCGCCAGCGCATCGCCATCGCCCGCGCCATCCTGAAGAACGCCCCGCTGCTGCTGCTCGACGAGGCGACATCGGCGCTCGACGCCGAGAGCGAGACCCTGGTGCAGAAGGCTCTCGATGGCCTGATGGACGACCGCACGACGATCGTCATCGCCCACCGGCTGGCGACCGTGCTGAAAGCCGACCGCATCCTCGTCATGGAGCACGGCCGGATCGTCGAGGAAGGCACCCACCAGAGCCTGATCCGCCATGGCGGCATCTATGCCAAGCTGGCACGCCTGCAGTTCGAGACCGGCGCCGAAAGCCTGCTCGACGCGGGCTGAGACGCGCCCCCTCGCCTCACCGACGTCCATCCCGCGCGGCAACAATGCTGCCCGCGCTTGTGGCCGCAAGTGCCGGAACCTTGGCGCTCGACCTTGCACGGCACCAAACGTTCCGGGCAGACATATCCCGCGATGAAACGGATGGACGGCAGGCGACACGTTCAAGGCGCGCGCCAGCAGGTTGGCGCGCGTTCGGCCCCACAGCCCCTCTGGTCAGCGTTCGGTCAGCTTGAGTTCGATGCGGCGGTTCTGATCCCGTGCCCCGGGGTCGTCGCCCTCGGCGATCGGCTGGAACTCGCCGAAGCCGGCGGCCGCCAGGCGATTGGCCGGAACTCCCTGGGAGATCAGGAACTTGACGACAGAGGTCGCACGCGCCGACGACAGTTCCCAGTTGTCCCGGTAGCGGCCGGTGCCCGACAGCGGCACGTTGTCGGTGTGGCCGTCGACCCGCAGGACCCAGTTGATCTCCGCCGGAATTTCCTTGGCGAGATCGAGCAAGGCGCTGGCGAGCTTGCTCATCTCTGCCTGGCCTTCGGGATTGAGTTCGGCGCCGCCGGAAGGGAACAGCACTTCCGACTGGAACACGAAACGGTCGCCGACAATGCGGATGTTTTCGCGATCGGAGAGGATTTCGCGAAGCCGCCCGAAGAAATCCGAGCGGTAGCGATTCAACTCCTGGACCCGCTGGGCGAGCGCCACATTCAGCCGGCGGCCGAGGTCGGCGATCTTGGCCTGGGAGCTTTCGTCCTTCGCCTCGGAAATCTGCAATGCCTGCTCGACCGCGGATATCTGGCTGCGAAGTGCAGCGATCTGCTGGTTCAGCAGCTCGATCTGGCTCAGCGCCCGCGCGCTGACCTGCTTCTCCTCGTCCAGCTCCTGTGTCAGAGAGCCGATACGCTGGTTCGAGGCGTCGGCAGTACCGGCGCCGGCATCAAGGATCGCCTGCAGCCGCGAGCGCTCCCCCTCGGACGTGGCAAGCGAGGATTGCAGATTGGCAAGCGTATCTTCCAGATCCTGCTTTCCGCCCTTTTCAAGCGCCAGCAGCTGGGTCAGCTCATTGATCTGGCTGTTCAGCCGGTTGAGCACCTCGTCGCGGCCGCTGATCTCCTGATTGAGGATGAACTGGCCGACGACGAAGACGGTCAGCAGAAACATGATGGCCAGCAGCAGGGTCGACAGCGCATCGACGAAACCCGGCCAGTAGTTCACATCGCGATCGCGCCGCCGGTTCTTTGCCAGAGCCATCGATTACTTCCCCATCCGGTCCGCAATCCGGTCGAGCGTCTTGCGCAAGGCCTTGGCTTCATCCTGCTGGACTTCGATCCAGTCGCGCAGCATCTGCTGTTCGTTGCGCATGTTCTTGACCAGCCCCTGAATGCCCTCGGCGAGGTTGGCCATGGCCTGCATCGACCGCTGGCTCGCGCCGCCCTCCTCGGCAAGCTTGGTCATGCGCTCCGTCAGGACACGGATATCGTGCGACGAGGACCCGGGCAGAAGATCGGCGACCGGGGCGAGATCGGAGCCGACATCGGTGACCGACGACAGCCAGTTCTCCAGCTCCATGTAGAAGCGGTTCTGGGCGCGCCCGGCCTGAAGATCGAGAAAGCCGAGGATCAGTGATCCTGAAAGGCCGAGAAGCGACGACGAGAAGGCCGTGCCCATGCCGGCAAGCGGGCCCGAGAGGCCGTCCTTCAGCGCCTGCAGCACATCCGCACTGCCGCCGGATGCCGGATCGAGGGACTGGATCACCGAGTTGATCGAGGAAATCGTGCCGAGAAGCCCCCAGAACGTGCCGAGCAGGCCGAGAAACACGAGAAGGCCGATCAGGTAGCGGGAGGTGTCCCGCGATTCATCGAGGCGCGTGGCGATGGAATCGAGAATGGAGCGCAGGGCCGCGGTGGAAATCGCCACCGACTGGCGGCTGCCGATCAGGGCCCGCATCGGCGCAAGCAATCGCGGATCGCGCCCGACCTTGTCGGCGCTGCCGGCGGCTCGGAACGAGTTGAACCAGCGCACCTCCGGCCGCAACCGGAGAACATGACTGAACACGAGGATGATGCCTATGGCCAGGACGCCGAGGATCAGGCTGTTCAGCCCGGGATTGGTCACGAATGCGGCGTGAGCCTGGCGATAGAGGATGGCGGCAATGAAGGCGATGATGATCAGGAAGATTACCATCGCCCAGAAAAACGGCATCGGGCTTGAAAGCTTGTGGGAATATTCGTCGGAACTCTCGTCGATCCCGCCCAGCTCCGCCAGATTCAATTTCTTCATAGATTCCTTAGCCTCCGCGAAACGCGCAGCCGGAGACTAGCGCATGAACCGGCAAAGGAAAATCGCTTTCGTCCGGGAATATGCGCAAACTTGAAAAAGTCGCGCGCCCCGTACTTCCCTTACTTGGTCGGGATCGGCCGCTTGATGGCTTCCATCAGCGCCTTGTGAATGTGCTCGTTACCGGCAACGATTTCGCCGGATTCAAGCGAATGAGCGCCACCATCCCACTCGCTGGTGAACCCGCCCGCTTCGCGGATCAGGATCATGCCGGCGGCGATATCCCAGGCCGACAGGCCGTTTTCCCAGAAGCCGTCGAAGCGGCCGGCAGCGACATAGGCAAGATCGAGCGCGGCGGCGCCCATGCGGCGCACGCCCGAGACTTCACCCATGACGTGGCGCAGTTCGACGAGAAACTTGCCGTGATTGCCGCGGCCGAGATGCGGGATGCCGCAACCGATGACGCAATCCGAAAGCACCTTGCGGGCGGCAACGCGCAGACGACGGTCGTTGAGGAAGGCACCGAAGCCGCGCTCGGCGGTGTAGAGC
>JAEWPB010000182.1 GCA_023399465.1 Pseudomonadota bacterium
CTCTACGCCGAGGACCCGGGCGGCCACCCCGACGAGTACAAGCTGCTGTTCATGGCCAAGGGCGGCGGCAGCGCCAACAAGTCCTTCATGTACCAGGAGACGAAGGCGGTGCTCAACGAGAAGCGGATGCTCCAGTTCCTGGAGGAGAAGATCCGCTCGCTCGGGACCGCCGCCTGCCCGCCGTACCACCTGGCGATCGTCGTCGGCGGCACGTCCGCCGAGTTCGCCCTGAAGACCGCCAAGTACGCCAGTGCCCGCTACCTGGACTCCATCCCCACCTCCGGCTCCCCCTCGGGTCACGGCTTCCGCGACACCGAACTGGAGGCCAAGGTCTTCGAGCTCACCCAGAAGCTCGGCATCGGCGCGCAGTTCGGCGGCAAGTACTTCTGCCACGACGTCCGCGTCATCCGCCTCCCCCGCCACGGCGCCTCCTGCCCCGTGGCCATCGCGGTCTCCTGCAGCGCCGACCGCCAGGCCCTGGCGAAGATCACCCCCGAGGGGGTCTTCCTGGAGCGGCTGGAGACCGACCCGGCGAGGTTCCTGCCGGAGACCACCGACGACCACCTCTCCGACGACGTCGTCAAGATCGACCTCAACCGCCCGATGGCGGACATCCTCGCCGAGCTGACCAGATACCCCGTCAAGACCCGCCTGTCGCTGACCGGCCCGCTCGTGGTCGCCCGCGACATCGCCCACGCCAAGATCGGCGAGCTCCTGGACGCGGGCGGCGAGATGCCCGAGTACCTCAAGGACCACGCGGTCTACTACGCCGGTCCCGCCAAGACCCCCGAGGGGTACGCCTCGGGCTCCTTCGGCCCCACCACCGCCGGGCGCATGGACTCCTACGTCGAACGCTTCCAGGCGGCGGGGGGCTCCAAGGTCATGCTCGCCAAGGGCAACCGCTCCAAGCAGGTCACCGACGCGTGCAAGGCCCACGGCGGCTTCTACCTCGGCTCGATCGGCGGCCCCGCCGCCCGCCTCGCCCAGGACTGCATCAAGAAGGTCGAGGTCCTGGAATATCCCGAGCTTGGCATGGAAGCCGTCTGGAAGATCGAGGTCGTCGACTTCCCCGCCTTCATCGTCATCGACGACAAAGGCAACGACTTCTTCCAGGAACTCAATCTCGGCTGAGCCGCACCGACTGCGGCACGACGCGTAACGGACGGCCTCAAGTTGACAATTGCCAAGGGCGCCCCTCGGGGCGCTTTTGGAACCCCCGACTAGGGCGCACCAGATTCGAACCCGCAAAATTTCGCATGGTGCACTTTAATAAAATACCAATCTTTCCCGGGTAACTGAAGTATAGGAAATGTATCCGGGCCGGGAGTGGGCTTATGAGTACAGTAATCGCGCAAAGGGCGCCAATGCCCGACATTGCGAGCCACATCACGCACGCCATGCGCGCGATGGGCGTCGCCCCGATCCCGCGCAATTACGAAGTCTTCTACGAAGCCTATATCGGTTCCAACCCGGCATTGACGCGCAAGCTTGCCGCCTGTGGCGCCCGCATCAGCCAGGAAGAGCTTGACGCAATCGCAGCCCAGTTCTTCGGCAACCGCCAGAGCCACGTCATCGACAACGCCCAGGTCCGCATCATCGCCGAACTGGAAGCGGTCGTGCGCCTGCTGAAGCAGGAGCAGAGCTCGCTGGAGAACTATACCCGTCTTCTCGGCGAGACCTGCACCCGCATCAACTCGAAGAGCAACAGCAGCAGCGAAATCCTCAACGGCGCAATCGCGCTTCTGACCAAGGCCACCGGCGACACCATGGCCCATGGCGAACGCACCGTTGAAAGCGTCAGCCAGAAATCCCGGGAAATGGAACAGGTCCGGCACGAACTGGACGAGTACAAGCGCATCGCCAATACCGATTCACTGACCCGTCTTGCCAATCGGCGCGCCTTCGACGACCGGCTCGCGGCGATCTACGATCGGCCGCTCGACCGTCACATCAGCGCGCTCGTCCTGGCCGACATCGATAATTTCAAGGCGATCAACGACAACTATGGCCACCCGGTCGGCGACAAGATCCTTGCAACCGTCGGGACCCTCATCCGCACCGGCGTGCCGCACGACATGTTCGTCGCCCGCACCGGCGGCGAGGAGTTCGCGATCGTCATGGACAACTGCTCGGAAGAAGAAGCGCTGCAGTTGTGCGAACGGATCCGCTCGACGCTCGCCGACACTCCGTTCCGCAATTCCAAGACCGGCGTCGACTACGGACAGATCACCCTGTCGTTCGGCGTCTGCATGGCTTCCCATGGCGAGGATGCCGGGGATCTTTACAGCCGTGCCGACACCGCCCTCTATTGCGCCAAGAATGCCGGCCGCAATTGCATCGTCCTCTATGAGGATGGCATGAAGCGCGACTTCGCCAAGAGTTGGCTGATCTACCGGAAATAATCCACGCCGGCCGTCTTCAGTGCTACCACATGGTCCGGGCCGCTCGCTGCGGCCATTCGCGATCATAGCTTTCGCCGTCGAAATCAGCCTTGGCCGCCTTCAGCAGCGCACCCGGCGTCGGCAGGCTGCCGGCATCGACGAAGCGCGCGGGGTTCCAGAGTTCCGCCCGCATCACCGCACGCGCGCACTGGAAATAGACCTCGTCGATCGTCACCACCACGACCGTTCGCGGGTTCCTGCCGTCCATCACGAAACTTGCAAGCAGCCCGGCATCGACCGAAATCCGCGCCCGTCCATTGACCCGCATGGTGGTGTTCGAGCCCGGGATCAGGAACATCAGCGCGACACGCGGATCGCGGACGATGTTCTCGAGCGAGTCGATCCGGTTATTGCCGCGCCAGTCGGGGAGCAGCAGCGTACGCTCGTCCGCGCCCCTGACCACTCCGCCGGCATCGCCGCGCGGCGAACAATCGAGCCCTTCCGGCCCCACGGTCGCGAGCGCCATGAACGGCGAAGCCTCGATCATCTGCCGATACTCGGCGGTAAGGACCGGCGTCACCTTGGCAAGCGACGCGTCGCCGCATGGCTCATAGATCGAACGGAGTTGCTCGATGTTATCGATGAATGTCACGCGCTTCCTCCCGCATGTGCCGTCTCGTCGCGCAACCCTAGAGCGCTTCATGACAAAATGAAACGCTTCATGGACACCGCCTGCGGCTGCAGGCCCGTCGCGCGCGCTACTCCGCGGCCTGCGCGTTTGGCGGCCCTGCCTCGACGAACTCCACGATGTGCCGGATGACGTCGGGCGCGCTTATGATCCTGCGGTGACCGTGGCCGTTCGCCCAGTGCAGCGTCACGTTCGGCCCGGCTTCGGCATAGCGGCGCGCATGATCGGCGCTCACTTCCTTGTCATCCTCGGCATGGACGACGAGCAGCGGCCTGCCGATGCGCTCGCCAAGGCCGGCGGCATTGAACTCCTCAAGTCCCCGGCCGGTGACAGTCTCGACCTTCTTCTCCAGCGCCGCCTGCACTCGCGGGCTCAAGCCCATGAACTTGCCGAAATCGGCAAAGAGCCAGCCCATCTCGCTCGGCGAGCCGATCGTCACCAGCTTGCCGGCCTCGAGCGGCTTGATACCGGGCAGCAGCCCGCTTGCCGCGATGACGAGGCTCGCGCCGCCGAAGGAATGGCCGACCGCCGCGTCGAAGGCGCCGAAGCGCTTCTGGGCGGCAGCGACTGCCTCGACTGCAAGCAGCATGGACAACAGCCGCCCGCTCGATCCGCCATGCCCGGGAAAATCGAGCGCGATGACCTCCGCCCCGTTCGCGGCCAGTCCCGCCGCCAGGTCGGCCATGTAGGCGCTGCCGGATCCCCAGCCATGGACGACGAGGTATCGCGGCGCACCGGCCCGTGCCGGGGCAAACCGGTGGGCGGCCAGCGTGCCGCCGCGCGGCATCGGCAGCACGTGGCGCTCGGTCGAGCTCAGCCGCTCCATCCCGGCGGCAAACGCCGCCTTCGCCTTGTTCCCCATAGGACGGCGCGACGGCGTCGTGCTGAAAACGCGGAATGCCAGCCGCCCCCCGAGACGCGGCGAGACGGTGCCGGCCGCCCGAAGCGTGAAACGGATGACCTGAAGCGCAAAGGATGGCATAGTGGGAATCCAATTATGTTCAACTATGAACAATAAAGAGCAACCATGGACGAAAATCAATCCCTCCCCTGGGATCATCCGCGTTTTCGCAGCTGGGTCGCGGTCGCGCGCGCCTGCCAGCTGATGCAGCAGACTCTGGCGCGGGCGCTGGCCCATCTCGAGCTCAAGCCGCCGCATCTCGACATCCTGGTCAATCTCTACCGCTTCGAAGGCATTTCGCAGCAGGAACTGGCACGCAAGCTGCTGGTCGGCCGTTCGAACATGAGCATGCTGCTGCCGCAGATGGAAAAGCGCGGACTCCTCGAGCGTCGCGGCGATGCCCGCGACAAGCGGGTGTTGCGGCTCTATCTGACGGAAGCGGGAAAACAGGTCGCCGAGCAGGCGATGACCATTCAGACAGCCCTGATCGAACGCAGCCTGTCGACCATGCCGCTCGAGAACTGCGCCACTGTCGCCGAAACGATGGACGGCCTCATTGCCGTGCTGCTGGCCGACATGAAGGACGGCGAATGACGTTCGCGCCACAGATCACACGGGCGCTTGCGCGCAGCCTTCGTCCGTCGTGGAAATAGTGGAGGCGCGCTCGCCCGCCCCTCAGCGCGGCTTTTCGGAACGATCGCGACTCATGCCCTTGTCCGCCAGTTCCTGCTCATAGGCGGCAAACAGCTGGGCGCCGTTCTCGCCAAGCTCGCGCAGGTAGGACCAGGTGTAGATGCCGGTGTCGTGCATGTCGTCGAATCCTATACGCACCGCATAGTTGCCGGTGGCGGCCACCGACAGGATCTGGACATTGCGCTTGCCCGGCACCGTCACCTTCTGCCCCGGCCCGTGCCCCTGCACCTCCGCCGACGGCGACAGCACCCGCAGCATCTCGGCGGAAAGCTCGTAACGCATGCCGTCGTCGAATGTGATCGCAAGAACCATGCGGTCGGGAGAAACGCGGATCTCGGTCGGCCAGAAGTCGCTCATTGCCATTGTCCTGAATCTGGTGATTGCATCCCTGAACTAGGGCTCCCGCCTGTCGCGCGCAAGCGCAAACTGGTGAGGCCTCCGCCCTGGCGCTTGACGTCGCAATGGCCGCGGCACACAATTGCGGCGAAGAGGAGAAGCCGTTGAACAGCATACCAGGTTCGCTCGTTAATGCCGCCCCGATGCCCGCTGAAACCGGGCCGATGATCGATCCCTTCGGACGCGCTGTTACCTATCTGCGCGTCTCGGTGACGGACCGCTGCGATTTCCGCTGCACCTACTGCATGGCGGAGAACATGCATTTCCTGCCGAAGAAGGATCTGCTGACGCTGGAGGAACTCGACCGGCTCTGTTCCGCCTTCATCGCCAAGGGCGTCCGCAAGCTGCGCCTGACGGGCGGCGAGCCGCTGGTGCGCAAGAACATCATGTTCCTGGTGCGCGCACTCGGCAGACATATCGAGGCGGGCAACCTCGATGAACTGACGCTCACCACCAACGGCTCCCAGCTCGCCCGCCACGCCGAGGAACTCTATGATTGCGGCGTCCGGCGGATCAATGTTTCGCTCGACACCCTCGATTCCGAAAAATTCCACGCGATTACCCGCTGGGGCGATTTCGCCAAGGTGATGGAAGGCATCGACGCCGCGCAGAAGGCCGGGCTGAAGATCAAGCTCAATGCCGTGGCGCTCAAGGATTTCAACGATGCCGAGATCCCCGAGATCATGCGCTTCGCCCATGGCCGCGGCATGGATCTCACCGTCATCGAGACCATGCCGATGGGCGAGATCGACGAGGATCGCACCGACCGCTACCTGCCGCTCTCCAAACTGCGGGCCGACCTCGAGAACGAATTCACCCTGACCGACATCCCCTACAAGACCGGCGGCCCCGCCCGCTACGTCGAGGTTCGCGAAACCGGCGGCAGGCTCGGCTTCATCACGCCGATGACCCACAATTTCTGCGAAAGCTGCAACCGCGTCCGCCTCACCTGCACCGGCACGCTCTACATGTGCCTCGGCCAGAACGATGCCGCCGACCTGCGCGCGGCACTGCGCGCTTCCGAGGATGACGCCCTGCTCTCGGCAGCGATCGACGAAGCGATCACCCGCAAGCCGAAGGGCCACGACTTCATCATCGATCGCACGCACAATCGCCCTGCCGTCGCCCGGCACATGAGTGTCACCGGCGGGTGACGTCGCAAGACTCTCGCATGTAAACGTGGCAGGGGGCGAGAGGACCATCACGCAGGGATCACCAGTGAGAACTCGCGCCAGGATATCTGGGCCCGGGCACCTCCCCCTTCCGTCACCCCGGACTTGATCCGGGGTCCAGCAGCGCCGCGTCTGCGGCGCAAAAGGATCGTGCGCGCGCAAAGAGTTTCTGGATACCGGCAGGTCGTGGCGTGGAACGGGCATCGTGCACGTCGGAAAGATGAACCCACCAAAGACAAAGGCCGCGGAGTGATCCGCGGCCTTTTCGTTTGTGTTCCTGGGACCGGACTGGCTCAGGCCGCGTAGTGGCGAGCGTCCTCTTCCTCGTACTCCTCGTACTGCTGCCATTCGCCCTGCATGGCCCGCATGGACAGGTCGCGGGTGCGGAAGCGCTCGATTTTTTCCGACAGCATGTCGACGCGCTGGCGAAGCCCGTGGATCTCGGCGTTGTTCTCCTCGACCATCGCCGCATTCTGCTGGGTGATGAGCTCGACTTCGTGCACCGCCTTGCTGACTTCGTGCAGGCCGTTCGACTGCTCGCCCGTGGCCGCAGAGATGTTGCTGACCAGCTGCTGCACCTCGGTGACGTGACGGATGATCACGCTCAGCGCCTCGCCGGTCTGCTCGACCAGCGTCACGCCGTTCTGCACCTGGGTGGAGCTTGCCGAGATCAGGCCCTTGATCTCGCGTGCGGCCCCGGCGCAGCGCTGCGCCAGTTCACGCACTTCCTGCGCCACCACGGCAAAACCGCGACCGGCCTCGCCGGCACGTGCCGCCTCGACGCCCGCGTTCAACGCCAGCAGGTTGGTCTGGAAGGCGATCTCGTCGATCACGCCGATGATCGTCGCGATCTTGTCGGACGAGCGGTTGATGTCGCCCATCGCCTCGACGGCGCGTGCCACGATATCGCCGGAGCGGGTCGCATAGGCCTGGGTCTCGTTGACCGAGGCCGAGGTCTGGCGCGCGCTCTCGGCCGTCGTGGCGACGACTTCCGTCAGGTGGCGGAGTGCCCGGGAGCTCTGCTCGAGGGCAGCAGCCTGCTGCTCGGTGCGGCGCGACAGGTCGTCGGCCGATGCGGCAAGATTGCCGGTGCCGCCGCGGATCTCTTCCGCCGTGCTGCGCACCTCGGAAAGCGTGCCGCGCAGGGCCTCGACCGCGTGGTTATAGGTATGGGCCATCTCCACGAAGTCACCCGGCAGGTCGTCGCTCATACCCTCTTCCAGGTTGCCGTCGGCAAGGTGCGCGAGCACCGTCGAAAGGGCGTTGAGCGCCTGCTTCTGCTCGGCCTCGATGCGGGCGCGCTCGGCGGTGCGGCGAGCCTCTTCCTGCGCCGAAAGTTCGCGCTGGCTTGCAGCTTCCTTTTCGAGCCGGACATTTTCGAGCGCGGCATCACGGAACACCGCGACGGAGCGGACCATGTCGCCGATTTCGTCGCCACGGTTGCGGCCGTCGATGGCGATCTCGAGATCACCCTTGGCAAGCCGGGTCATCGTCTCGGTCACCCGCTTCAGCGGTCCACGCAGGGTCTCCACCAGCATCAGGCCGCCGACGATCGCCAGCAGCGTGCCGGCCACCATGGCAATGACCGAAACGCTGGCCGAACGCTCGCTGTCTTCCTTGCCGACTTCCTGCGCCTCGCTGACGAAGGTTTTCAGCGCCGCCATCGAGTTGGTCAGCACGCCGCTCGCGGCCACGCGCGCCGATTCCCAGTTGGCGGCCGCCAGCAGCACGTCGGTGGATGACTGCGTGATCGTTGCGATCACCGGCATAATGTTGTTGGAAAATTCGCGCATGGTGCTGTTCTTTTCACCAAGCTGCGAAATCGACGCGGCCGCGATCGTCAGTTCGGCCAGGTCGTTCACCACGACTTCACGCGCTTCGGAGGTCAACTGGACGCGCATCTGGGCAATGTGCAGCTGAAGCTTGTCGATCGACGCCAGGGACTGGTCGACCCAGTCGAGGAGATCACGAAGCTGGGTAACTTCCTTGTCGAGGGTAACGAAGCGTCCGCCGGCGGTTTCGGTGTTCTGCGCGGCCTTCTCGCTGAGGATGCGCTCCGCCGCGTTGAGGCGACCAATGCCGCTGAGCACCGCAACGGCGCGATCGGCGGCCGGCGCATTACTCTTCAGCGCGGTCTGGATCTTCGTGACGCTTTCCTTGACCTTTTCCAGATCCTTCTTGGCCTTGTCGGAAGCGATTTCCTCGGCGGTCGTCAGCGCCTGGAGGAGCGCCGGCAGATAGATGACTGCGGCCTTGACCTGCTCTTCCGTATTGACCGCCTTGCCGATGGCCAGACGCAGCTTCTGGATACGGTCGGCGACGCCCTTCAGCGCCGATCCGTCATAGAGCAGCACCTTGGCAAACTGTTCCTTCTGGCTGAATTCGGTGCGGATCACGTCGACCTGCTTCTTGGTCGCCTCGCCGTGCTTGCGCAGGGTTGCAAGCGCCGCCTGCATGTCGGCGTCGATCTTGTCGCGATTTTGCTTGATCGACCAGAGGGTGCGCTCGTGCTCGCGCAGAAGCGGGGCCAGGCCGATGACGTCCTTGACTTTTTCCTGGTCGGCCGGGCTCGCCAGCAGACCGTAAAGGACGCCGACGCCGGCCTCCTGCTTGTCGATGCTGGCATTCAGGTCGGCGAGGGTCGCGTCGGTCGGCGTTTCCGCGAACTTCAGCAGCGACGCCTGAAGATTTTCGAAATCGCCAATGTTTTCGATGGTGGCGCGCGTCACGGTCATGTGACCGTTGAGCATCGTGGCGGTATTGTATCCGACAAGGCCGATACCGGCGATCAGAACGACAAGAGGAACGACGAAAAGAAGAACTTTTGTGACGATCCGTCGGCTCTGCAGGAGACGATCAATGATATTCACGTTAAACCTCGCACTGACTTGAACTAGCCCGCGCGCTTCATATTAGGCATTCATGAAACGGAGGAAATATAAGCGCCTGCATCATGCAGACGGATGCAGAGGTTCAGGAAATAAGATTGAATAAACATTAATCCGGGAGCATTTTGTGACAAACTCTTCGCTCCGGATCGAAATTGCTACCATGCGAATATTATTCGATAAAATTTCCAACCTTTCCCTGACGACAAGCTTTCGCATTTGACAAAGCGCAATGGCGTACACCGGCAACATCGCTAGAAGCCTGCCTATTCAATCACGAGACCCGATTTCCCGATGCCTGTTTCAAAGAATACCCGCGGTGCCCTCTTCGTCACGTTGTCGATGGCGGGATTCGCCTGCAACGACGCCCTGGTCAAGACGCTGATGCCGATCATGAATGTCGGCCAGATCATGTTCGTGCGCGGCGCGCTGACGACGCTCCTGGTCTATGCCATCGCTCGGCATTTCGGCGCTCTGCGCCACTGGCGCCTCGTCTTCCAGCCGATGATCCTCGCCCGGATCGTCTTCGAGATCATCGCCGGCATCACCTTCCTCGAGGGGCTCTCCTCGCTGCCGCTCGCCAATGCTTCGGCAATCCTGCAGGCGCTGCCGCTGGCGGTCACGCTCGGCGCCGCCCTGTTCCTCGGGGAAGCGGTCGGCTGGCGCCGGTGGTCGGCGATCTTCGTCGGGTTTGCCGGCATTCTCCTCATCATCCGCCCCGGCGCCGAGGGGTTTACGGTAGCGTCCTTCTATGTGGTGATCTGCATGCTGGCCTCGGCGGGCCGCGATCTGGTAACGCGCAAGATTTCCAGCGACGTTCCCTCGCTTATGGTGACGGTCGTCACCGCCACGTCGATTTCGCTCACGGGCGCCGTCATCATGGTGCCGATGGGCGGCTGGCAGCCTATGGACTGGTCGACCTTCGGCATTCTGGCGGTCGCGGCGGGTCTTGTGCTGGTCGGCTACCAGTTCATCATCCTGGCGATGCGCACCGGAGAAATCTCGTTCATCGCACCGTTCCGCTATACCGGCCTGCTGTGGTCGATCCTGCTCGGCGCACTGGTCTTCGGCGAATGGCCGGATATCTGGATCATTACCGGCGCTGCGATCGTCATTGCATCAGGGCTCTATTCCTTCTACCGGGAACACAAGCGCCAGATCGAGCAGCTGGCCGCTGCGCAGTCCACCTGAGCGGCCGAGGCCGCACCTGACAACCGGCAAAGGGAGGAACCGAATGCCCGACATCGCCGCCGCCTCCCCCGCCGCGCGCGCGGCGTCCGATTATCCGGCCGTCATTCTCGCCGGTGGGCGTTCCTCGCGCATGGGCACCAACAAGGCGATGCTGCCGCTTGGCGGCCGGCCGCTGATCGCCCACGTCATCGCCCGCCTGCTGCCGCAGGCTTCGGCCGTCGCCATCAACGCCCGCCCCGGCTGGGCCGATGACTTCGGCTATCCCGTCATCGCCGACGAACTGCCCGACCAGCCGGGCCCGCTGGCCGGGATACTTGCCGGGCTTCGCCACGTGCAGCGTCATCATCCCGAGGCGAGCCACATGCTGTCGGCCCCGGCCGACAGCCCGTTCCTGCCATCCGGGCTTTCAGAACAACTGGCGGCTTCGCTAGCCGGTCGCGACATGATCGCCATTGCCGTATCCGGCGAACGCGAGCATCCGGTCTTCGGCCTGTGGCCGGTCGCGGTCGCCGACGACCTCGAGCACTGGCTCGCCGACAGCGAGAACCGCAGGGTTCGCAGCTTCCTCGCGCGTCATCGGGTTCAAAACGCAGGGTTCGCGATGCAGGCCACCCCGATCGGCCCGCTCGACCCGTTCTTCAACATCAACACGCCTGCCGATCTCGCGCAGGCCGAACTCTTCCTGGAAGCGCTTGGCGGATGACTGGAAAGAAGATCTTCGGCATCGCCGGCTGGAAAAATTCCGGCAAGACCGGACTTGCCGTCAGGCTGGTCGCGGAATTCACCCGCCGCGGCTACAGCATCTCGACGATCAAACATGCCCATCATGATTTCGACATCGACAAGGTCGGCGCCGACAGCTACCGCCACCGCCAGGCCGGCGCCCATGAGGTGACGATCGTGTCCGGCACCCGCTTCGCGATCATGCACGAACTGCGCGGCGAGCCGGAACCCGGCTTCGAGGAAATCCTCGCCCGCATCGCGCCCTGCGACCTGGTGCTGGTGGAAGGCTACAAGCGCGAGCCGATCCCGAAGATCGAGGCGCGGCGCCTGGAATCGGCCAATCGCGAGCCGCTGGCGCCCCAGGATCCCCATATCGTCGCCATCGCCGCCGACCACGCAGTCACCGACGAGCGCCTGCCGGTCTTCGATCTCGACGACACCACGGCGATCGCCGATTTCATCGCCTCGGTCGTCGGGCTCGACACCTAGCCGACAGATCGCCCCGGACACGAAAAGGCCCGCCGGACGGCAATCCGGCGGGCCTTTGTATTGGTTGGAAGCTGCGCTTATTCCTGCGCCATTTCGGCCGGGCGGACCAGCGCCGTCACGCGGCGGATGGTCACGCGGCGGTTCTGCTGTTCCGCGGACTGGGTGTTGACCTTCAGGAACTGCTCGCCATAGCCCTGCGTCGTCAGGTTTTCCGGCGGGATGCCGTAGACGTCGGTGAGCAGGTTGGCCACCGATTCGGCACGCTCGTCCGAGAGGATGAGGTTGCTCTCGTCGGAGCCGATCGCGTCCGTATGGCCTTCGATCAGGAAGGTCTCGGCCGGATCGTTGTCGAGCGCCTGGTTGATGGCGTCGGCGACCTTGCGGAGCGTCTGCGCCTGGCTCATCGGGATCTCGGCGCTGCCGGTGGCGAAGGTGATGGTATCGAGGTCGATACGGCGCACCTTGTCGCGGATACGGGCGGAATACTTGACTTCATCGAGGGTGTAGACCCGCTCGACCGGTTCGACCGGCGGCTGCTCGAGGAAGGCATAGTAGTCGCGGTCCGGCTCGCTGCTGGTGTCGATGATGTAGTCCTGCACCGGGATCGCCAGACGCATCGGCGGCAGGCGCACGCCCGGATCGCGATAGACGTAGCGCTGGTCCGGATTCTCGTAGAGCTCCGGCGAGTAGAACAGCACATGTTCGCGCTCGCGGGCATCGACGCGCGAACGGCGGATGACATCGCCCCAGCGGTTGCGGACCGTGATTACCCGATCACCATTGGGCCGGACCACCACTTCGCGGACGCGGCCGTTCGAAAGGCCCTCATAGGTCACGCGCTCGCCCTGGCGACGGAAGCGGTAGCTGTCGTCATTGCGGACGATGGTGCGGTTGTCGATGTTGACGACGATGCGGTTGTCGCGGCGATCGCGGATGTTGACACCCTCGGGCATCTCGTAGCGCGGCCGTTCACGGAGCGCGCGGCCCTCTTCGCGGGTGACGCGGTCGATGCGCACCGGCCGACGGGCACGGCCCTCGTTGTCGATCTGGGCATCGGCGTCAGAAGTCGGAACCCTGACTTCGCGGCGCTCGGCGCGAAGCTTGCGGCGCTCCTCGCGGGTCATCGCATTGCCGGCACGCTCGGCGTCCTTGTCGCTGTCGAGCACGGCGGCACCGTTGTCGACCGGAAGCACGATGGTCTCATCGGTGGCTGCCGGGTTTTCGGCATTGCGACGCTTGCGCTCGCGGACCTCGGGAGCGTCGCGACCGGCCGGCTGGCCGAGCTGCTGGCCTTCGGTCTGCTGCTGTTCCTGAAGCTGTTGCTGCTCCTGGAGCTGCTTCTGACGCTCTTCACGCGCCTTGCGGCGTTCTTCGCGGGTCTGGCCCTGCTGGCCGCCTTCCGGGGCAGCTTCAGGCTGTTCGGCCTGCAGCTGCTGTTGCTGCTGTTCCTGGAGCTGCTTCTGGCGCTCTTCACGCGCCTTGCGGCGCTCTTCGCGGGTCTGGCCCTGCTGGCCGCCTTCCGGGGC
>JAEWPB010000012.1 GCA_023399465.1 Pseudomonadota bacterium
GGTCAGGCGTGCTCGATCAGGCCGAGCCAGACAGCTTCGGCGACGGCCTGCGTATTGGAGACGACGTTGAGCTTGCGGCGTGCATTGCCCATGAAGAAGCGCACGGTTCGCTCCGAAATGCCGAGAATGGTGGCGATTTCCCAGTAGCTCTTGCCGGCCGCTGACCAGGCGAGCGTTTCCCGCTCGCGCGGCGTCAGCGTCGGTGCCCGCGCAACCATCGTGCCGGCGGCCCGCAGTTCTTCCTCGACGATGGCGGCATGGAAATGGACGGCGAGCGAATGGATCTCGTGTTCGTAACGACGGCGAAAGTCCCGCCATGCCTCCGGTGTCGCCGCGACGTTGATCGATAGCAGTGCAGCACGGCCGGTGCGCGAGACGAGGGGAAAGGACAGACCCTGGCTGGCAAGCCCGAGTGTCGCCCAGAGCGCAAACAGTGCCGCACTGCTCGGCTCCGACCGGCGGAAGGAAGACCAGTCGAGCGGGCGGAGCGTCGAAAAGACCGTACGCAGGAGCGGCGTCAGCAAAGACGGGTCCACACCGGCGATCGCCTCCAGTACCGCCGGTTTCAAGGTATGGTGCAGGCTTTGCACCTGAATGCCTGCCGGGTTCAGGCTGATGTCCGCATAGACGATGTTGGCGATGCCATAGGACCGGCGCATCCGTCGGAAAAAATGCCGCGGTTCTACGATGTCTTTACTGTCCAGCCAGTCCAGCAGGTCATGATATCCCTGATGGTCTTTCATACGCAAAACCCAACAAAATTAATGGGTTCAATTTGCGCAGGGCGAGCAATATTGTCCAGTTGTTTCGATGTGTGCACACTATTCATCACAAAAAATTCAAATAAAAAATTGCGTGACCTGACGCAGCCAGGTTCCCGGCGGGTTCGATCTGCAGCGGGGCGGCGATCGAGGCCGCTCACCGGCGACCGCGCCGGAGGACGATGCATCCGGACAAACGATCGCAAGGCGCCGGGACGGAATGCGGGAGGCAACATCACGCCTGCGGACCGGGTGGCGGTCGAACCGATCGAGATTGATTCCCGGCGGATTTTGGATCAGTCGGTCCCGGGGCATCAAGGGCGATATGCCGACAAGCCGGCTTAGCCCCAGTCTCGCAGAAAACATGCTTAAACGAAAACAGCGCCGCGAGGGCGGCGCTGTTTCAATTCGGGACACTCGCCAGCGTGGCTCAGGCCGGGTGCGATGCCTCGACGACTGCGAGTGCCGCCATGTTGACGACGCCGCGCGAGGTGACTGAGGGCGACAGGATATGCGCCGGCAGGGCGGCACCGAGCAGGATCGGCCCGACATGCAGGCTGTCGGTCATGGTCTTGACCACGCCGAGCGTGATGTTGGCGGCATCCAGGTTCGGGAAGACCAGCAGGTTTGCCTCGCCGCTCAGCGTGCTGTTCGGCATCACGCGACGGCGCAGTTGCTCGGCGATCGCCGCGTCGCCATGCATTTCGCCGTCGACTTCCAGATCCGGGGCGATGTCGCGCAGAATCTGCAGGGTGCGCCGCATCTTCCGCGCGCTCTCGGAATCGCGCGATCCGAAATTCGAGTGCGAGACAAGTGCTGCCCGCGGGGTGATGCCGAAGCGGCGGATCTCCTGCGCGGCCATGACCGTGGTCTCGGCAATCTCTTCGGCCGACGGGCTGTAGGTCACGTAGGTGTCGGTGAAGAAGGTGGCGCCGCGTTGCGAGATCAGCAGGCTCAGCGCCGAGAAGTCGATGAGACCCTCGCGCTTGCCGATGATCTGGCGGACGTCGCGCAGATGCTTGTCGTAGCGGCCTTCGAGGCCGCAGATCAGCGCATCGGCTTCGCCACGACGCATGGAGAGCGCGCCGATGACCGTGGTGTTGGTACGCACGATCGTGCGGGCGGCTTCCGGAATGACGCCGCTACGGCCGACGAGCGACAGGTAGAGTTCGACATATTCGCGGAAGCGCGGATCGTCCTGCGGGTTCACGACCTCGAAGTCGTCGTTCGGGCGAATGCGCAGGCCGTAACGCTTGAGGCGGGCCTCGATGATGTCGGGGCGTCCGATCAGGATCGGCTTGGCGATATTGTCCTCGATGAGCACCTGGGCGGCACGCATCACGCGTTCGTCTTCGCCATCCGAGAAGATGACGCGCTTCTTTTCTGCAGTCTTCGCGTTTGCGAAGATCGGCTTCATCAGGAAGCCGGAGCGGAAGACGAAGCGGTTCAGCGTATCGAGATAGGCGTCGAAATCGGCGATCGGGCGCTGGGCGACGCCGCTTTCGGCCGCCGCCTTGGCAACCGCCGGGGCGATGCGAAGGATGAGACGCGGATCGAAGGGCGAGGGGATCAGGTAGTTCGGGCCGAAAACTGGCGTCTCGCCGGTATAGGCGCGCGCGGCGGCCTCGGATGCCTCTTCACGGGCAAGCGCGGCGATGGCACGCACCGCCGCCAGCTTCATCTCCTCGTTGATCGTGCTGGCGCCACAGTCGAGTGCGCCGCGGAAGATGTAGGGGAAGCAGAGGACATTGTTGACCTGGTTCGGGAAGTCCGAGCGGCCGGTGCAGATCATCGCGTCCGGACGTTCGGCGCGGGCGAGATCGGGGAGGATTTCCGGCGTCGGATTGGCAAGCGCAAGGATCAACGGCTTGTCTGCCATCTGCCGTAGCAGTTCCGGCTTCAGCACGCCGGCGGCCGACAGGCCGAGGAATACGTCGGCGCCGCCGATGCTCTCCTCGAGCTTGCGCTTGGACGACGGCTGCGCATAGACGGCCTTCCATTCATCCATCAGTTCGACGCGGCCCTCGTAGACCAGGCCCTCTAGGTCGTGGACCCATATGTTCTCGCGCTTGGCACCGAGCGTCACCAGCAGGTTGAGGCAGGCGAGCGCGGCGGCACCGGCGCCGGAGGCGACGATCTTGGCTTCGCCGATCGCCTTGCCGGCGAGTTCGAGGCCGTTGAGCACTGCGGCGGCGACGATGATGGCGGTGCCGTGCTGGTCGTCATGGAAGACCGGGATGTTCATCTTCTCGCGCAGCCGGCGCTCGACCTCGAAGCATTCCGGCGCCTTGATGTCCTCGAGATTGATGCCGCCGAAGGTCGGCTCCAGTGCGGAAATGGTGCCGACCATGTCCTCGACGCCAGGTGCGTCGATCTCGATGTCGAAGACGTCGATGCCGGCGAACTTCTTGAACAGGACGGCCTTGCCCTCCATCACCGGCTTCGAAGCCAGCGGCCCGATATTGCCGAGCCCGAGCACGGCGGTGCCGTTCGAGATCACCGCGACGAGGTTGGCGCGGGCGGTGTAGTCGGCGGCGGTTTCCGGATTGTCGCGGATCGCCAGGCATGGCGCGGCAACGCCGGGCGAATAGGCAAGCGCGAGGTCGCGCTGGTTGCCGAGGGGTTTGGTGGCCTGAATTTCCAGTTTGCCCGGGCGGGGGTAGCGGTGAAAGAAAAGGGCCTGTTCGTCAAGTTCGCCGCTGGCAGGAACGTTCTGGGCCTTTGCTTTCTCAGGGGTAGTCATGAACCCGTATCTCCGATCGACATCATGTTCTTCTATAATGAGTCACTGCATATATCAGAGCCTCCGGGAGTGCAGTAGGCATTTCCTGCGAAAAGCTATTTTGTCGGGACGGGCATAGGCGCCAGCTGCCGCTTGCGCGAAACCGGGCGCCCCGGGGCCTGTTCCACCGCCGTTGTCATGTTCCTGATACACGAGTCTGGTTTTGGGGTGGTCCGGGATAACGCACCATGACGGAGCAGGCGAACGGCATGACGGATACGAGGCGCTTCAGAACCCTGTTCATTTCCGATGTCCACCTGGGGTCGAAAGCGGCTAAGGTGGATTTCCTGCTCGACTTCCTGCGCCATCACGAAGCAGAGACGATCGTGCTCGTCGGTGACATCATCGATGGCTGGAGGCTGAAGCGCAACTGGTTCTGGCCGCAGGACTGCAACGACGTGGTCCAGAAGCTGCTGCGCAAGGCGCGCAAGGGCACGCGGATCATCTATATTCCCGGCAATCACGACGAGTTCCTGCGGGATTTTCCGGGGACGCACTTTGGCGGCATCGAGGTCGCCGAGCGGATCATTCACGAAGCGGCCGACGGCCGGACGTACCTCGTGCTGCACGGCGACGAGTTCGATGTCGTCGTCCGCAATGCACGTATCCTCGCCTATCTCGGTGACTGGGCCTATGACATGGCGATCGTGATCAATATCGCACTCGCGGCGATCCGTCGCCGCCTGGGTTTTCCCTACTGGTCGTTTTCGGCCTGGGCCAAGCTGCAGGTCAAGCATGCCGTCAATTTCATCGGCGAATTCCAGCGGGTCGTCGCCGAAGAGGCGCGCCGCAACCATGTCGACGGGGTCATCTGCGGCCATATCCATCATGCGGTGATCGAAGACATCGACGGCATCAGCTACATCAATACCGGGGACTGGGTGGAAAGCTGCACGGCGATTGCCGAGCATGACGACGGCCGTTTCGAACTGATCACCTGGCGCAGCCTCAAGGGGGCGCCCGCGGAAGCCGTGCCGGTCGTGGCGAGCAGGCAGAAGGTCCTCGATCCGCAGGCTGCGTGAATGCCCGCCCAGTGGATGTAACGTGACAATCGCGACCGTCGCTGGTGCGATTTTCCCCGTCTGTTTTAGCGATAGGCGCGTCAGGGGCGCTGTGCTAGGAAGGCTGGTATTCTCCTTCCTGGTTCAGACATGATTCCCGCAAATCTGCCGTCAGCGAGCGCAACCGCGCCCCGCTGGTTCCCCCAGCGTAGTGCGCTGGTTTTCAGCGCGCCGATGATCGTCAACGGCGTTGCAATGCCGTTTTTTCCGATCTGGCTCGCGACGTTGAACCTCAGCGATGCTGAAATCGGCATCATTCTGGCCGTGCCGATGATCGTGCGCATCATCGCCGCCCCGCTGGTTTCAATGATTACGGACCGGCTGAAGGAGCGCACCGTCGTGCTGCTCTGGTCGGGCGGACTGTCGCTGCTCACGGCCCTCGCGCTGTTCGTCAGCAACGGTTTCTGGCCGGTGCTTCTCGTCTATGCGCTGCAGGGGGTGACATACGCGCCTTACGTGCCGGTCGCCGAGGCGATCCTGGTGACGGGGGTGCGCCGCTGGGGCTACGACTATGGCCGCATGCGGCTCTGGGGGTCGCTTGCCTTCATCCTTGCGACGCTGGTCGGCGGTTATCTGATCGGGCTGTGGGGCGGTGCCGTGGTGCTGCCGTCCATGGTCTTCGGCTTCATCCTGACGATCGTCATGGGCCTTCTGGCGCCGCGGGTCGGCCAGCCGCAGGCTTCCGCTTCACCGGTTGCCGCTGCCGGGTCGCAACCGCCGGAGCGGCAGGGGAGCGCCCTGCGACGCGCGGATCTGCATCTGGTGATGATCGGTTGCTCGCTGGTGCAGGCAAGTCATGCCATGCTTTACGCCTTCTCGTCGATCTACTGGGAGGGGCTCGGTCTTTCCGGAACCCAGGTCGGCATTCTCTGGAGTGCCGGGGTCCTGGCGGAAGTGGTGGCGTTCTACTTCTCGCGGCCGCTGGCGCGCCTCTTCAGCCCGTGGATGCTGATCGGCATCGGCTGCACGGTTGCGATCGGGCGGTGGATCCTGTTCCCGCTGGCGAGCGACTTCACCGGCTTCTTGCTGCTGCAATGCCTGCACGCCTTCACCTTCGCCTTCTGCCACATGGGCATCCAGCGCCTGATCGTGCGTACTGTCAGGGAGGATCAGGAGGCTTCCGCGCAGGGAGCGTATTTCTCCTATAACGGCCTGTTTCTGGCCCTGTCGACCTTCGCTTCCGGTTTCATCTACACCGGGCTCGGGGTCTCCGGCTATTATCTGATGTCGGTGACGGCCGCGATCGCGCTGGTGTCGGTTCTCGCGGCCTTCCATCTTCAGCCCCAGAGCGCATTCTCCGGCGGGAAGACGAGCGAGTCGCGGTAGACGAGACCGGGCTCGCGGTCGCGGGCAAGCAGCAGGGGACCGTCGAGGTCGACGAAATCCACCCCTTGCGCCAGAAGCACGGCGGGCGCCATGGCGAGCGAGCTGCCGACCATGCAGCCGACCATGATGCCAAAGCCGAGGCGTTGCGCTTCGGTCTTCACCAGCAGTGCTTCCGTCAGGCCGCCGGTCTTGTCGAGCTTGATGTTGATCGCGTCGTAGCGGTCGCGCAGCGCCGCCAGGCCCTGGCGGTCATGAACGCTCTCGTCGGCGCAGATCGCGACTTTCCGGTCGATGCTGGCGAGGATCGCATCCTTGCCGGCCGGGAGCGGCTGTTCGATCAGGTCGATGCCGGCTTCGGCCGCAGCCTCGAGGTGGCGGACGATGGTCTCGTCGCTCCAGCCCTCGTTTGCATCGAGGATGATCCTGCTTTCAGGCGCACCGGCGCGCACGGCGCGAATGCGGCTGATATCGTCACCGGTGCCGACCTTGACCTTCAGGAGGTCGCGATGGGCATAGGTGGCGGCCTGGGCCTTCATCGTTTCCGGTTCGCCGAGCGAGATGGTGTAAGCGGTGGTCAGCGGCTGCGGATCGGGTGTGCCGATCCGGGCGGCGACAGGGATCCCCGAGACCTTGGCTTCGAGATCCCAGAGAGCGCAGTCGATGGCATTACGCGCCGCACCCGGCTTCATCGCCGTCAGCAGTTCGTCGCGCGACAGTCCCGAAACAATGGCCGCCGACATGGCCTCGATCTCGGCGATCACGCTTTCCAGCGTTTCGCCATAGCGCTTGTAGGGAACGCACTCGCCATGGCCGCGATGGGCGCCTTCGCCGATCACGCAGGTCACGACATCCGCCTGCGTCTTGCTGCCGCGCGAGATCGTGAACGAACCGGCGATCGGAAAGGCGGTCGTTGTTGTTTCGATGTAACGCGACATGGCTTTCACTTTCCTGATGCATAGAATTTCCGTGGCGGATGGCTATATTGCAGGCCCCGTCGGTGGCACAACAGTCTTTGAATGTCGTGAGTCGGTGATGTTGTCCTAACCCCTGAAAGTTGCAAGCGAATTGAGGTCTGACGAAAATCATCCCGCAAATGCCGAGGCCGAGCCGCTCCCGGGCGGCGCCGGCACGCGCTACCGGCTGACCGGTGACTGGCGCAGCACCGGCATTGGCGGCGTGCTGTCGCAACTGGGCGCGCTTTCGCAGCGCCAGGCAAGCGGCCCGCTTGAGCTCGATCTGTCGGGTATCAGCCACATCGATACGGCGGGCGCCTGGCTGATCCGGCGATTGATGACCCGCGCCGCCGACAGGGGCGAAGCGGTAAGCCTCACCGGATCGAACCCGAGGGTCGACGAACTGGTGCGCACGATGCCCGAGCGGCTCGAACAGCCGCAGGGGGACGACAAGCCCAAGGGAACGCTGTTCGAGCGGCTCTTCACGCCGATCGGCGGGCTGGCCTACAGGACGTGGCGCGACCTGGTTTCGGCGATGTTCATCCTCGGCTCGGCGGTCAGCGGCGCGCAGATGAAGCTCGGCCGCGGCAGCGGGGTCTCGCCGGCCTCGATCGTCAACCAGATGGATCACATGGGCGTGCGCGCCGTGCCGATCATCGTGCTGATGTCATTCCTGATCGGTGCGATCATCGCCCAGCAGGGCGCGTTCCAGCTGCGCTATTTCGGTGCCGAAATCTTCGTCGTCGACCTGGTCGGGATCCTGCAGTTGCGCGAGATCGGCGTGCTGCTGACGGCGATCATGATCGCCGGGCGCTCCGGCAGCGCGATTACCGCAGAGCTCGGATCGATGAAGATGCGCGAGGAAATCGACGCGCTGACGGTCATGGGGCTCAATCCCGTCGGGGTGCTGATCTTCCCGCGGCTGGTGGCGCTGACCATCGTCCTGCCGCTTTTGACGATCATCGCCAATTTCGCGGCACTGACCGGGGCGGCGATCGTCGCGTATACATATTCGGGCATCACCTTCGAGGTGTTCCTGTCGCGGCTGCACGAGGCGGTCGACATGTCGACAGTGATCTCGGGCATGATCAAGACGCCGTTCATGGCGCTGATCATCGGCATCGTCGCGGCGGTGGAAGGCATGAAGGTCGGCGGCAGCGCGGAATCGCTTGGCCGGCAGGTGACTTCGTCGGTGGTCAAGGCGATCTTCGTGGTCATCCTTGTCGACGGCCTCTTCGCCATGTTCTATGCGGCTATTGATTTCTAAAGGGTTGGTTTCGTTGAACGCACTTCGCCCCGACCATCTGAACAAGACCCGCGAGAAGGTTCTCTCCGTCGAGGACGTGACCGTCGGGTTCGGCTCGAAAATCGTTCTCGACAAGCTGAACCTGGACATCTATCGCGGCGAGATCCTCGGTTTCGTCGGGGCGTCGGGATCGGGCAAGTCGGTGCTGATGCGCACGGTGCTTCGGCTGCTGCCGCGTCGTTCCGGCACGATCCGCATCCTCGGCTCGGACTATGACAAGCTCAACGATGCCCAACGCACGGCGCTCGATTCACGCGTCGGGGTGCTGTTCCAGCACGGCGCGCTGTTTTCCGCGCTGACGGTGAAGGAGAACATCCAGTTGCCGATGCGGGAATATCTCGATCTGCCCAAGGCGCTGATGGATGAGCTGGCGCGGGTGAAGATCGATCTTGTCGGGCTTGCCGCCGATGCCGCCGACAAATATCCCTCGGAGCTTTCCGGCGGCATGATCAAGAGGGCCGCCCTGGCGCGCGCGCTGGCGCTCGATCCCGACCTCGTGTTCCTGGATGAGCCGACCTCGGGCCTCGATCCGATCGGGGCTGCGGAGTTCGACGACCTGATCGCGCGGCTGCGTGACGCACTCGGCTTGACGGTCTACATGGTGACACACGACCTCGATAGCCTGTTTTCGGTATGCGACCGTATTGCGGTGCTCGGAAACAAGCGGGTATTGGTGGAAGGAACGATCGAAGACATGCTCAAATGCGAAGATCCCTGGGTGAAATCGTATTTCCGGGGCAAGCGGGCGCGTTCGATCGTCGTGCCGGAACGTAGCGATGTCTGAGCGGGCAAGTACAAGTATGAAGCGGAAGTAACGGGAAGATGGAAACCAAAGCCAACTACGCAATCGTCGGGTTTTTCACGGTGCTGGTAATCGCGGCCGCATTCGGTTTCGTCTACTGGATGGCCGAGTATGGACGCGGCGGGCCGATGGCGGAGCTGACGATCCGCATTCCCGGCTCCGCCAATGGCCTCAGCATCGGTTCGCCGGTTCGCTTCAACGGCATTCCGGTCGGTTCGGTGAGAAGCCTCGCGATCGATGCCAACGATCCGCGCTACACCATCGCGCAGACGGAGATCCGTGCCGACGCCCCGGTCTACCGCTCGACCCGCGCCGCGCTCGAGATCCAGGGCCTGACCGGTGCTGCCTATATCGAGCTGCAGGGCGGGACCAAGGGCGACGTCAACATTCTCCAGCGTGAGCTCGAGACCGGGGAACGGGCGGTGCTGATGGCGGACCAGTCCAGCGTCACCAACCTGCTGGCGACAGCGGACAAGATCCTGCAGCGCGCCGACAATGCGATCGGCGACATCCAGGGCTTCGTTGCCGATGCGCGCGGTCCCCTGACCAGCACGATCAAGAATGCCGAGGTCTTCAGCAAGGCGCTGAGCGACAATGCAGAGGGGGTCGACAAGTTCCTCGAAAGCGTCAGTGCGCTTTCCGAAACCGTCACCGGCCTGTCGGGCCGGCTGGATTCGACGCTGACCGCCGTCGAGGACCTGGTGCGCGCGGTCGATGCCAAGAAGATCGACGTCATCGTTTCGAACGCCGAGACGGTCAGCAAGAATCTCGCCGAAAGCTCCGACGAAATCAGCGTGACGATCAACACTTTCAAGGATGCAGCGACGAGCTTCCAGACCTTCGGCAACAGCGCCCAGGCGACGCTCGACCGGGTCGACAAGCTGGTTGCGGCGGTCGATGCAGAGAAGGTCGGCACCTCGATGAACAATATTTCCGCCGCGACGCAGGATGCGCGCGAAGCGGCGGCATCGTTCCGCAACCTCGGCCAGACGATCGATTCCCGCAAACAGGATATCGACCAGATCATCAGCGACGCCAAGCAGATGGCCAACACGCTGAACGCCGCCTCGAAGCGCGTCGACGGCGTTCTTGCCAAGGCGGATACGCTGCTCGGCAGCGAGGGATCGGAATCGCTCTTCGCCGAGGCGAAGGCGACCCTGGAGGCGATCAAGAACACCGCCGATACCCTCAATGCACGCATCGGACCGATCGCCGACAACCTGTCGCGCTTCTCCGGCACGGGCCTGCGCGACGTGACGGCACTGGTCGAGGAAACGCGCCGCACGGTGAACAACCTCAACAGCGCGATCAGCGGCTTCGAGCGCGATCCGCGGCGGTTGCTGTTCGGCGGCGAAACGGTGAAGCAGTATGACGGGCGCACGCGTCACTAGGCAGCGATCTAAGGAGGCGCCGGGTGCGGTTATACTTGCATCCTGCGTCATCTTGTTGAATTTAATAGTTATATGATTCGGGCTGACAGGGTTCCGTGTTCGGGAACGCCTCGGGCGTATTGGGGAAGGTAAGGGGCGTTATGAAGGCTTCGAAAATCGCACGCATCCGCCCGGCTCGAGTTGCCGCCGCCGCGCTGCTGCCGCTGATGGCGATCGCGCTTTCCGGCTGCGGTACGGGCGCAGCCAAGAACGACACCTTCGACCTTGCGGGCGCCCGCGTTGCCGATGGCGGCAGCAAGCGCAACGTCCAGATCCTGGTCCCAGAGCCAACCGCGCTGCAGTCGATCAACAGCGAACAGATCATCGTCCGCGTCGCGGGCTCCGAAATCCAGAACCTCGGCCAGTCGCAGTGGGCCGACAGACTGCCCTCGATGGTGCAGGCGAAGCTGCTGGAAGGTTTCGAAAACAGCGGCAAGCTCGGCGGCGTCGGCAAGCCGGGACAAGGGCTGGCGATCGACTATCAGGTCGTGAGCGAGATCCGCGCCTTCGAGATCGATACCGTGGGTACGAACCGCGCGCTGGTGGAGATCTCGGTCAAGATCCTCAACGACCGCAACGGCACGGTAAGGGCGCACCGGGTGTTCCGCGCGACGGCTCCGGTCAGCGGCGGCGCGAACTACGCCTATGTCCGCGGCCTGAACGACGCATTCAGCAAGGTGGCAAGCGAGATCGTCTCCTGGACGCTGCAATCGCTGTAACTGCCCTGACATCAGATCCAGACCGGCTTGTACGCCCCGGAAATCCAGTCGATTTCCGGGGCTTTTCGTATCGGGCTTGCAGTGCTGTCACTGGTCCGCCGGGGCGCGCGGGACAAATCTCCAGTGATCTGGGTCCGATGACCTGTGTCCAATGATCGCTGCCCTATGACCGGTGCCAGGTGGCGCGTGCGGCCGCCGTGAGGATTGCCCATGCATCCGGATGCTCCTTGCCCGCGCTGAGACCGGCGTGGGCAACGGTTGCGCCGGACGGCGCTCTGGTCCCCGGGAAGACGACGATGACTTGAGGTGCGAACGGTGGCAGGCAGACGCCTGCGGGCGGGCGCGGACATAAAAAAACGGCCGCCTAAGCGACCGTTTCTCAATGGCATGCCGGTTTTCCGGCTTAGCTGAAGCGACCTGCGGCATGTGCCAGCATGGTGTAGACCTTGCCCGTGTCCGAGGTGAGGTAGGACTGGGTGATCGACTTGTCGCGATCGGTACGGGCGACATCCGACAGCAGCTTTTCGAAGTCGGCGATGTAGCGATCGACGGCCGTGCGGAACTCCGCCTCGCGATCGTACTTGCGCTTGATCTCGTCGAAGGTCTGCTGGCCCTTCAGCGTGTAGAGGCGACGGGTGAAGACGTCGCGCTCGCCGCGCTGGTAGCGCCGCCACAGTTCGACCGAGGCATCGTGATCGATGGCGCGGGCGATGTCGACCGAAAGCGAATTCAGCGATTCCACGACATGGCGCGGATTGCGGGCATCGCCTGCCGGGCGGGCGGGCTGCGCCGGCTGGGCGGTTTCGGCGGCTGCGCGCGGAGCGGCCTGCTGGCGTGGTGCCTGCTGGCTTGCCTCTTCGCGCGAGGCGCCGCGGAGCAGGTCGCTGATCCAGCCACCGCCTTCACCCGATGCCGCTTCGTTGCGCGGTTCGACCGAGCGCTGCGGAGCCTGTGCCGGGCGTTCCGCGCCCAGGCTGCCACGAAGGCCGAGGGCCTCGCCGTTGTGCGGCTGGGCCACGACAGCCGGGGCCTGCTGCGGCGCCGGCTGGCTGACCGGGGCTACCGCCTGCGGGGCAGGAGCCGGCTGTACCGGCGCCGGCTGATGTACCGGCTGGGCAGCGGCGATGGCGCGGGCGAGCGGCTCGGAGACTTCCAGCTTATGGGCGGACTTGCCGACCAGGTTGGAAATGTCCTGCAGCGCCTTGATCTGCTCGGAAACCGCGCGGCGCATGGCTGCGGCGCTTTCCTTGGCTTCTTCCGGAAGGTCGAATGCGCCGCGCTTCAGTTCGTTGCGGGTCATGTCGAGTTCCTTGCGGATCTCGCCGGCCGAACGGCGGATTTCGTCCGTGGCGCCGGTAAAGCGGCCGACTGCTTCCTCGACGGCCTGGCGAAGCGCTTCGCGCATCTGGCCCGCGGTCGCGTCCGACTTCTCGGCGGCTTCGCCGAGTGCCCGCTCGATGTCGCCGAGCGAAGCCGTCAGGCCGCCGCGCAGGCGATGGGCGAGGGCGCCCGAACGCTTCTCGGCTTCCTCGAAGGTACCGGTGACGGCGCGGGTGGCATCGTTGCCGGCTTCGACGAGGCTGGCGCGCATCGCTTCGGCCGCGGCCTGGGTGCGCTTTTCCGTTTCCGAGAGGAAGCGGTTGACGTCCGCGAAAGAGCTCTGGACGCTCTGGCGCAGATTGTCGGTCACCTGTGCCGAACGCTCCTCGGTGCGCTCGAAGGCGCCTTCGACCATGTTGCCGAGAGCACGCATGGTGGTCTCGATTTCCTCGGAACGCTGAACGAGGCCGGCTGCAAGCGTGCGCAAGGCGTCCTGACGCTCCTCGAGGGTGCTGACCAGGTTGGACTGGGCCGCCGACAGCAGTTCCGATGCCTGACCGAGCACCTTGGAATGCTCCTCGAAGCGACCGACGATGCCGCCGACCTGCGACAGGGTCTGGCCGGAAATCTGCGACAGGCGCTCGACCTTGCCTTCGAGAAGGCGGGAGGTGCTGGAAACCATCTCCGACGCGCGGGTCGCGGAGTCGTTGAAGCGGGTTGCCGTGGCGTTGAGGTTTTCGTCGATGGAGCCGAGTTCGGCGCTGGCTTCACGCATGACCTGCACGATGCCGGAATTGCTTTCGGCAAGACGAGAAATCAGGCTTGTGACGCTGGTCGAAAGGCTGGCCTCCATCTGGTTGATGGCGTTGGCGGTGTTTTCGGCCCGGGCGCTGATGGCACTGATCAGGGCAGCGTTTTCGTTGCGCAGGCGATTTGCGCTTTCGGCGGTCGCCGCCGTGATCTGCTCAGCGGCTGCACGGCCGGTCGCGGCATACTCGTCGATGACAGGACGCGCCTTCTCGTCGATCAGGCGGGACAGTTCGGCAGAACGGCCGGCCAGCATCGAATTGAGTTCGCGGGTGCGCTCGTCCAGCGTCGTGCGGATGGAGGCGCCACGGGCCTCGAGAGCGCGGTCGACGTCGGAGAGCGAGGCGTCGATTTCGCCGACGCGTTCCTGGATGCTGGCGCGGATCGCATCGCCGCGGGCTTCAAGGGCACGTTCGACATTGGAGAGTGTCGACGAGATCTCGTCTGCACTGCCGGCGAGGCCGGTGCGGATGGAAGCGGCGCGCGTTTCCAGGGACTGGCTGGCATCGTCGAATGCCTGGGTGATGGTGCTCAACTGGCGGCCGACGGTCTCTTCGGCTTCGCCGACCTTGTTGATGATCGCATTGCCGGCTTCGGAGAAGGTCTGGGCAACGGCGGCCGCCTGGCTCGCGAGGCGGTTCTGCGTGTCATTGACGCGCGACACGATCTGGTCGGTCCGCTCCTCGATGGCGCGGGTGAAGTCGCCGCTGCGGGCATCGAGCTTGTCGGCGAAGTCCGAACCTGCCTTGGCAAGCAGTTCGGCCGAACGCAGCGCCTCGGCATCCATGCCCTGGGCGGCGTCGGTGACGGCGGTGCGCAGCGTCGTGGCGAGGCCGACAGCCTTGCCTTCGATGGTGCGGTTGATGTTTTCCAGGCCGACGTTCAGCGCGCGGTCCATGGTCGACAGGCGCTCGTCGATATGCGCGGTGCGGCTGTCCATGGTCTCGGCGATGCGGTTGGCCGCCTCGCCGGAGATGCGGTCGAGGTCGGTGACGCGCTCGCTGAGCGTGCTGGCAATCGTCGCCGTGCGGTTGTCGAGGGTGTCGATGATGCGGCTTGCGGCATCGCCGGAGATCCGGTCGAGGTCGGAGACGCGCTCGGTGAGGACGGAGCTGATCGTGGACGCCCGGTAGTCCAGCGTGTCGGCGATCCGGCTCGCGGCTTCGCGCGAGACGCGGTCGAGGTCGGCAGTGCGGTCGGCCAGGGTATTGGCGATTGTCGCTGCGCGGTTATCGAGGGTTTCCGCGATGCGGCTGGCGGCCTCGCTGCTGACGCGATCGATTTCGCCCGCGCCCTCGACAAGGCTGGCCGAGAGGTTCTGGCCCAACTGGTCGACGCGGTCGGTGATGCCGCCGACGTCCTGGCGAATACGGTTTTCCAGCGCCGAGAAGCTTGCCTCGATCCGGGAACCGGTTTCGGAGAAGCGCTCGGTCATGCCATCGACAGAGTGTTCCATGCGCGAGGACACGGTCTCGGCGGCGCGGGTGATCTCGCTGGCAGCATCGGTGATCTGGCCGGCAATGTGGCCGGCGCTGTCGCGCAGGCGCTGTTCGAGGACCGTGGCGCTGCCGTCGATGGCCTGGCGAAGCGTGCTCTCGTGGCTCTCGAGCGACATTTCGAGCATGCCGGCGCTGGTCGCGATCGACGCGCCGATCGACGTCGCCTGGTCGGCGAGGATATTGTCGATCTGGTTGTGGGCGTCCTTCATCGTCAGTGCGATGGCGTTGGTGCGATCGTCCAGCGTCGCACGCATCTGGTCGTGCGACGAGGCCAGGACGTTGTCCATCTGCTCGAGACGGTCGCCGAAGGTGTTCTCGATCTGGCGCGTACCGACGACGAGTGCGTTCTCGATGCGGCTTGCCGAGCCGCCGACGATCAGGTCGATGCGGTCGCTGCCGGTGGAGAGGACGCCCGAGAGGTTGTCGGCATGGCTGCTGAGCGAACGCTCGAGACGCTCCTGGTTTTCCTCGTAGGTGCTGCGGATGACTTCGGCCTTGTCGCCAAAGGCATCGCTGATGCGGTTCTCGGCACCGGCCACGGTTTCGATGATGGCGTTGGTGCGGGTTTCGAGCGTCTGCTCCAGGCGCTCATGGCTGTCGGCGAGCGAGAAGGCCATGGCCGCGGTGCGCTCATCGAGGACGTCGGCGAGGCGCTCGTGGCTGCCCGAGACCGAGTTGATGATCGCGTCGGAGCGGCTCGACAGCGTTTCCTCGAAGCGCGACTGGCTGGAGGCCAGCGCGCTGAACAGGGCGCCGCTGCGGTCGGCCATGATCTGGTCGATGCGCTCGCCGGCCGAGCCGAGGGCCTGGTCGATTTCGCTGGCGCGGGCGTCGAGCTTGTTGCTGAATTCCGTGGCGCGCGACAGGAAGGCCTCGTTCACTTCCGTCGACTTGCCGTCGATGGCGGAAATGAAGCCGGCCGTGGAGTCGTGCAGCGCGGTTGTGATTTCGCTGCTGCGGGCATTGAGCGCGCTGGTGAACTCGGTCGCGCGGGCAACGAAGGCGTCGGTGATCTGCGACGACTTGCCGTCGATGGCGGAGATGAAGCCGGCGGTCGTGTCCTGCAGCGTCGAGGTGATCTCGTTGCTGCGCGCGTTGAGAGCGCTGGTGATCTTCTCGGCGGTGCTGCCGAGCGCGTTTTCGATCACTTCCTGGCTGGCGCCGAGGCTGGTGGCAAGCGCCAGCGACTGGTCGGTCAGCTGTGTGCCGAGGCGCTCGATGCTGGAGGTGAGGATGCCGTCGATGGACTCGCTGCCACCGGCCAGTGTCTCGTTGATCCGGGCGAGGCTTTCCATCAGCTTGCTGTCGAGCGAGCCGGCACGCTTGTCGAAGGCGCTGGCGAACTCGGCGACGCGCTCGTCGAAGGCCGAGGAAATCTGGCCGACGGTCGCCTGCAGGCGCTCCTCGAAGAAGCCCGAACGCAGGTCGAGGTCCATGACCGCCTCGTCGGCACTGGTCTGCAGGCTCTTGCGGAAGCTCGCGCCCCGTTCGTCAAGCGTGGTGTTGAGCTTGGAAATCACTTGGTCGAGTGCACCGGCAATCGCGTTTTCGCCGGAGCTGATGCTCTCGTTGATCTCCATCGTGCGGGCGATCAGCGTATCATTGAGCTGGCGGGCGCGCTCGTTGAGTGCCGCGTTGAGCTTCTCGGTGTTGGCGTCGAGCGTCGAGGCGCGGGTCTCGAAGCGGGTGAGAAGTTCGTTGCCGTGCTTCGAAAGGCTGGACGTCAGCGCTTCCAGGCGGGTGTCGAATTCGTTGGAGAGCGCAAACCCCGAAGAGGTGAGCGTCTGCAGCATGGTGTCGGCCTTGGTCGTCAGGACCGTGCCGATCGCCTGTGCTGCGGCGTCGGACTTCTCCATGATCGTCGCGGCGCGGGTATCGATCATGGAGGCAAAGGCCTCGCCCGACGTGGCGAGGCGAACGGCGATCTCTTCCGTGGCCAGCGACAGCTCTTCCTTGAGCTGGTCGTGGGCGCCGACGATGGACGAGCGGATGCGTTCGGCATGGTTGACGATGGCGTCACGCTCCGAGCCGAGTTCCTGCACGAGGCCGCGCACGCGCATTTCATTGTCGGCGTAGCTGCGCTCAAGCGCGTTGACTTCGGAATGGACGAGGGTCTCGAGTTCTGCGGCGCGCGCGATGGTGCGCTCGATGCCTTCGTTCATTGCCGAGACTTCGCGGCGCACGGCCTGGCCCACGGTCATGATCCGCTCGGATGCGGCGGTTTCCGGTTCGGCAAGCCGCAGGGCGACTTCGGCCATCGAACGCGCGGCGTTGCGCATGTCCTGGGCGCGGGCAAGCATGATCGCGAATGCGAAGAACAGAAGGATCGGCAGGATGATGCCGACGGCCAGCGCAATCGCCCCGGGCAGGGCGAAGAACGAGGAAAGCGAACCGGACTGCCAGAGCTGCGAACCGAAGACGAAGTAGCCGAACGCGATGCCGCAGATAGCCCAGAGAACCGAGACGATCGAGGCGTTTCGCACGGCGGTGTTGAGCGATCCGGTCTCAAGCGATTTCAGGATGGCAGCCGGATTGCGGCGACCGCTATCGTTGGCGGGAGCGAGCGATGGCGACTTCGGCGCGGGCTCGGCAGCGGCCGCACGGGCATGCTCGGCCGAACGGCCGTTCTTTCGCGGATCTGGCGCCTGCGTCGGTTGCGACTTTTCGGACAAATTGGCCTCCCGGGGCTCGGGTGATTGATACGCACCTGGCATCGGCTTGTCGTCGCTGAAATCGATCTGCAGCGCATCCTCTAATGCTTGAAACGCCTTGTCGTCGATCGACTCGCTGAATTTCTTGTTCGCCATGCGGTTACGCCTCGTTACTATTCACTCGGACCAGCTCCTGACCTCCGCCACGCCGCCTGCATGTCGGACTGCCAGTTTGCTTTACCGGGACCTTCCTTGCCGGTTTCTCACCGTCGAGGAATTTCCATTGCATTTCAAAGTCGGATAGCCGTTTTTTCATACGGACGGTATCAAAACATTACCACTATCCACGCTTTGGGCAATGGTGAGTGACCCTGTCCCAATTTAGCAGTCCCTTAGTGACACATTCATTCTATTGATACAATCAAGCCGGAGTGGCTCGATTTGAAGCATCAGCCGGTTGTTAACACTTTTTAAACCCGTCCCGGACGCAAAAGCCGTGCAACTGACATGGTTTAACTGGAATTAACCATGATGCGAGATTTCTGCCCTGTTTGTGCCGGATTTTAAGCGGAAATCGACGCCACGGAAGAATGATCGAGCATCGTTCTGGCAACGTCAAAGGGATTTGGCACATGTTAGCGCCCGGTATTGTTTTCGAGGCTCCCGACCATGGTGCGGGTAGCGGATACAACGGCCAGCGTGCGATCGATTTCGAGCACTTGCAGCGGCAGACGATGGGCGACGCCTCCCTCGAGGCTGAAGTGCTGCAACTGTTTGCCCGGCAGGCGCGCTGCTGCATGCACGAGATGGCGGAGGGCGATGTCGCTGCCATCGCGGCCAGCGCCCACAAGCTCAAGGGAGCGGCGACCGCCGTCGGCGCCTTTTCCGTTTCCAGCGCCGCCGAACGGCTGGAGAATGCGCCGGGCGATGAGGGGCTGATGGCCAGCCTCGATGCGGCGGTGACGACCACCGAGAACTTCATCATGGGGCTTTGCCGCTAAGTTCACGCTTTCAAAGGATCGATGCCCTCCGCCGCCGGCTTTCAGCGCAATGAAGGGCGCTGCGGGAACCGTCGTTTATGACGAGCAGCGGATGCGGCATATCCATCGCCACCGGGGCGTTCGTGTTGACTGCTCCACCGATTTGTTGGAAGAACTTGGCCGGATTTTTCGTTCACGCTTACCGGAATACGATATCATGACAAAACTGACCATCGTCGCCTTTGACGGTACCCGTTTCGAACTCGACGCCGAAAACGGTTCCACCGTCATGGAGAACGCCGTGCGCAACTCCATTCCCGGAATCGAGGCCGAGTGCGGCGGCGCCTGTGCCTGTGCGACCTGTCACGTCTACGTCGACGACGCCTGGAGCGAAAAAGTCGGCCCGCCGCAGGCGATGGAAGAAGACATGCTCGACTTTGCTTTCGACGTGCGTCCGACCTCGCGTCTTTCCTGTCAGATCAAGGTCTCCGACGATCTGGACGGCCTAGTCGTCCACGTGCCCGAACGCCAGGCCTGATCCCCAGACCGTTCACCGGCAGCGTTAGCCCGCCTGCATCCGGCTCGAGCGAAGCTCGTGCGGGTGCCTGCGGGGGCGGCGGGTCGTTGCGTGTGTTCCAAAAAAAATGCCTCGCTCACCGGAAGGGACGAGCGAGGCAAGGGGGGCGCATCGCCTGCAGGTGAGGGAGGAAAACACCTGCGGCCCTTGGATGCGCCAGGAGAACTTGTTGATTCAAAAGCATCATGCGTTTGTTCGAATTGATGACAATTGTATTTTAGTTTTTTCGCAAGCGATATGATGAGAAATTACTGGTTATTCACAAGCCGATAGCCAGTTTCGCGCAAGCCTGGCGGGTGAAATACCTCAAATGGATAGGGGTAAAGTCGACTTTCGGGCGGTTTGCTACTTCGCCTGAGACTGCATCCGATAGCGCAGAAGACGAATCATCCGGTTGTCAAAATTGGCAGCCTCGACGCGGTCGAATCGCGCCTGCTCGCGATCATGCTTGGCGATCAGATCCTTGGAGTCCTTGGCGACGCGCGCCTGCATCTCCTCGCAGGTCTTCTGCGGCCGCAGCTTGAGGAAGGCCTTTTCCATCGATCGGGCGGCGTTGCGGGCGATTTCGGCGTGACGCTCCTCGTGCCGCTTGATGTCGCGTGACAGCGTATCCCAGATCAGCCGCAGTTCCTTGCTGGCGCCCTTGCGGTTCTTCCATTGCGGCAGGATGATGTGGGTATCCAGCGTGACCTTGGCCTTTTCCACGTAGCACCAGCCGCTCTTCTCGGCATAGGTGACTTCGCCGCCGAACTTGATCTTGGTCGCGCCGGCGTGGCGGGAGCCCGTATCCTTGGTCACGGGCCCGCGGTAGGCGAGTTCGCGGTCAAGGTCTTCGGCTGTGGAGCCGCGGATCTGGAAATAGGAGGTCTTCTTCTGGATGACCGTCTCGGAAAGGACCGTGTTGGCGCTTCCCGCAACGAATGCGATCGCTGCAATGAGGAAGAGTGTTTTCTGCGCCAACGCCATTCATGTTTCCTTGCCCGGTTGCACTTCGCCCTAGCTTGCGGCATAGCCACCCCAAGCGCAATATAGCCATGGCTTTATCAATTCGAAGTGGGCGGAATTTAGGTGTCGGACAAGGGAAATGGAATCTGGAAGGTTGCGCATGGGCGAAAACTCGCGCTCGGCGAGACTTCGAGGATCATGGCGGTGGTCAATGTCACACCGGATTCCTTCTCCGACGGTGGCCGGTTCAACAGCGTCGATACGGCGGTGCGGCATGGGCTTGACTGCGTTGCCGAGGGGGCGGCGATCCTCGATATTGGCGGAGAATCCACCCGTCCGGGCGGCGATCCGGTAAGCGCTGCCGAGGAGCAGGACCGCATCCTGCCGGTGATCGAACGACTGGCACGCGAGACCGACGCGCTTCTGTCCGTCGACACCTATCGCGCCGAGACGGCGCGGCTGGCGGTCGAGGCCGGTGCCCATATCGTCAATGATGTGTTCGGCGCGCAGAAGGAACCCGATATCGCCCGTGTCGCCGCCGAAACCGGGGCCGGTCTCTGCCTGATGCATACCGGGCGTGACCGCGATAAGCTTGCCGATCCGGTCGCCGACCAGTTCCACTTTCTCAGGCGCTCGCTGGAGATAGCCGAGGCGGCCGGGGTCGGGCGCGATACCATCGTTCTCGATCCAGGCTTCGGATTTGCCAAGGACACGGACGAAAACATCGAGCTGATGGCGCGTTTCGACGAACTCGCGGCCCTGGGGTTCCCGTTGCTGGTCGGAACGTCGCGCAAGCGCTTTGTCGGCGCAATCACCGGGCGGGAGCCGGCCGATCGCGATGCCAGCACGGCAGCAACCTCGGTCATCCTGCGGATGGCGGGCGCCGTCATTTTCCGCGTTCATAATGTCGCATTCAATCGCGATGTGCTGGCCATGACCGATGCTATGTTGGCATCGAGGCGCCGCCGCGAAACAGGACCATCCCGATGACATACACGATATACATGAAGAACTGTGCCTTTTTCGCACGGCACGGCGTCCTTGACGAGGAGGAGGTGCTCGGCCAGCGCTTCTTCGTCGATGCCGAACTGGTGGTGGAGCCGAGCCAGCCGCTCGAGAAGGACGCCATCGAATCCACCGTCGATTATGGCGTTGCCTTCATGGTCATCGAGAAGATCGTTACCGGCAACCGGCGCTTCCTGATCGAGTCGCTGGCGCTCGAAGTCGCCAAGGCGCTTTGCGATCGTTTCACGCAGATCCGGACCGCCAGGATCACCGTGCGCAAGCCGAGCGCGCCGGTTCCCGGTGTTCTCGACTATGTGCAAGTGACGGTCGAGCACCGTGCCTGATCGGGAATTCCAGTTTGCCACCCTCGGGCTCGGGGGGAATATCGGCGATCCCGCACACGCGATCGCCGAGGCATTGCGGGCGCTCGATGCCCGTCCGGATAGCCGCGTGGTGGCGGTGTCCGGCCTTTATCGCACCCCGCCCTGGGGCAAGACCGACCAGGCGGATTTCTTCAATGCCTGCGCCGGCATCGAAACCAGTCTTTCTCCTGAAGGACTGCTGGATGCCTGCCTCGGGATCGAGCGCGAAATGAAGCGCGTCCGCACGGAGCGCTGGGGGCCGCGTACCATCGACATTGATGTGCTGACATTCGGGTCGCTCGAGCAGGACAGCGAGACGTTGCAGCTGCCCCATCCAAGGATGACGGCGCGCGGTTTCGTCCTGAAGCCGCTCGCGGATTTCGCCCCCGACCTGATCGTTGCGGGCAGGGCGGTGCGCGACTGGCTTGCGGATGCCGATACGGCCGGGATTTCGCTTGCAGACGACAGGCAGGACTGGTGGCGCTTGCTCTGAGCGCGGACGGAATTGCCCGACAAAATAAAGCGGCCGCGAAATTCACGGCCGCTTTCGAATGTCTTGCAGGTTTTTAACCGATCAGGGCTTGATCGAGCCGACGGCGATAGCGTCCATCTGGCGGTTCAGGGTCAGGCCGATGACCGGCACCATCTTGTCTTCGACCTTTACCGAGATCGTTACGTTCATGGCGTTGTCGTTATCAAGTCGGGCGATCATCGCGCCGTTCAGCTTGCTGCGATTGATGCCGATCACGACCTTGTCGCCATTGACGGTGCCGGAAACGACATCGAGGCCCTTGCCTTCGGCGCCGTCGAGGAACTTGCCCTTGTAGGTGTTGCCGGCTTGCGAGATGACCGCGGACATCGGCTGGCTGAAGACGCCGACGCGGCAGGTGCCGTCGAGCTTGATGCCAGCTTCCTTGCCGCGGGCGGGTTCGCCGGTCAGGTTGCAGGTGAACTTGGTGCCCTTGTACTTGCCGGCGACGATCTCGCCCGGACCCTTCCAGCTCCCCGATACATTGTCGAAGAAGGCTTTGTCGCGCGGTGCAGCGGCAGTCTCGGGGGCAAAGCCCGTCGACATGGCAAGCGTAGCGGCCAGGCCGCAACCGATCGAAAACAGGCGCGTGTTCATGTGCTAATCCTTGGGGGCGGCGTACAAATCTCTGGCGGCAGTCTTGCCTGACAATGGTTAATGGCAGGTTTCTATAGCCGGTCGAAAGGGCAAGGGGAAGGCGAGGCGGAAGAAGTTCCGGGTCCGTTCTTGAAACGTGAACTAATGAATGACCCACGGCCGTTTCACGGTCGCGTGGAAACGTCCTGAAGGAGGTCTGTAGAGAAGCGCCCGGAGATCAGCGTGGGTTGTCGCTGCCCGTGAATTTCGGCGCCAGGTCGCTCATGAAGTCGCCGATACCGGGGCGCTTGAGTGCCCTGAACGGCAGCGGCCTGCAGAGGTCCATGGCGGCGATGCCGATGCGTGCCGTCATCAGCCCGTTGATCACGCCTTCACCGAGCCTTGCCGACAGCTTCGAGGCCAGTCCGTGGCCGAGAACCTGCTGCACCACGCTGTCGCCGACGGCGATCGAGCCGGTGACGGCGAGATGCGCGATCACATCCTTCAGCAGCCGGATCATGCCGAGTGTTCCCGGCCGGCCGCCGTAGAGATCGGCCATGCCACGCACCAGGCGGGCGGCTTCGAAAAGGACATAGGCGAGATCGACGATGGCGCGCGGGCTGACGGCGGTGACCACCGAGACCCTCTTGGAGGCGCCGAGGATCAGCGCCCGGGCCTGCTTGTCGAGCGGAGACAGGAGTTCGCGTTCGGCAAGGTCGAGGAGATGCGGGCCGTCGATGATCTCGCCTTCTGTTTCGGCGAGCGTCGCGCGTCCGCGCGCGGTTTCCGGCTTGGCGGCAAGCAGCGAGACGAGCCTTGCGACCACGGCCCGGGCGGCGGCAGGCTTTGGGGCCAGTGCCGCCTTCGCGGCCTCTTCCTTGATTGCCTGCACGGCATGGAGGCGGGCCATGCCGGCAAGTTCGCGGGCGACGGCGGCGGCGAGCGCCAGCAGGCCGACGACGACGGTCGCAATGGCGAGATAGCCGAGCCAGTCGGCGCGGCTGAAGAGATCGCGAACGAGCTGGTCGGTCCAGAGGCCGAGCGCCAGCGACAGCAACACGCCGAAGGCGCCCGCGGCAAGGCCGGCGAAGGAGAAGCGGCGTTCGCGCGGACGTGCGACCGGAATATCACTTTGGCCAAGTCCTTCGGGCGACAGGAAGGGATCCTGTTCCTCCGGCGTAAGTGTGACGGTCGTATCGTCAAAACTCTGCGGCCGGCGCCGCGGACCGGGATTGGCGGAAGCACGGGCCACCGGCGGGACCGTGGCCCTTGCCGGGCGGTCATCGATGGCGAATGCGGCCGGGCGCCGCGGCTTCTTGTCGTCGTGCGGGCCGGACGTCGTCATGCGAGGCGGTCTCCGAATAGGAACTGCATTGCCCGGTCGAGGCGGATGTGCGGCACGGACAGGGTGATGCCGCCGCCGGTCTGCTCGAGTTCGGGTGGGCGGAAACGGACGGCGTTGACATCGGGCAGGGTATGCCCGTCACCGGTCGTTTCAAGGGCCTTGAAGATGGCGTCCGGGTTCTCCGGCAGGTCTCCGGGGAAGATCGCGGTCTTGCGCTTGCCGTCGAAGCGCTCGCCATTGATGGTTTCGCCCTCCATCGGCGTGCCGACGATGACAGGCAGAACGTGGCCGTCGCGGTTGACGGTCGCCTCACGGGTGGCGCGCACGGACGCCAGGGCCATGACGTCGATCCCGGCACCGGCCATGCCGATACGCTCGATCGCGCGGTCGACCAGGCGGCGGGTCAGCGCCTCGAGGCGGTCGTGGCTTTCGTGATGCAGGTGGTCGGCCTTGGTCGCTGCGACCAGAACCTTGTCGATCCGCCGGCGGAGCAGCGATGACAGCAGGCTGTTCTGGCCCGGTCGGAAACAGGCGAGCACGTCGGACAGCGCCCGCTCCAGGTCCATTACCGCTTCGGGACCGCGGGTGATCGCCTGCAGAGCGTCAACGAGCACGATCTGCCGGTCGATCCGGGCAAAGTGCTCGCGGAAGAACGGCTTGACCACGACGGTCTTGTAGGCCTCGTAGCGCCGCTCCATCATCGCCCGCAGCGAGCCCCTGGGGGCGCGGGTGTCGGGAAGATTGGGCAGCGGCGCGAAAGTCAGCGCCGGCGAGCCGTCGAGATCGCCGGGCATCAGGAAACGGCCGGGCGGCAGGGTCGATAGCGAGCGCTCGTCGGATTTGCACGCCTTCAGGTAGTCGGCGAATGCCGTCGCCAGTCGGCGCGCAAGCATTTCGTCGGCGGGGGCGTTGACGTCGACGAGCGCGGACAGTGCCAGCCATTCGCGCGCAAGCTCGGCGCGGATGCCGCCCCTGGCGAGTTCGAGGGTCGTCTTGCTGAAAGCGCGGTAGTCCTGTGATAGCAACGGCAGGTCGAGCAGCCATTCGCCGGGATAGTCGACGATGTCGATCGACAGCCGGCCGGGCGAGAACAGCCGGTTCCAGCCGCTGGCGCTCTGGTATTCGAGGGTGATGCGCAGTTCGGAGATGGCGCGGGTCGAATCCGGCCAGAGCCGTTCGTTGACCAGTGCGCGGATATGGTCCTCGTACTGGAACCGCGGCACGGCGTCATCCGGCTGTTCTTCGAGCCGCACCTTGGAGATGCGGCCGGATTGCAACGGTTCGAAGAGCGGCAGGCGCCCGCCATGCAGCAGGTTGTGGATCAGAGACGAGATGAAGACGGTCTTGCCCGAGCGCGACAAACCTGTGACCCCGAGACGGACCGACGGATTGACCAGCCCGGCCGCGCGGTCGGTCAGGTTGTCCAGGGCTATCAGGGCATCATCGGCAAGTGAGGTGAAAGACGGCGGCAAGGCGGGGTTCCCGGAATGGCATATGGCTGCAATATAGGAAGCGCAGGCCCGCGATGTAAGAACCGTTGCGATCCTTGCGAAGGCGCGGAAATTGCTGAAGCGCGACGGACGCTGCTAGGCCGTGATCATGTCGGTCAGCAGCCAGCCCGGCTTGCTCCCGTCCGCGACGCTTTCCCGCCAGTCGAGAACGGCGAGACCGGCGGTCGGAAATCCGAGGGGCGCGGCCTCATGGGCGGCCTCGACGCCGGCCAGGGTCTCGAGAACGTCCTCGATGGTCGGGTTGTGGCCGATGATCATCACGCTGCGGCTTCCGGTCTGGGCCGAGAGGATGGCGAGATAGGTGTCGAGCGTGGCGTTGTAGAGTTCGTCGACGAAGCGGAACTCGGTATCGACGCTGACGACGCGGCGGATCGCGTCGGCCGTTTCGCGGCAACGTACCGCCGTCGAGCAGAGAACGATGTCGGGGGCATAGTCGCGGTCGCCGGCGATGTCGGCCACGGCCTCGGCCTCGGCCTCGGCATAGCCCTTCTCGCTCAATGACCGGTCGAAATCCCGCTGGCCGGTGGTGGCCCAGCCGGATTCGGCGTGGCGCATGAGGAAAATCCGGTATGGCGGTGGTGAAATTGTCGTCATCTGGTGCTTGGCCCGGCCCCTGTCACAGCATTGTTGCACTAGCCCTGCGGCGTCCGGCCGTCAACTGCGACCATCGGCGAGGGCTTGCATTGGCGGTTTTCAGCCCGCAGTTGCGCCAAGCAACGCCCGAATGAACCGTTTTTGCGGATAATGGTGAAAAAATAGACTGTTAGCTGTTTTTTGTGACAAATTTAAAATTGTTTTCCTTGGTTAAAGCGCACTTGAATCTTATATGCGCGTTGGGATATACACCCGGCATTGAGATGTTCTTCAGGAGAATCGCGTTGAGTGAGAAGATCGATCTTAGCCATTATGTGCTCTCGGAAGACGAAGAGTTCATGAATGCCAACCAGAGGGCCTATTTCCGGGCCAAATTGATCGCCTGGAAAAACGATATACTGAGGGAAGCACGGGAGACCCTGGGGCATCTGGCTGAAGAAAGTGCAAACCATCCCGACCTCGCCGACAGGGCCTCGTCCGAGACCGACCGCGCGATCGAGCTTCGGGCTCGTGACCGCCAGCGCAAGCTGATCTCCAAGATCGACGCCGCGCTGCAGCGTATCGACGAAGGTACCTACGGCTACTGCGAGGAGACCGGGGAGCCGATTGGATTGAAGCGTCTTGACGCACGTCCGATCGCCACTCTTTCGATCGAAGCGCAGGAAAGGCACGAGCGCCGTGAAAAGGTGTATCGCGACGAATAAGTCGCGATACTGCTACCAAGCTTGAAGGGTACGCCGGCTGGAGGGCCGCGTACCCTTTTTTGTCTGAGGATGCTCGCAGCGAAGGTGCGGGAGAGAGCGTCGGCTCCGTTGTGCGTCCCTTACGGCGAACAGCCAGCAGACTGCTGCTGCCCCTTGAAGGCTCAGCCGTCGCCGCTCACTTGTCGCGGCTTACCGACATCTCGCCGAAGATGCGCGCCATTTCCTTCTGCACCGGATCCTCGCTCGGACCGCCACCGGTAATCACCGGCTGCTCCGGCGCGCGTCTGGCGCCCGGGCCTTCGATCGCGGGGGCCGTTGTCGCGTCGCCGAGCGGCACCTTGCCGGCGGAAAGGTTGTTCGCCATCTCGGCCTCGAGAATGCGGTCGAACTCGCTGCCGAGTTCCTTCGTCTGAGCGACGGGAGCCGGAGGCGCGACGGACGCGGGCGATGGCCTCGGCGCTGCCGGGATCTGAGGCGCCGGGCGCTCGACCTGTTGCGGCAGGACCCGCGCACGGGCCGCATCAAGGGCGGCGACGGCTGCGTCATGCTGCACCGGGGCTGGCGCGGGAGCCGCCGGTGCCGCTTGCTGCGGAACCGCTGTGGCCGCCGGCTGCGGGCGGGCGGCGGGCGGCGGGGTCACCGGTTGCGGGGCCGCCTGGGCAGGGGGCTGTGCTGCAGGTTGTGCGACGGGGCGAGGAGCCGGACGTTCGGCCATCGGTGCCGGTTCGGCCGGCGGGCGATATTCGCTAACCGGTGCCGCTGGACGTGCGGGCTCGGGGGCAGCCGGCGTCGCGACTCTGGCGGTGCGTCGTTCCGGCGCTGCTTCCTGCGCCGTTGCGGGCCGGGCTACTGCGACCTCGGAGACTGCGCCGATGCCGCTCTCGATCACGATATCGGTTGGACCGCCGATCATAACGAGATGCTCGACGTCGTCGCGGCGGATCAGCACCAGGCGCCTGCGGGCATCGACGGCTGCTGCATCCAGCACCTGGAGGCGCGGCTGCCGGTTCTTGCCGCCGCGTACGAATGGCGAGGGCGCCCGGCGACGAATGAGCATCATGGCGGCGACGAAGCCCAGAAGCGCGATGCCGACACCGAGGGCCGCAATCAGAAAACGCATTCCGTAGCTTCCGATGAGGTCTCCAAGCATTTAGCGTCTCCTTGTCGTCGAGGCGGTATTCCGGTCCGTTGCTGCACGATTAGCGCAATACGCTGCGCGCGGAAATCGGTTTTGCGACAATATACCGGGATTTACGGTTGTGCTCGCCGTGGTTGGTGCGGGGAAGATGCATGAGCGCGTCAAAGGCGCTACGACAGGCGCCGAGGACAGATCCGATCGCCATGGTCCGGATACAGGCGCTTCGCCGGCAATCCGGCACCGATCGTCAACCGACTTGTGGTTGTCGCCCCGCACGGCGCCATGCGAATTTGAACACGGAATTACGCGCCGGTGCCACAATATTGGTATTCCTTGTGCATTGAACCCAGCTTTCTTGAATTGTAGCGCTTTTTGCATATGCAGCAAATTGCTAAAGATGATTCTTGAAGCGCAGCCCTCGAGATCAACTGGGCAAGCAGCGAAACGCGAGGGGTCTATGACGAGATTGCGGCAGGCCGACGACAACATGCCGTTGGTGGATCGGGGGATGCGGACAGGCGTGGTCATCCGCATCATCCTGCTGGCCCTGGTATTGGTCGTGGCGGCGATCGCCTTCGTGGTGTTCAAGAATTCGCTCGACAACGAGGTCGTGCTCGGCGCCCTTGGCATACTCGCCATGGTCGGCATCTTCTTTCTGGTGTCGTCGCTGATCGGCTTCATCGAGGTGATGCCGCAGTCGCAGTCGGAAACGCTGGCCCGCAGCCTGCTCGACAGCCATCCGGACGGAACGCTGATCACCGACGACAAGGACCGGATCATCTACGCCAATGCCGCTTACGGCCGGCTGACCGGCGCAACCAGGGCGGTCGAGGTGCAGACGCTCGAGACCCTGCTGTCGCGCAGCCGCGAATCCAACGAGGCGCTCTACCGGCTGATCAATGCCCTGCGTGAAGGCAAGGACAGCTACGAGGAGTTCCGCCTGCTGAAGCCGATCGGCCCTTCGGGTGCCGGCAATGCCGGCCCGCACTGGTATCGGCTGAAGGCGCGCATCGCGCCTGCGGAAGACGGATCCAGCCGCAAGCTCCATGTCTGGCAGATCACCGACATCACTTCCGAGCGCGACGACCAGGAGCGCTTCTTCAAGGAGTTGCAGAACGCCATCGATTATCTCGACCACGCGCCTGCCGGCTTCTTCTCCGCCGGAAGGAAGGGTGAGATCTTCTACGTCAATGCGACGCTCGCCGAATGGCTCGGCATCGACCTGACGAAGTTCCTGCCGGGTTCGCTTACCATCGGCGAGATCGTTGCCGGCGAGGGGCTGGCGCTGGTGCAGTCGGTACTCGCCGAACCGGGCCTGAAGAAGACCGAAACGCTGGATCTCGATCTCCGGCGCACGAACGGGCAGATGCTGCCGGTGCGCCTGATCCATCAGGTGAGTTCGATGCGCGACGGCGCGCCCGGCGAGAGCCGCACGATCGTGCTTGCGCGACAGAAGGAGGCCGAGGGCGAGCACTCCGGCTCGGCGGCGGCGATGCGCTTCAACCGTTTCTTCAACAACACGCCGATGGCGATCGCCTCCGTCGACGGCAACGGCCGCATCTTGCGGACCAATGCGCCGTTCCTGAAGCTGTTTTCCGGCGTCGTCAGCCGTGACGACGTCGACCGCGGCGCCATGCTGAGCGCCGTCGTCCACGATAGCGAGCGCGAAAAGCTGAAAGCGGCGCTGGCGGCGGCCAAGGACCGGCAGGTCGATATCCCGGCAATCGATTCCCGCCACCCGAAGGACGAGACCCGCCATTTCCGCTACTACGTCAACGCCGTGATCGACCAGAGCGACGAGGCGCCGGAGGAGGCGGCGATCGTCTATGCCGTCGAAGTGACCGAGCAGAAGGCGCTCGAAACCCAGATGGCGCAGACGCAGAAGATGAATGCGGTCGGCACGCTTGCCGGCGGCATCGCCCACGACTTCAACAACGTGCTGACGGCCATCCTGCTGTCTTCCGACCACCTGTTGCTGCAGGCGCGGCCTTCGGATGCAAGCTTTGCCGACCTGATGGAGATCAAGCGCAACGCCAATCGTGCCGCCGTGCTGGTGCGCCAGCTGCTTGCCTTCTCGCGCAAGCAGACGATGCGCCCGACGGTGCTCAATCTCACCGACGTCGTCGGCGACCTCAGGATGCTGGTCGACCGGCTGATCTCGGGCACCAACGTCAAGCTCGACGTCGACTACGGCCGCGACCTGTGGCCGGTGAAGACCGACCTGTCGCAGTTCGAGCAGGTGCTGATCAACCTCTGCGTCAATGCCAGGGATGCGATGCCGCAGGGAGGCACCATCACGCTGCGCACCCGCAATCTTTCGGCCGACAAGGTTGCCGCCTTCAACTATTCCGACCTGCCGCAGGAAGACATGGTGCTGGTCGAGGTCGCCGATACCGGCACCGGCATCGCGCAGGAGATCATGGACAAGATCTTCGAGCCGTTCTTCACCACCAAGGAAGTCGGCAAGGGAACCGGTCTCGGCCTGGCGATGGTCTACGGCATCATCAAGCAGTCCGGCGGCTACATCTATCCGGAATCGGAAGTGGGCGTCGGCACGGTGTTCCGCATCTTCCTGCCGCGCCACATCATCGAGGTTCAGCCGGAAGCGCCGGCAAGCGCCGGTCGCGCCGCGCCGCAACCCGTTGCCGCTGCAACCGACAGGCCGGGTGCCGCGGCAAGCGCGGAACCGGTCGACCTGACCGGCAAGTCCGCCGTGGTCCTGCTTGTCGAGGATGAGGAAGCGGTCCGTCGCGGCGGAAAGCGCATGCTCGAGACTCGCGGCTACACGGTCCACGAGGCAGGCTCGGGCGTGGAAGCGCTCGACATCATGGACGAACTCGACGGCCAGGTGGATATCGTCGTCTCCGACGTGGTGATGCCGGAGATGGACGGGCCGTCGCTGCTGCGCGAGTTGCGCAAGAAATATCCCGACCTCAAGTTCATCTTCGTCTCCGGCTATGCCGAGGACGCGTTTGCCCGCAACCTTCCTGCCGATGCCAAGTTCGGCTTCCTGCCGAAGCCGTTCTCGCTGAAGCAACTGGCGGAGGCCGTCTGGGACATGCTCGAGCGCAAGGACTGAAACGAAGGCGCGCCGCCCGCGGGGCGCGCCTCGCCGCCCTCAGCGTGGGATGGATGGCCGGCTATCTTGCTTGAGCCTGAAGGGCGAGTGCTACTGACCCTGCAGTCTATGCAGGTGCTGAGCCGCCGGAACCCGTGGAGGATAAGAGGGGTCGTGCCGCCGAAGTGCTGCGGCCCGGCATTGTGCACTAAGCTGCGCCCATCAAATTGAAACAAATGCCGGAGCCCGCGGACGGCTCCGGCATTGTGACCGTCAGCCGAGCGCGACGGCGATCTTGGCGGCAAGATGGGCGTTGTTTTCCACCAGCGCGATGTTGGTCCTGAGGCTCCGGCCATCGGTGAGGTGGAAGATGGTGTCGAGCAGGTAGGGCGTGACCGCCTTGCCGTGGATGCCGTCGCGCTCGGCATTGTCCAGCGCCCGCCCGATGTAGATCTCCATCTCCTCGCGGGGAATTTCGTCGGCCAGCGGAACCGGGTTTGCGATCAGCATGCCGCCGTCGATGCCGAGCTGTTCGCGCACGCCCTGGAAATTGGCGATCGCAGCCGGGCTGTTGAGCGAGAGCGGGCTCGTCAGGCCGGAAGAGCGCGACCAGAAGGCCGGGAATTCGGCGCTGTCATAGGTGACGACCGGTACGCCGCGGGTCTCCAGGACTTCGAGGGTCTTCGGGATGTCGAGGATCGCCTTGGCGCCGGCACAGACGACGATGACGGCGGTGCGCGCCAGTTCTTCAAGGTCTGCCGAGATGTCGAAGCTTTCTTCGGCGCCGCGGTGCACGCCGCCGATGCCGCCGGTGGCAAAGACGCTGATGCCGGCGGCCGCCGCGGCGATCATCGTTGCCGCGACGGTCGTCGCGCCGGTGCGCCGCTCGGCGATGGCGAAGGCGAGATCGGCCCGCGACACCTTCATGACGTCGGTCGCCTTCGCGAGCGCTTCCAGCTCAGTCTCCTCGAGACCGATATGCAGCAGGCCGTCGATGACCGCGATCGTTGCCGGCACGGCGCCTTCCTCGCGGATGATCGCCTCGACGCTGCGGGCCATTTCGATATTGCCGGGATAGGGCATCCCATGGGTGATGATCGTCGACTCCAGCGCGACGATCGCGGCGCCACGTTGTTTGGCGGCGGCAACCTCGCGGGAATAGGCGATCGGCAGGAGCGGGGAGATGGCTTTGGTCATGGGACGTTCCGATGCTTCAGATGGACGTTGCGTCAGGGCAGGATGCGGGCATCCGGCACCTCGGTTAGCTTGCTCTCGAGACGATCCTCTGACAGATCGTCCGCGGTTGCAAAGGGAGATTGCAGGGTGATTGCGGCGGCGGCGGCGCCGTGCCGCATCGCCTGCGTCAGCGGCAGCCCTCGCAGCACGGCCGACAACATGCCGGAAGCGAAGGAATCTCCGGCTCCGGTGACATCGGCGATCGTATCGACCGCCGGCGGAACGAGGCTTGCCGCCTGGTCGCCGGAAAAGGCGACGATCTCCCGGCCGCCGCGGGTGATGGCGCCGCCCTTCAGGCCGAGCCGGCGGAGCAGGGCCGGCCATTCGCCGGAATTATCCGGCCGGACACCGGTGAGTGCGGCTGCCTCCGCCTCGTTCATGAACAGGTAGTCGATATCGGGCAGGGCGTTTTTCAGGCGAACCACTTTTGCCGGCGAGATCGCGATCGCCGCCAGCGGCTTGCCGAGGCCGGCGACGAGCCGGGCAAGGGCGGTCAGCGTCTCTTCCGGCAGGTTGCCGTCGCACAGGACGAGATCGGCGTCCTCGATCGCCTCGCGGACGGCGCGCACCTGCAGGCGCCGCGGCGTGAACAGGCGGTAGAGATCCATGTCGGCAAGCGCGATCACGAGATTGCCGTCGCGCTCGAGGATGGCGGTGTAGCTCGGGGTCTTGCGGTCGAGGAAGACGAAGGGGCAATCCTCGACGCCGGCGGCGAGCGCTGCTGCCGCGACCGCCTCGCCGGTGGCATCGCCGCCGCGCGGCGAAATCAGGCGTACGGCAAAGCCGAGACGCGCCAGATTGCGCGCGGCATTGAAACCGCCGCCGCCCGGTTCCTCGAACCAGCTGCCGGGATTGCTGGCGCCCGCTGCGGTTTCGCCCTCTATCCGTCCGCGCCGGTCAATGTGGGCGCCGCCCAGAACCAGAATTTTCGCCGTCATGCCGGGCTCCCCGCATTCTTTCCTGCCATTCGAATCGATAAGCGCCTAGAATGAGGCAGCCACCTTCCGGCGCGACGGCTGTTCATCTGGCGACACGAGCGAAAACAAAAAAAGAACATGAACGCGTTTTCCGTTTTGTTTCAATTGCTTGTCGGGCTCTTGCAAAACAAGAACAAATCAAGTACAAAACGCATGTCGGCAGCTTCATTGCCTCTCCAGCGTCAATAACCTAAAGGTGGATCAAATGGCACAAAATTCTTTGCGGCTTGTAGAGGACAAATCGGTGGACAAAAGCAAGGCACTTGAAGCGGCACTATCTCAGATCGAACGCTCGTTCGGCAAGGGATCGATCATGAAGCTCGGTTCGAACGAAAATGTGGTGGAGATCGAGACCGTATCGACGGGCTCTCTCGGCCTTGACATCGCGCTCGGCGTCGGCGGCCTGCCGAAGGGGCGCATCATCGAGATCTACGGGCCGGAAAGCTCGGGCAAGACGACGCTGGCGCTGCAGACGATTGCCGAAGCTCAGAAGCGGGGCGGGATCTGCGCCTTCGTCGACGCCGAGCACGCCCTTGATCCGGTCTATGCCCGCAAGCTCGGCGTCGACCTGCAGAACCTTCTGATCTCGCAGCCCGACACCGGCGAGCAGGCACTCGAAATCACCGATACGCTGGTGCGCTCCGGCGCAATCGACGTGCTCGTCGTCGACTCGGTCGCGGCGCTGACCCCGCGTGCGGAAATCGAGGGCGAAATGGGCGACAGCCTGCCGGGCCTGCAGGCACGCCTGATGAGCCAGGCGCTGCGCAAGCTGACCGCCTCGATCTCGCGTTCGAACTGCATGGTCATCTTCATCAACCAGATCCGCATGAAGATCGGCGTCATGTTCGGTTCGCCGGAAACCACCACCGGCGGCAATGCGCTGAAGTTCTACGCCTCCGTCCGCCTCGACATCCGCCGTATCGGCTCGGTGAAGGAGCGCGAAGAGGTGGTCGGCAACCAGACCCGCGTCAAGGTCGTGAAGAACAAGATGGCGCCTCCCTTCAAGCAGGTCGAATTCGACATCATGTATGGCGAGGGCGTTTCCAAGACCGGCGAACTCATCGACCTCGGGGTCAAGGCCGGAATCGTCGACAAGTCCGGCGCCTGGTTCTCCTACAACAGCCAGCGTCTCGGCCAGGGCCGCGAGAACGCCAAGACGTTCCTGCGCGACAATCCCGAGCTCGCCAACGAGATCGAGCTGGCGCTGCGCCAGAACGCCGGCCTGATCGCCGACCGGTTCCTGCAGAACGGCGGACCGGACGCGGGTGACGGGGACGACGGCGAAGGCTGAGGCCTTGCACCGCCATTGAGGTGAGACATTGCGAACCGGCTGCGGAATATCCATATCTGCAGCCGGTTTTTGCATGTCCGGCTGGACAGTCCCGAGAGCGGGCGATAAAAGCCAGTGATTTTGATGAATGGGCAGCATCCGGCAGCAACGAAGGGCGTAGCATGAGCGGTGTAAATGAAATCCGGTCGACCTTCCTCGACTATTTTAAGAAGAACGGCCACGAAGTCGTGCCATCGAGCCCGTTGGTGCCGCGCAACGACCCGACGCTGATGTTCACCAATGCGGGCATGGTGCAGTTCAAGAACGTCTTTACCGGGCTCGAGCAGCGTCCCTATTCGCGCGCGGTATCGGCGCAGAAATGCGTGCGCGCCGGCGGCAAGCACAACGACCTCGACAATGTCGGCTATACCGCCCGTCACCACACCTTCTTCGAGATGCTCGGCAATTTCTCGTTCGGCGATTACTTCAAGGAACGCGCGATCGAGCTTGCCTGGAACCTGATCACCAAGGAATTCGGCATCAATCGCGACCGTCTGCTGGTCACCGTCTATCACACGGACGATGAAGCGTTCGACCTGTGGAAGAAGATCGCCGGCCTGACCGACGACCGCATCATCCGCATTCCGACGAGCGACAACTTCTGGGCCATGGGTGACACCGGCCCCTGCGGCCCGTGCTCGGAAATCTTCTACGACCATGGCGACCACATCTGGGGCGGACCGCCCGGCTCGCCGGAAGAGGATGGCGACCGGTTCATCGAGATCTGGAACCTCGTCTTCATGCAGTTCGAGCAACTGACGAAGGAAGAGCGCGTGGCGCTGCCGCGTCCGTCGATCGACACCGGCATGGGCCTCGAACGCATCGCCGCGCTGCTGCAGGGCAAGCATGACAACTATGACATCGATCTGTTCCGGGCGCTGATCGAAGCCTCGGAAGAGGCGACCGGCGTTCCCGCCGTCGGCGATCATCGCGCCAGCCACCGGGTCATTGCCGACCACCTGCGTTCCTCCGCCTTCCTGGTTGCCGATGGCGTCCTGCCGTCAAACGAGGGCCGCGGCTACGTGCTTCGCCGCATCATGCGCCGCGCCATGCGCCATGCGCAGCTGCTCGGGGCCAAGGAGCCGTTGATGTGGAGGCTGCTGCCGACGCTGGTGCAGCAGATGGGCCGCGCCTATCCGGAACTGGTTCGCGCCGAAGCCCTCATCACCGAGACGCTGAAGCTCGAGGAAACCCGTTTCCGCAAGACGCTGGAACGCGGCCTGTCGCTGCTGTCGGATGCTTCGGCGGACCTGCACAAGGGCGACATTCTCGACGGCGAGACCGCATTCAAGCTCTACGACACCTATGGCTTCCCGCTCGACCTGACGCAGGACGCGTTGCGCGGCCGCGGCGTCGGTGTCGACATTTCCGGTTTCACCGATGCGATGGAGCGCCAGAAGGCCGAGGCACGCTCGCACTGGGCCGGCTCCGGCGACAAGGCGACCGAAACCATCTGGTTCGAACTGAAGGAAAAGCACGGTGCGACCGAATTCCTCGGCTACGACACCGAGAGCGCCGAAGGCGTGGTGCAGGCGATCGTGCGTGACGGCGCTGCCGTCGACAGCGCGACACAGGGCGAGACCGTGCAGATCGTCGTCAACCAGACGCCGTTCTACGGCGAGTCCGGCGGCCAGATGGGCGATACCGGCATCATCAGCACCGATCACGCGAAGCTTGAGGTCACCGACGCGCAGAAGAAGGGCGACGGCCTGTTCGTCCATTCGGCCGTGGTCAAGGAAGGCATGATCAAGGTCGGCGATGCGGCCGTCCTGACGGTTGACCATGCGCGTCGCTCGCGGCTGCGCGCCAACCATTCGGCGACCCACCTGCTGCACGAGGCGCTGCGCGAGACGCTCGGCAGCCACGTGGCGCAGAAGGGCTCGCTGGTCGCGCCCGAGCGCCTGCGTTTCGACGTGTCGCATCCGAAGCCGATGACGGCCGAGGAACTGAAGGTCGTCGAGGAAATGGCGAACGAGATCATCGTCCAGAACACGCCGGTCACCACCCGCCTGATGACGGTTGACGATGCGATCGAGGAAGGCGCGATGGCGCTGTTCGGCGAAAAGTACGGCGACGAAGTCCGCGTCGTGTCGATGGGACGCGCGGTGCGCGGCCCGAAGGCCGGCAAGACCTATTCGCTGGAACTGTGCGGCGGCACGCATGTCAACGCGACCGGCGAGATCGGCCTGGTGCGGGTACTCTCGGAAAGCGCCGTCGGCGCCGGTGTTCGCCGTATCGAGGCGGTCACGGGCGATGCGGCACGTGCCTATCTCGCCGAGCAGGACGAACGGGTGAAGGCGCTGGCCGCAACCCTCAAGGTGCAGCCGGCCGACGTGCTGACGCGCGTCGAAACGATGATGGACGAACGTCGCAAGCTCGAGCGCGAACTGGCCGACGCCAAGCGTAAGCTCGCACTCGGGGGCGGTGGCAATGGCGGCAGCGCCGACGCGGTCCGCGAAGTCAACGGCGTGCGCTTCCTCGGCAAGACCGTGACTGGCGTCGAGCCGAAGGACCTGAAGGGCCTGGCCGACGAGGGCAAGGCAAGCCTCGGCTCGGGTGTCGTGACCTTCATCGGCGTTTCTGAGGACGGCAAGGCCAGCGCGGTCGTGGCCGTGACCGACGATCTGGTCGGCCGGTTCAGCGCCGTCGACCTGGTGCGCGTCGCCTCCGCCTCGCTCGGCGGCAAGGGCGGCGGTGGGCGGCCTGACATGGCCCAGGCCGGTGGCCCGGACGGCAGCAAGGCCGATGCCGCAATCGAGGCCGTGGCCCAGGCGCTGGCTGGCTGACGTTACGCAAGTTTACGTTACGTAATGAAAAACGGCGGAGCTGGTGCTCCGCCGTTTTCCGTTTGGGGCCGGTTTTCGTTTGGCCCGCGGGGCAAGCGGGAAGGTCACCGTTGGGTGACCATGACCTCAGCCGGTCCGTGCCCGTGCCGTCTGCTTCAGGCGGGTGTGTCCGCCATCAGCTCGTCGTCGAGGGTGCTGGCACGGCGATAGGCATCGCGTTGGCTCAGGCGCTCCCAATAGTCGGCAAGGGCTTGCCGCTTCTCGATCGATCCGGTCATGAGCGCCCAGCCGATATGAGCGCCGACATAGACGTCGGCGGCGGAAAAGCGATCACCGGCGATGTAGCGCATTGCGGTGACGGCGCGTTCAAGCGTGTCGGTGACCTCGGTCAGCGATCCGCAGCCGATCATGCCGCGCTTCTCCTCGGGGACCGTAAAGCCGAGCGCATTGATGGCAGCCGCCATTTCCAGCGGCCCGGCGGTGAAGAACATCCAGCGATAGTATGCCCCGCGCTCGCCCGGCGGCGGCGCAAGCCCGGCCTCGGGAAACGCATCGGCGAGATAGGCGCAGATCGCCGCGCATTCGGTGACGACAGTGTCGCCGTGACGGATCGCCGGCACCTTGCCCATGGGATTGATTGCCAGATAGTCGGGTGCCTTCATCGCCGCCCCGTAATCGAGATTGACGGTGCGGTAGGGCACGCCGATCTCTTCCAGCATCCAGCGGGCGATGCGGCCGCGCGACATGGGGTTGGTGTAGAATGTCAGCTCTGCGCTCAATGAACCATCCTCCTCGTTCTCGGCGAAGCGACCCCACGGGGTCGCAGGGCCGATACTATGGCGGCAAACCTGCAAGCGGTGAAGACATGAAGTTGGGTAGCTTCGCCGAGGTCGGGCGGCCCTCAACGTCAGAGCGGCGCCTCGGGGTGCGGGGAACCGTCGTAGGCGCCCCAGATCGACTGGTCGAAGCAGATCACCGATCCGGTCATCAGGCCTGATTCCGCCGTTGCGAGATAGGCGCAGGCGCGGGCGACCTCCACGGGATCGACGAGGCGGCCGAAGGGTTGTGCCGCGGCAGCCTTTTGCAGCCAGTCGGCAGGTGCGTCGTGGAATTCGCGCTGGATGCGGTCCTCGCCCTCCGAGGCCATCCAGCCGATGTTGAGGCCGTTGACGCGGATGCGGTTGCGCAGCAGCGCATAGGCGGTGTTCTTTGTGAGCGTTTCCAGCGCGCCCTTGGATGCGCAATAGGCGGCGAGGAACGGCTGGCCCGCCTTGGCCGACATCGAGCCGATGTTGACGATCGTTCCTTCGGTTCCCTCGCGCCGCATCACCTTGACCGTCTCCTGCATCAGGAAGAAGGGGGCGCGGACATTGACGGCGAACATCGCGTCGAACAGTTCGGGGCTGGTGTCGAGGATCGTGCCGCGATCGGTGATGGCGGCGGCATTGACCAGCGCGTCGACCCGCCCGAAGGCGCGGTCACAGGCATGCACCACGTTGCGGGCGTCCTCGACCTCACCAAGATCGGCCTTGACGTAGACGACCCTCGCGCCGGTCGCCTCGGAAATCGCCGCGGCCTGGGCTTCGCCCTTGGTGCTGTTGCGTCCGCAGATCACGATGCCTTCGGCACCGCGCTGGGCGAACAGGCGGGCGATGGCGGCGCCAAGCCCCTGGGTTCCGCCGGTGACGATGGCAATCTTGCCGTCCATGCGGCTGTAGTTCTGGTCCATGAGTTCCTCCTGCAAGACCTGTATCCGGTTTCGGATCCGCGCGTCAGCTCAGCCGGCGCCGCGCCTGTTCGTCGAGGGCCACGGCGAAGGCCTGCGCGTCCAGGCTCTCTGCCAGCGCCTCTTGGAACAGCTGCGCCTGCGTCTTCGGCGCCAGCCCGCCGAGCGGCGGATCGCGGTCGAGATTGGTCGGGAACGAATAGCCTTCGGCGCAGGCGGCAATGGCATTGGCGATTTCGCTCGCGGTCAGCCTCCCCGCGTCCTGCATCGACAGCAGGGCGGGATAGAGCGCTGCGCACATGCGCTCGCGGTTGACGGTCTCCATCGCCCGGCCGAAGGCGGACGATACCTGCAAGAGGTTCGCCATCCGCCTGATGTTCGTAGAACTGTTGCTGCCGGCCGCGTGGAAAAGCGCCGGATTGAAGAACACGACGTCCCCCTTTTCAAGCGCCAGCTGGATATGGTGGCTGTCGAAATAGGCCCGGAAATCCGGACGCTTGAGAGCGAGATAGCCGGCAGCGTAAGTCTGGCTGTAGGGCAGGAACAGCGTCGGGCCGCTTTCGAGCGGCATGTCGCAATGGGCGACGGCGCCCTGCAGCGTCAGCACCGGCGAGAGCCGATGGACGTGCTCGGGATAGCGGGCGATGGCCGCGGATGTCTGGAAGCCGAGATGATAGTCGCGGTGGGCCGATTGCGCCGCGCCACCGGGATTGACGCGGTTGACCTGCGCGGTCATCTGGTAATGGGGTCCGAGCCAGGCCTCGCTCGCAAGCGCGAGGGTGGCATTGGCGTAATAGGCAGCGAAGTTTTCCGGATTCGCGAGGCAATGCTTCTCGAGCGAGTTCCAGATACGGTCGTTGGCGCCGGGCTTTGCGAAGTGATCGCCGCCGCCAGTCGAGGTGCGATGCTGCTCGGCGATGATGCCGTCGAAGATCTCTGTTGCACGGTCGATGATTGTATGGTCGCGATAGGCGCGCTTGAAGACGACGACTCCCGGGCCGACGCTGAAGGCCTCGCAGATTTCCGCCAGGATCTCGCGCCGCCCTTCAGGCGTCGCGGCCGTCATCTCGACCTGGACCGCCTCATAGACGAGAACGTTCTTCTCGACCGCTGCGGCATGCGGGTAGTCGGAGAGCAGCGTGGACTTCTCCGTCTCCGCACGGAACGCATCGAGGTCGCAGCGCTCCTCCGTAAGCCAGATGCGGTCTGCGCGGCGCATGGCCAGGTTGTCGGTTTTCATGAGTGCCTCCCTTCACACATGCTTGTTGCGCTCAACTATACGGGGCCCCGAGGTGTGATATAGATCGCGGATCCATCAAAAAACCATCAAGGCGGGCAGCCATGGCGCATCCATTCCTGGTCAAGGACATCGCGTTTCAGGCGGGGCTTTCGGTGGCGACCGTCGACCGGGTGCTGAACGACCGGCCGGGCGTGCGCCGGCAGACGGCGATGCGCGTGCGCGCCGCGATAAGCGAACTGGAAAAGCAGCAGCAGGGCGCCGGGCTCGCCGGCATGCGCCTGACGATCGATATCGTCATGGAGGCCCCGGAACGGTTTACGGAAGCAGTGAGGGCGGCATTCGAGGCGGAAGTGACGACGCTGCTGCCGGCAATCTTCCGCTGCCGCTTCCATTTTGCCGAGGTGATGCGGGTTGGCGATCTCGTCCATCTCCTTGACCGCATCCGGCTGCGCGGGACCGATGGCATCGTGCTGAAGGCGCCGGACGTGCCGGAGATCGTTGCGGCGGTGACCCGACTGGCGGAAGCGGACATTGCCGTGGTGACGCTGGTCACGGACCTGCCGACCGCGCCGCGCGCGGGCTATGTCGGCGCCGACAATCGTGCAGCCGGGGCGACGGCGGCCTACCTGATCGGCGAGCATGCCGCGGGGGGAGCGGCGCGCGTGCTGGTGACGCTGTCGAGCGGGCGTTTCCGCGGTGAGGAGGAGCGCGAGATCGCCTTCCGCCGCGCCATCCGCGAGCGCTATCCTGCCGTCTCGATGTCGGAGATCAGCGAGGGATACGGAACGGATGCGGCGACCGGCAAACTGGTGGCGGCATCGCTGGCCGCAGATCCTGCGATCGATGCCGTCTATTCGATCGGCGGCGGAAATCGCGCCGTCATTGCCGCGTTCGAAGCGGCGGCGCGCCCCATCCGCATCTTTGTCGCCCACGATCTCGATGCCGACAACCGCGCGCTGCTGGCCGAACGCAAACTGACCTTCGTGCTGCACCATGACCTCAGGACCGATGCGCGCATGGCATTTCGCGCCTTCCTCAACCGGAGAGTAGCGCCCGGACGGATGACGGCGGGCGGGCTCTCCGCCGTGGAGATCATCACGCCCTGCAACGTGCCGGCCGAGCTTTAGGCCGGGGCGGCCGGCCCGGCTTGGAGATTGGCCTCAATAGTGCGGGGGCTTGGTGATCGCCGGTGCTTCGAGCGACTGTTCCTCGAGATTGAGAAACCGTTCCGTCAGCGCGTCGAGCTTGGCGCGGGTCTGTTCGACGATGCGCCACTGCTGCACCAGTTGCTCGTTCAGTTCCTCGATCGTCCGGGCCTGGTGGGCGAGTTGCTCTTCCAGGCGGGTAATGCGGGTATCGTCTTCAGACATGTGTGCTCCATCGGGCGGCGCAACGACGGCCCGGAAAAATCGTGTTGTTCGGCGGCTGCGATAGCATATAGCGCCATCTGTTCCAGCCCGCATCGCCGCCGCGCAACAAAAAACCCGGCGCGAAGGCCGGGTTTCTCGAATTCGGGACGAGCCTGAAATCAGGCAGCCATCGCCTTCTTGAGGTTTTCGTCGATCTTGTCGAGGAAGGCGGTGGTGGACAGCCAGGGCTGATCCGGGCCGATGAGCAGCGCCAGGTCCTTGGTCATGTAGCCGCTTTCGACGGTGTCGACGCAAACCTTTTCGAGCGTCGAGGCGAACTTTGCGAGGTCCGCGTTGTCATCGAGCTTGGCGCGATGGGCAAGGCCACGGGTCCAGGCGAAGATCGACGCGATCGAGTTGGTCGAGGTTTCCTGGCCCTTCTGGTGCTGGCGGTAGTGGCGGGTAACCGTGCCGTGAGCGGCTTCGGCTTCAACAGTGCGGCCATCGGGCGAGAGCAGCACGGAGGTCATCAGGCCGAGCGAGCCGAAGCCCTGGGCAACGGTGTCGGACTGGACGTCGCCGTCGTAGTTCTTGCAGGCCCAGACGTAGCCGCCGGACCACTTCAGTGCGGAGGCGACCATGTCGTCGATCAGGCGGTGTTCGTAGGTGATGCCGATCTCGTCGAACTTCGCCTTGAACTCGTTCTGGTAGACTTCCTCGAAGATGTCCTTGAAGCGGCCGTCATAGGCCTTGAGGATGGTGTTCTTGGTCGACAGGTAAACCGGCCACTTGCGCATCAGGCCGTACATCATCGAGGCGCGGGCGAACTCGCGGATCGACTCGTCGAGGTTGTACATCGCCATGGCGACGCCGGCGCTGGGGGCGTCGAAGACGTCCTTTTCGATGACTTCGCCGTCTTCACCGACGAACTTGATCGTCAGCTTGCCCTTGCCGGGGAACTTGAAGTCTGTCGCCTTGTACTGGTCGCCGAAGGCGTGACGGCCGACGACGATCGGCTTGGTCCAGCCGGGAACCAGGCGCGGTACGTTCTTGCAGATGATCGGTTCGCGGAAGATGACGCCGCCAAGGATGTTGCGGATCGTGCCGTTCGGCGACTTCCACATCTGCTTCAGGCCGAATTCCTCGACGCGGGCTTCATCCGGGGTGATGGTCGCGCACTTGATGCCGACCCCATGCTTCTTGATGGCGTTGGCGGCGTCAACGGTTACCTGGTCGTTGGTGGCGTCGCGGTTCTCGACGGAGAGGTCGTAATATTCGATCGGCAGATCGAGGTAGGGCAGGATCAGCTTGTCCTTGATCAACTGCCAGATGATACGGGTCATCTCGTCGCCGTCGAGATCGACGACGGGATTTGCAACCTTGATCTTTTCCATGAAATTGCCTCGCAATGCTCGTGGGGGCCGAAACCCCATTTGGTTGAACCGAAATCCCGAGCGCTATATCACCGGGATTGCGGGAAGGCAAAGCCGGGTATTCGGACAATGCCGAATTTTACGGCCAAATGGGTCAAATAAACAGCCGGCGGCATGTGCCGGCCACCGCTGCCCTTGGAACCCCCAAATCGCCCGCTAGTTAATTTGGCGGGATACGGCCGGGATCCGGCGGGCCCGGGGTAGGAGCATGCCATGGTGTTGTTCAACGACCTGCGTGACTGGCTGCTTGCCAACGATCCCGCCTTTTCGCGGCTACGCACCGCATGGCGCGTGACCGTCATCATCATCATCGCGTTTCTCGTGATGATCATCATCGACCGGACGCTGGTTCCGATGCCGGTGGCCGGCTATGCCCTGGCGATCATGCTGGCGATGCAGGGGGAACTGGCGGTACACGATCCCACGCCGAGGGAGCGGTTGACGACCAGGCTCTATGCCGCAGTGGCGAGCATAGTCACCATGGCCGTCGCGGCGGTTCTCGAGCCGTACCGCATCATCACCGACAGCACCTATCTCGTTGTGATCTTTCTCGCGGTCTATGGACGCGGCTTCGGGGTGCGCTGGAACGCGGTCGGCATCTTCGCCTTCATGTCCTATTTCGTCGGCGCCTATTTCCATCCGTCGCTGAAGGAAATACCGATCGTGGCACTCGGTCCCATCATAGCGGCGATCACCAACTACTCGGTGCGCACATTCCTGCTGCCGGACAACTGGCAGAGAGACATGATGACGGGGATGCAAAGCGTTCTCGGTCGCGTCGACGTAATCCTGAAATTGCTGGCGCAACTCGGCCGCAGAAAGCATCTGCGGACGAAGGACGTCCGCGAGCTTCACCGCTGTCAGGCGCGATTGGGCGAGGCGGTGGTGATGGCCCAGGGAATGATACCGAACACCGGAAAGGACATTCTCCCCGGGGAAGGCGATCCGGCCATTGACCTGACCATTCACCTTTTCGATCTGCATCTCGCCGCGGAAAGCGCGATTGTCCTCAGCGAGCATCGGCTGGCCGGGCAACGGCTCGTCAAGGCCGTGCTCAAGCATGACGACGAAGCCGCCGATCGTGAAGCCAAGCACTGCATGATGCTGGGGAAGGACGAAGCTGAAACCGCGCAGGCCCTGTTGTGGGTGCGCGATGCCCGTAAGACGCTCATCACGGCGCTGCAGCAAGCCTCGGAAACCCATTTTGCCGGCTTTGACAAGCCTGCCCCTGAACCGCCTCAGGTTCACACGCCGACGTTTTCGCTCAAGGATCCGACGCTACGCACCGCGCTGCAGGTCACTCTGGCGTCGGGCGTCGCGATGGTTTTCGGCCTGATGCTGTCGCGCCAGCGCTGGTTCTGGGCGGTGCTGGCCGCATTTCTCGTCTTCATCAACACGAAGTCGCGCGGCGATACGACCCTCAAGGCGTACCAGCGGACGCTCGGTACGCTGATCGGCATCGTTATCGGCATGCTGACCGCGTCGATCATCGGCGATCACGTCGTTGTGATCGTCAGCGTGGCGATCGTTTGCGTGTTCCTCGGCATCTACTTCGTGCGGGTGTCCTACACGGTGATGATCTTCTTCGTGACCATCGTCATCTGCCTGCTGTACGGTTATACGGACAATCTGACGTTCCAGTTGTTGCGGCTGCGCCTCGAGGAAACAATGATTGGCGCCATCGCCGGCGTTGTCGCCGCCTATTTTGTCTTTCCCGTGCGCACCGAGGACAACCTCGAGAAGGCCGTCGACAAGTGGTTTTCGCTCCTGCGCGAACTGCTCGAAACTGCGACAAAGGACAGTTCCCATTCCAAGCTGATCGCCTTGACGATCCAGTTGGACAATGCCTATCGCGACATTGCCGTCGCATCGAAACCGCTTAGTGTCTTCTGGGCGATGGGCAGCAGCCCCGCACAACTGCGCAAGACCCTCAATGTGTTCATGGGCTGCACTTACTGGGCAAGGATCTTTGCCGGGCGGATTGCCTTTGGCGGGATTGAGATGAAGGACGAGACCAGGGAAATGATCGCCGCGGATCTCGCCCGCGTGGATGCGCTCAGCAAGCAGGGCGCTTCGTTCTTCTTTGACAAGGCGCCGCCGGCCCCGCCGCCGGGTGACAGGCTGCTTGCGCTGTCGGGTAAGGATCTCCGGCTCGGTGTCGAGATGATCGGCATGTATCTCGACCGTCTTTATACGACGGATGGGGACGAAAATGATGTCCCGGCATCCGAGACGGCGGCTGCCGCGCACTGAAGGCGCTCCCGGATCCAGCTTGCGCCTTCCTCATGCAACTGATTGCCAAAACTGCCGGTGCGGATAATCTCTGGCGCAGATCGTAGTCTGCAGCCGGGAGAGCTGCGACGTCTCCGGCTGGTGACAGGCGAAGTTCGCGCATGTGACGCAAGCTCTTGCCGTAGGGCTTGCTGAAAGCTATGTCGGGCCACGCTTTCACGAGGGAAGGCGTGGCGAAAGGGAATGTTATGGCAGGCACCAACAGCGAACTCGAACTCCTGACCGAGGGACCGGCGATCATTCTGGTCGAGCCCCAGCTCGGCGAGAATATCGGCATGGTCGCGCGTGCCATGGCCAACTTCGGTCTTTCGGAACTGCGCCTCGTCAATCCGCGCGACGGCTGGCCCAATGAGAAGGCGCGCTCGGCTGCCTCCAAGGCCGACCACGTCATCGATGGCGTCCGCGTGTTCGAAACGCTGGAAGAGGCGATCGCCGATCTCAATTTCGTCTATGCGACGACGGCACGCGAGCGCTATGGCTTCAAGCCCGTGCGCGCGCCCGTCACCGCGGCGAGCACGCTGCGGGCCAGGTTCGTTGCCGGCGAAAAGACCGGCGTGCTGTTTGGACGCGAGCGCTGGGGCCTCACCAATGAAGAAGTGGCGCTGGCAGACGAGATCGTGACCTTCCCGGTCAATCCGGCTTTCGCCTCGCTGAACATCGCCCAGGCGGTGCTGCTGATGTCCTACGAATGGCTGAAGTCCGGCCTGGCGGATGACAGCCGGACCAATTTCGCCGGCCCCGACATGGTGCCGGCGCCGAAGGAGAACCTCCATTCCTTCTTCGCCCATCTCGAGGAGGCGCTGGAGGCGCGCGGCTACTTCCGGCCGCAGGCCAAGAAGCCGAAGATGGTCGACAATCTGCGCGCGGTGTTGACCCGCCCCGGCTTTTCCGAACCCGAGCTCAAGGTGCGGCGCGGCGTGCTGGCCTCGCTCGACTCCTTCTCGCCGAGGGAGCCGCGCGGCGCCGGCTACCCTGAGCGCAAGGCGAAGGCCGATCGGGAGGCGCATGGCGGCGTCTCCGGCGAAGCGGGGCAGGGCGATGCCTAGCCGCCCCGTTCTGATGTTCGATTCAGGCGTCGGCGGTTTGACCGTGCTGCGCGAGGCGCGGGTGCTGATGCC
>JAEWPB010000014.1 GCA_023399465.1 Pseudomonadota bacterium
CGATGCTGACGAAGCCGCTGCGGTCGCTGTCTTCGAGAGCGTAGCGCAGGCGCAGCTTGCCGACATTGATCGGCACGCCGGATACGTCGCTGCTGTTGGTGTCCGGCACGTCGATCTCGGTGATCGAATAGCGGGTCAGCATGTCCACCGACGCGTCGGCGGTTTCCCGACCACCCGGCTGGCTGATCGGCAGCGTCAGATAGATGACGGCGTTGCGGACACTCTCGTTGAGCTGCAGGGGCGCGAGCGCGGCGCCGTTGCCGGGAAGCGAAAATGGCGTACCGTCGGGAAACACACCGGATGCGCGCTCGACGCCGAACCGGCCAATGGTCAGGAGTTCCCGGTTCAGCCGGAGCTCCGTCAGGCCCCAGGCGTGGGGACGGAGCGCCCGGGTGCGGTCGCGCAGCATGCGTTCGGCGTACCGGCTTTCCTGCTGGAAATGCTGGGCACGGATGAACATGCCTTCGGACCAAATCACCTTGTCATCGAACGGCATCCGCACCTCCCATACCGGAACGGCGCCCTCTCGCGGCGGGTGATGAGGTCCGGTGGCTGTTCAACATATCCATCTCAATCCTGTGGCCCGAGTTCGACGGCAAGTGTCTTGAGGTCCGCCTTCAGCTTGAAACGCTTGTCACCTTGCATGCCGACCATCGCCCGCCACTTGGCGAGCTCAAAATTGCGGTATCCGACGACCACGGCAACGATCGTCGTGCCTTCCTTCAGCTCGGTCTTGATCCGCTCCATCCCGCCCGGCGCCAGGTAGAGTTCCGTCTTGCCGAGCATCGTTGGGCCGAGGGTCTTTTCATCCTCCTCCCACAATTGCCGGAAGCTGGCATTGGCGAAGGCGGTCTCACCGTTCAGCTGATAGACCCGCATCACCACCGGGGAGGGCACGCCATCTGGCCCCGGATTGACCAGCGGCGAGGCGACCGAGATGAGGTCGATGCTTGCAGCCGTCGGCGCGGGCTTGATCTCGATTTCCGTCGGTGGCGGCTTGTCGCCGCCGAGAACGCCGCAGGCGGAAAGGGTTGCGGCGAGTGCCAGCATCAGCACGGCCCGTGCGAAACCACCACGGCGGCTTCGCCATGCTGCGGGGGAACTGATGCTGAGGGGCAGTGCCGCTGAGTTCAACTGGCGGTCTCCTCGCCAAGTAGCTCACACAGCCGATTGAGGAAGCGTTCACGCTCCTCTCCAGGCAAAATCAACACCGCCTTCTCCACTGCTCGCACCAGCGCCCGTGAATCGATCCGGGCCGCACCGTCACGTAGTCTCGCAACTCCACTGCCGGAAGTTGATAACGGGTTGTCGGTGTCACTGCCAAAAAAGCTTCCGGATTTTCCGTCAACTGCTGGTATATCCACAGATTTTGCAAGCGTTGCGGTTGGAGTATCCGAAAGCCACCAGTCCTGCAGCGTTGACGGTGCGGCGGCCTCCGCTGCCTTGGGCTGGCTTTCCGGAACTGCCGTGGGGCCGGTCGCGGCCGCGGTTCCGGCTTGTCCGAACGGCCCGGCGGGGAAGCCCAGGTCCGGGGCGAGGGACGGCGAGGCGGTCGCGGTCGTTGTGGCGGCGGTGTCCTTGAAGCTCACGCGGATGACGGCCTGGCCGATCGTCAGCTCGTCTCCGTGCGCGAGCGGCTGTGCCATTCCATGCGCGATCGGGGCTCCGTTGACGGCAACGCCATTGACCGACATGTCGATCAGCGAGAAGCCCGTGCTGTCGCGTTCGATCCGGCAGTGCGCCTTGGATATGACGCGATCTGCATCCGGAAGGACCCAGTCCGCCTCCGCCGAGCGACCGATGACCAGATTGTCACCGTCGACGGTCCTGGAAGGCTGCGTGTCGGGAAACAGGGTCGGATTCGTCAGCTCAAGTCGCAGTTTCATCGCCCCCACAGTCATCAGATGTCCCCGAATCAGCCATGCATGAATTCTAGCCGCCTCCAGCTTTTGTCAAACGGCCCAATACTGGGCAAAAGCAGGCGGGTGCATAAACGAGGAGCTGATACGCTGTCTGGCTTGCTCGGAACTGACCTTGCGATCGCGGGGTGGTCTGGTGCGCGGGATCTAGGCCGGCGCACCGGTATTCGGGTGGTTGCGGGCAACGGTGAGGAGAGCCGAATAGTGCATCACCGAGCGGTCGTGCAGTCGCACCTGCCAGGCCACTTCGCGTGCCGGCCCGCACTGCCGCAAGCCGCCGGCCGACAGCGGGCCGTCGGAAAGCAACATGGCGAGGATCGCCTCGGGGTCGCCGCCATGGGGTGCGCGTTGCGAATGGCCCCCGAGCCAGGCTTCCGGCGGCGTCACATGGCCGCTCCAGTCGAACGGGATCGAAAGCAGTGCCTTACCATCAGCTGTCAGCACGCGGCTTATTTCGATCAGCGCTGCCCGCGGATCGCGGACGCAGTCGAGCACGTTCATCGCGGAGGCCAATGCGAAGGATCCTGAAGAAAACGGGAGCGCCAGCACATCGCAGATCCACACGTCGTTGAGGGCGGCGGTGTCGTGATCGAGTGCGAAGCGACGTCTTTCGTAGACGAGGCCTGCTCGCTTAAGGGAATAGTCGGCGCGTTTCTCGACTGCGGCCTTGCGTCCGACCCGTGCCAGCGGCACCGAGATGTCGATGCCGAGAACCTGCCGCCCGGTGGTCCTGGCGAGCTCTACGACGGTCCGTCCGGCACCGCAGCCGATATCAAGGATCGGGCCATCCGGCAGATCGTCTCCGACAAGCGTCAGGCCCTCGTGAAGGTTGCGTGCAAGGCAGCCCGGCCTGGTGTCGCCGGGCACCCGCCCGGGTCCGTCCGGGTCGCAGTCTCCCCAGTGGTCCCACATGTAGGACGACACGTGCTGGCGCAGCGAATCGACACCGCTGCCTAGGCCGGCGGCGTCACCGAGCAGGCTCTCGACCGCCGGCGTCAGGTCGTCGCGCGCCATCAGGAAAAAGAGATTGTCCTGCACGTAGCGGCGCACGTCGGGCACCAGCACGGGCATGCCGTCGATGATCGGGTATTCGGCACCGCATGCGGAGCATCCGAGCACCCCGGCGATGATATCTTCGTTGCGTTCCGCTTCGACGAGGGAAATGCCAAGCGGCGAGAGCGTGCCGGCGAGCGTGCGGCAAACGGGGCAGACCGGCCGCAGCGCGGAAAAATGCGAAAGGCGCATGTCAGCCGCCGATCATCACGGTGGGGCAGCCGGGCGGCAGGATCTTGCCAACGGGGCTCGGGATCGGCGCGACACAGGTGGCGTGGCTTGACATGTCATTGATACGGGCGGCGGGCATGTTGCCGATCAGTACTGACGAAGAACCCATGGCGATCATGCCGGGGCCACCGGGAACGCAGCCAGCCAGCACGCAGGGTGCGGTCATGTCGGTCAGTCGCGCCGCAGGCATGTTGCCGACGAGGACGGTCGGCTGGCCGGTGACGATGGCGAGCGGCATCGCCGGATGCGGATGAGGGGTCGGAACAGGTGCGGCCGGGTGAATCGGGGCATGGCAATGCGGGGCATCCTGCAGTACCAGATCGCCCATGCGGGCAGCATTCATAGAAGATCTCCCATCAACTCTCGAACGCCTTCGTCAGCGTCAGAATGTTCCAGCCACTACTGCGAGTGTATTCGACGGTGTCAACCAGGGTGCGCACGAAATGCATGCCGAGCCCGCCGAGCTGGCGCTCATCGAGATCGAGGGACAAATCGGGTTCGGGCACGCCGAGCGGATCGAAAGCGATACCCTCGTCGCGAACCTCGATCGAGAACCGCCCTGGATCGATCGCAAGGGAGACGAGAATCTCCTGGTGGCGACTGTCCGGGAAGCCGTAGTTGATGGAGTTCGTCAGGATCTCGTCGAGGGCGATGTCCATGCCATCGAGAATGTCGTCCGGGACACTGTGACGTTCGAGAAAGCGGCGCGCATCGACGAGAAGCTGGGGGATCGCGTGTTGCTCGTTCACGAGAGATAGCGTCGTCCGGGTAGCATCCTTGCCCGGCATCTTGAAGAGCAGGGCGCAGCCAGCACCCGAGGGAGAATTGTCGAGAACAGGATCGGCAAGGGCGGCAAGGCCGGTCTCGGGCACCGTGGCTGATCCCAGGTCGCCGATCTCGCCTGCGGTGATCCAGACGAGGGTGTCAGGCGGCAGGCGTGCCGGCAATGGCGCATCCGCATCGGCGGCAAGCGTCACCCTGGCATCGCCGAGCGTCGCCGCGTCGATCGCGCCGCTCGACGTGTCGAGCCGCACGAGAGCGAGATCCGGCGCGGGTGCTCCGACAAGCGCTTTCATCGTGTCCAGGGCCGCTTGCGGATCGCCGAGCCGGGCGATGCAGATGTGCATGAGCTGACGCAACGACGAGGCCCGCAGGGCATCTTCGAGCCCCACGCCCGGAAGCCGGGCAGTACAAGCGACGACCGTGCGGGCGTCGAGCCACTGATAGTCGAAAAATGCTGTGTGCGAGGCCGGCGCGGCCGTGCCGCCGCTCAGCTCCACGTCCCTGCGGACCGGGAAACGGCGCGGTTGAAGGCTTTGGCGCGCCAGCGCCGCCAGTTCATTGCGAAGCGGAATGTCAATTCCCATCCGATCGAGATCTCCGATGCACCCAGTGGATGCCGCAAGTTGAAACACCTTCTGAAATTATTAGTAAAGTTGAGGCAATTTCTGAAAAAAATCGATGCCAAGCCGGCGATGGCCTTCATGAAAGCGCCAACGCCGAGCCAATTTGCAAACTGGGGTTGTTGTCGCATGAACATTACCGAGAGCCGCCGAGAGGGCAATCTGATCGTTGCGCCGGATGGGAGAATCGACAGTCTGACGTCTTCGACGTTCGACCGGCACCTGTCCGCCGTCATCGATCGCGGCGACACCAGTCTCATCATCGACCTGACGAATCTGGAGTACATCAGCAGCACCGGCCTGTCGGCGTTTCTCGGGGCTGCCAAGAAGATCAAGGCTGCCGGCGGCCGCATGGCGCTCGTTGGTCTTAACAGCCGCATCCGGCTCGTTTTCGAGATGAGTGGTTTTTTAAGGCTGTTTCCGATTTTCCCGACGGTGGATGCTGCATTCGGCAGTTGACCCGAAATTCGTCATGGACAGGTTATGGTTGAGCCCATATCGTCCGCGCCGAGATTCGTCTTTCTGTTGAAAAATTACACTTTTTAGCGTTGCGATTGTTTTATCTGGCCGGACGAGGGTCGGGAGGGGAGTGTTTAATTGCTAAACGTCGACTTGCAGTCCCTCATTGGACGATTGAACAAACATCTGAAATCCTCGCTTGAAGGTGCCGTCGGCCTGACCTTGTCCCGTACGCACTACAACGTGGAAATCGAGCACTGGCTGATCAAGCTGATCGAAGCGGGCGATAACGACGTTGCCAGGATTTTCAAACACTTTGAACTCGACAGCGGCAAGGTTCTGGCGGATCTGACGAAGGTCCTCGATCGCCTGAAGACCGGAAACAGCCGTTCGCCGGCGCTTGCACCGAACATCGTGAAGTGGGTCCGCGAGGCCTGGATCTACGCGTCGCTGCAATTCAACGAGACGACGCTGCGAAGCGGGCACCTCATGGTCGCGCTGCTGTGCGACGACGCGCTTTCGGCGCTTGCGCGCGATGCGTCTTCGCAATTCGCCAAGATCAATTCGGAAACGCTGCGCACGACGCTGTTGAACCTCGTCGAGGGCAGCAGCGAAACCGGCAGTCCGGCTGCATCCGGTAGGGGCGGTGCCGTGTCCGGAGATGGCGATCGTCCGCGGGCGGTGGCTGGCGGATCGGCCCTCGATCAGTACACGATCAACCTGACGGCGCGGGCGCGCGAGGGCAAGATCGATCCGGTTCTCGGCCGTGACGCCGAAACGCGCCAGATCATCGACGTGCTGACCCGTCGCCGCCAGAACAACCCGATCCTGACCGGCGAGGCCGGCGTGGGCAAGACGGCCGTGGTCGAAGGTTTCGCGCTCAAAATCGCTGCCGGGGACGTGCCGCCGGCGCTGCGCGATGTCGAGCTGCTGTCGCTCGATCTCGGCCTCCTCCAGGCCGGCGCCGGGATGAAGGGTGAGTTTGAAAACCGCCTGAAGAACGTCATCGAGGAGGTCAAGGCCTCCGCCAAGCCGATCATCATGTTCATCGACGAGGCTCATACGCTGATCGGTGCCGGCGGTGCTGCCGGCCAGAACGACGCCGCGAACCTGCTCAAGCCGGCGCTGGCGCGTGGCGAGATGCGCACGATCGCGGCCACGACCTGGGCGGAGTACAAGAAGTACTTCGAACGCGATCCCGCCCTGACGCGTCGTTTCCAGGTCGTGAAGGTCGATGAGCCGAGTGACGAAACCGCCATCGCAATGATGCGCGGCCTGGTTCCTACGCTGGAGCGCCATCATGGCGTCCGCATTCTGTCCGAGGCCGTCGAGGATGCGGTGCGCCTGTCGCGTCGCTATATCCCGAGCCGTCAGCTGCCCGACAAGGCGGTCAGCCTGCTGGATACCGCCTGCGGCCGCGTGGCGATCGCCAGCCATGCCGTGCCGGCCGCCATCGAGGATCGCAAGCGTCGTATCGAGATGCTCGATACCGATCTTGGCGTCCTCAGCCGCGAGGCGAAGATTGGCGCCGATCATTCCGAGCGCGTGGGGGCGCTCGAGGCCGATCGGGCAAAGACGATGCTGGAGCTCGAAGAGCTCGAAGCCAGGTGGGAAAAGGAGCGCACGCTCGTCTCGCGGGTTCGCGAATTGCACGATGCCCTCTCCGCAGATGAAGCGACCGAGCAGTCGCCGGATGCCCTTCGCCCCGAACTCGCCGTCGTCAATGCCGAATTGCGCGAACTCCAGGGCGAAACGCCGCTGGTGCCGGTCACCGTCGACAGCCAGGCGATCGCCGAGGTCGTCGGTAACTGGACCGGAATTCCGGTCGGTCGCATGGTTGCGAACGAAATCAAGACGATCATGGGGCTGAAGGAGAAGCTGGAAGAGCGCGTCATCGGCCAGTCGCATGCGCTGGAAGCGATTTCGGAGACGATCCGCACCTCGCGCGCCAAGCTGATCGATCCGCGCAAGCCGATCGGCGTTTTCCTGATGGTCGGCACGTCCGGCGTCGGCAAGACCGAGACGGCACTGGCGCTGGCCGATCTTCTTTATGGCGGCGAGCAGAATCTCACCGTGATCAACATGTCCGAGTTCAAGGAAGAGCATAAGGTCTCGATGCTCGTCGGTTCGCCGCCCGGCTATGTCGGCTACGGCGAAGGCGGCGTGCTGACGGAGGCCGTGCGCCGGCGTCCCTATTCGGTCGTGCTGTTCGACGAAATGGAAAAGGCGCATCCCGGCGTCCAGGACGTGTTCTACCAGGTCTTCGACAAGGGCATGCTGCGCGACGGCGAAGGTCGCGACATCGATTTCAAGAACACGATCATCATCATGACGTCGAATGCCGGCACCGATCTCATCCATCGGCTTTGTGCCGATCCGGCAACGAGGCCGGAGCCGGAAGCGCTCGCCGAGGCACTGCGGCCGGAACTGCTCAAGACCTTCAAGCCGGCCTTCCTCGGCCGTTGCTCGATCGTTTCCTATTTCCCGCTTGCCGACGGAGTCATCCGCAAGATCGTCGAACTGCAGTTGGGGCGCATCGCCAAGCGCTTCCAGGAAAACTACAAGGCAAGCCTCAACTGGGATCCGTCGCTGGTCGAAAGCATTGCGGCCCGGTGCACAGAGGTCGAGAGCGGCGCCCGCAATATCGAATACATCCTGTCGCGCGGATTGTTGCCACGCCTTTCCGCCCATGTGCTTTCCGTCATGGCTGAAGGCGGCGAGATTGGCGCCATCAAGGTGGTCATCGATGGCGACGGGCAGTTTCAGTTCATCGCGGATACCGGCGTGACAGCCGGCGATGAGAAGCAAGGCACCGAGGGCGGCGCCGCGGTGCAGTGACCGGTCCGGGTGGCCGGCAAATCCGGCCGCCTGGCTATTTGAAAGTACGAAGTTCGTGTTCAACCATTGGAGATTTTGATGGCAATCTATCTAAAATACGAGGGTATCGACGGCGACGCCACCCATGAAAACCACAAGAAGTGGATCGATGTGAGCAGCCTGCAGTTTGGTCTGGGCCGCGGCATCTCCACTCCTGCCGGTTCTACGGCGAACCGCGAAGCCACCGAACCTTCGGTCAGCGAAATCACCATCACCAAGCAGATGGACGGTGCTTCGTCGAAGCTCTTCGTCGAATCGGCGACCGGCAACGTCGGCAAGAAGGTGCAGATTCACCTCGTCACCACCGGCAGCCCGGGCAATACCTACACCGAATACACTCTGACCAATGCCCTGATCTCGGGCTACAGCGTCAGCACCGGCGGCGACCGCCCGACCGAATCCGTTTCGATCAACTTCACCAAGATCGAATTCAAGTTCCTGCCCTACGACGACAAGAACAAGGCCGGGACGCCCGTTACGGTCAGCTACGACCTGGCGACCGCGAAGAGCGGTTGATCCGGGACTGAGTATGGCGTCTGGCGCAAGGCCAGACGCCCTTACGGAAAAGAATGCCCATGGCGACTACACTGATTCAGGCGGAACGCTGGCTAACCCTGGATACCCCACTAGGCCCGGACGCGCTGGTTGCAACCGAAGTCAGGGGCATCGAAGGTGTGTCGCGGCTCTTCGAATTTACAGTGCACGCGCTCTCCGCACAGGAGGTCGTTGACCCCCAGGCTCTGCTCGGGCAGTCGGTGACCCTGTCGATGGCAAGGCCGGGGGGCAAGCGTCGCCTCACCAACGGCATCGTCACGTCTTTCGCCGGAGGGCCGCTCAGTCGTAGCGGGTATCGCCTCTATTCCCTGACGATCTCCCCGAGCCTATGGCTGCTCGACCGATCCTCCGACTACAAGACCTTCCAGCAGAAGACGGTGGTCAAAATCGTTGAGGAAATTCTCGGCGAATGGCGGATCAGTTTCGAGAAGAAGCTGCGCAAGACCTACGAGGAACGCGAATACTGCGTCCAGTTCGGCGAGACCGATCTGGCGTTTGTCGAGCGGATCCTGGCTGACGCCGGCATTTTCTATTACTTCACCCACTCGGACGGCAAGCATACCCTCGTTCTGACCGACAGCCCTTCCGGATATGCCGACTGCCTGCAGAAGGACGTGGCATATCGCCAGGACCAGCAGGAGGTCAGCGACAGCATCTACGCTCTTCACACGGGCGTCAGCCTCACCGATGCGGAATGGACCTTCGAGGAATATGATTTCGAAAAGGCCGGCCAGAAGGCAGAGGCCAAGCAGAAGACGGCGTTGAAGCCGGCGTCTGCCAAGACCTGGCAGCACTATCGCTATCGCGCCGCCGCCAAGGGCGATGAGAAATTGAGCCATCTGGCGGGGGCAGCTGTTGATGGCGCGGATGCCGGCTTCGAGCGCGTGAGCGGTTCCGGCACCTGCGCCAGTTTTGTCCCTGGCCACCGTTTCAGCCTGACAGAGCACCCGGTCGGCGCGCTTGTCGGCAAGCAGTTCGTGGTGACCGAGGTCACGCACGAGGCGGTCGACCGGGCCCATTTCACCGCCTGGCCCGGCACCGAAGGCAAGCCTTACTATCGAAACAGTTTTTCCTGCGTGCCGTCGGCGCGAACGGCAAGTCCGGCGTCTCTTCCCAGAAAGCCGCGCGCATACGGTCCGCAGACCGCCGTGGTCGTCGGTCCGAAGGGCGAGGAAATCCACACCGACAAATACGGTCGCATCCGTGTCCAGTTCCATTGGGACCGTTACGGCAAGAATGACGATGCCAGTTCATGCTTCGTGCGCGTGGCGCAGAGCCTCGCGGGCAAGAACTGGGGCACCGTATTCGTTCCGCGCATCGGCATGGAGGTCGTGGTTCAGTTCATCGATGGCGATCCGGATCGGCCGCTCGTCACCGGTGCGGTCTATAACAACGAAAACATGCCGCCCTGGGCATTGCCCGCCAATGCCACAAAAGGCGGCATCCTGACCCGCAGCAGCAAGGGCGGACAGGCATCGAATGCCAACGAACTGTCATTCGAGGACAAGAAGGACGCCGAGAAGATCTTCTTCCATGCGGAGAAGGATTTCGTTCGCGAAGTCGAGAATGATGACACGCTCGATGTCGGTCATGACCAGAAACGGACGATCAAGAATGATCGCACGACGACGATCACCGAAGGCAACGATACCTATACGCTCGACAAGGGCAACCGCAGTGAAACGCTCAAGGCTGGCAACGAGACACTCGACATCGACAAGGGCAATCGCACGGTAACGCTCGGCCAGGGCAATGACAGCCTGGCGCTGAAGGGGGGAGACCGTGCCGTCGACATCACCAGTGGAAACGACACCCTCAAGCTCGGTGGGGGCAATCGCACCACGACCCTTGCCTCCGGCGACGACACGTTGACGCTGAATGCCGGAAACCAGACGACCAAGGCCGCGGCCGGCAAGATCACCCTGGAGGCCTTGCAGGGGATCACCCTGAAATGCGGCAGCAACACCATCGAGGTGGCGCCGCAGGGGATCACGATCAATGGCCTCACCATCACCATCAAGGCCGACGCCAACGCCGACGTAAAGGCCCCTATCGTCAATGTTGCCGCCGACGGCATGGCGATCGTCAAGGGCGGCATCGTGAAGATCAACTAGGAGGCGGATGGTGAAAGTTCAATTGGAACCCTTCGCGAAGGTTTCGTTCGCCACGGCCGGCGAGATTGCCCGTCTCGTGGACCTCTCCGCGGAGGCCAGGGCCTATCTGCTGCCGGAACTGTCGCCGCAGGGCTACCTCGACCTTCTGGTCCAGGCCGAACTGACCGGTGACGCCATACGTTTTCTGGCCTTTGCACTGCCGATACGCGAGGCGGTCTGGTGGGCGTGCGTTGCCGTGCACGGCACCGTCCAGTGGTCGGGCGAACTCGAGACGAAATGCGTCCAGCGCGCCGCCGCCTGGGTCTACGAGCCCGGAGAAGAACGTCGGCGGGCCTGCATGGAGGTTGCCGAGGCTGCGAAATTCGAGGGGGCAGCCGCCTATGTGGCGCTTTCGGTCTTCTGGTCGGGCGGCAGTCTGGCGCCGGAGGGACTGCCGGACGCGCTGCCCGATCCGCGGCTCGGACCGATCGGGGCCGCAGCGGCAATCCTGCTGGCCCTATCGGCCGGTGATCCCGCTGGTCTTCACAAACGCTTCACTGCCGTGATGCAGCGTGGTCTCGACATCGCGAACGGGGGAAATGGCTGGTTGAAGAACGATCCCCCTCTGATTCCTGCGGCCTGAGGTTGATTTTGTCTGCGGCTTCAATCTCGTTTAACGATTTGCCCCCTATAAGCCACGAGGATTTTTAAATCTCATGTTTCGGTGAGCGCGCGTTTCGCTCTCTGGTTTGATGGAGTTATACGAGCCCTTCGGGGCGGGAAGGAATTTGCCGCATGGCGCTCCCGCAGGTCATTGACGTTGACAGCTTGCTGCAGCCGATTTCCGACGACGCTCCGTCGGGTACCGACCCGCGTTCGGACAGTTCCTCCAATTCGCTGTACTACAGGACCAAGGATGCCCGGAATGCCGCGCGTTCGGCCGAGCGCGCGTCGGTGGACATTGGTGCGCCGCCGCCGGAAGAATGGCAGGTGGTCGGTCAGACCGCGATGGAAATTCTGGAAAGCCACGCCAAGGATCTCGAGATCGCCGCCTGGCTCGCCGAGGCGATGCTGCGTATCGAGGGCTTTGCCGGTCTCCGGGATGCTCTCAACGTCATCACCGGCATCGTGCGCGACTACTGGGAAAGCTGCTTTCCCGAGCTGGACGAGGACGGCGTCGAGGGCAAGGTGACCGCCATTGCCGGGCTTAGCGGTTCGGGCGCCGTCGGAACCCTGATCCAGCCCGTTCGTCTGGTCGAGCTGACCCGTGGGTCGCAGGCCGACTATTCGCTGTGGAATTACGAGCAGGCGAGCGACCTCGAAAAAGTGACAGACCCCGATCGCAAGCAGGAGCGGATCGACAACGGCGCCATCGGCATGGAGCAGTTCATGCGCAGCGTTGCGGAAACGCCAGTCGCGCATTTCGCCGAGACCGTCGCCGTGGTCGAGGAAACGCTTGCCGCCCTTGCCGAGATGTCGGCCGCCTTCGATGCCGTTGCGGGCTATGACGCACCATCGACTGCGGCGCTGCGGGAATTGCTCGAGGAGATCCTTCGCGCCGTCCGCCATTTTGCCGCCGACAAGCTGGCCGCATCCGCTGCGGCTGTCGCGATCCAGGATGACGCCGTGGTCGAGACGGTCGCCACGGGCGAAGAGGCAGGCACGGGGACCGTCGTGCAGGTCGTGCGGCGTGTTGACGGCTACGCTTCGCGCGAGGAGGCGCTCGGCGAAATTGTCCGCATCGCCAACTATTTCCGCAAGACCGAGCCTCATTCGCCGCTGTCCTACACTTTGGAAGAAGCGGTTCGACGCGCGCGCATGTCGCTGCCGGAGCTGCTCGCCGAACTGGCCGAGGATCCCGCGCATATCCAGCGCATCCTGCTCGCCGCGGGCATCAAGCCGGTCGAGCCTGCGGCCACCGAAACCGAGAGTAGCGGATGGTAGCCACCATTCGTCGAGTTTAGTCCAGCAACTTTAATTAGAGGATTGTCATGGCAGAAAGCGTTCAACAGAAGCTAAAGCGGGTGCGTGCGCCGCGCGTGCACATCACCTACGACGTGGAAACCGAGGGCGCGGAGGTCCGCAAGGAACTGCCGTTCGTTGTCGGCGTCCTTGGCGATTTCTCGGGCAAGCCCTACGAGCCGCAGAAGCCGCTGCGCGATCGCAAGTTCATCCAGATCGACCGTGACAATTTCGATGACGTCATGCAGCGCATGACACCTGGCGCCGAGTTCAAGGTCGAGAACACGCTGGCCGGCGACGGATCGGAAATGCAGGTCTCCCTGCGGTTCAAGTCGATGGACGACTTCGAGCCGGGCGCGATCGTCGAGCAGGTCGAGCCGCTGCGCAAGCTTTTGGCCGTACGCAACAAGCTGCGCGACCTGATGTCGAAGGCCGACCGCTCCGAAGAGCTGGAAAGCCTCCTCGAGGAGGTTCTGCAGAACACTGACAAGCTGGCGGCACTCGCCGGCGAACTGGGCTCGGAAAAGAAGGAGGACTGATCCATGAGCGTTGAAGCATCGAAGCAAACCAGCGCCGCAGTCGCCGAGGAAACCGGTGGCCTGAGCCTTCTCGATCAGGCGATCAAGGTCACCAAGACGGCCGAGCCCGATGAAGTGCAGGATCTCCTGCGCACGCTGACCTCGGAAGCCCTTGCTGGCACAGTGACGTTCAGCAAGAACCTGACGCAGACCTTCAATAAGGCGATTGCCGCGATCGACGAAAAGCTGTCGCAGCAGTTGACCGCCATTCTGCACAATGAGGAACTGCAGAAGCTCGAAGGTTCCTGGCGCGGCCTGAACTATCTGGTGAAGAACTCGGAGACGAGTTCCACGCTGAAGATCCGCGTGCTGAACCTGACCAAGAAGGAACTGCACAAGGACCTGACCAAGGCCGTCGAGTTCGACCAGAGCCAGACCTTCAAGAAGATGTATGAATCCGAATTCGGCACCGCGGGCGGCGAGCCCTACGGCGCGCTGATCGGCGACTACGAGTTCGGCAACGGTACCGAGGATCTCGAAGTCCTGCAGGGCATTTCCAATGTCGCGGCGGCTTCCTTTGCGCCGTTCATTTCCGCGGCCAGCCCGAAGATGTTCGGCCTCGACAGCTTCACCGATCTGTCCAAGCCGCGTGATCTCGAAAAGATCTTCGAGAGCTCGGAATACATCAAGTGGCGCAGTTTCCGCGAAAGCGACGACAGCCGCTTTGTGACCTTGACCATGCCACGGGTCCTCTCGCGCGTTCCCTACGGCGCGCAGGGCAAGCAGATCGAGGAGTTCAAGTTCGAGGAAGCTCCGATCGATGCCGATGGCAACACCAAGGCCATGAGCGCGGAAAGCTTCACCTGGATGAACGCCGCCTACGCCATGGGTGAGCGTCTGACCAGCGCCTTCGCCAAGTACGGCTGGTGCGTTGCCATCCGCGGCGCCGAAGGCGGCGGCAAGGTCGAGAACCTGCCGAGCTTCACCTTCACCAGTGATGATGGCGATGCCGACCAGCAGTGCCCGACCGAAATCGGCATCACCGACCGTCGTGAAGCGGAACTGTCCAAGCTCGGCTTCCTGCCGCTCTGCCACTACAAGAACACCGACTATGCCGTGTTCTTCGGTGCCCAGACGACGCAGAAGGCGAAGAAGTACGACAGCCCGGACGCGACCGCGAACGCCGCGATCTCCGCTCGCCTGCCTTACATCATGGCGACGTCGCGCTTCTCGCACTACCTCAAGGTCATGGGACGCGACAAGATCGGCTCGTTCATGGAAGCCAGCGACTGCGAAAAGTGGCTGAACGACTGGATCCGCAACTACGTCAACGGCAACCAGGATGCGAGCGCCGAAATGAAGGCCCAGTATCCGCTCGCCGAGGCGAACGTAACGGTCAAGGAAGTCCCGGGTGCGCCGGGTGCCTACAACGCGGTCGCCTATCTGCGCCCGTGGCTGCAGATGGAAGAGCTGACCACCTCCATGCGTCTCGTCGCCCGCATCCCGCAGATGGGCTGATGCAGCGATGAACGTAATCGACACCACCGCTGTGGAGAGCCACGATTCCCGCGGCGATGGTGTACCCACTGCATTGCGCCGGAATCTCGCCGGCGCAGTGCTCGGGAAAGACGGCGAGGCGGGTTCCTCCGCGCTCGCCGCGTTCCTCGATGAGACCCATGGGGGAAAGCTCCTTGCCGGATGGTTCGGCAGGGACAAGCACGAGGTTCTCGCCGATCCCGATGTGTGCAAGGCGCTGCTTGCCCGTGACATCGCGATGATCGACAAGCTTCTCGGCGACCAGGTGGACGCCATTCTCCATCACCGCGACTTCAAGCAGCTGGAAGCCACCTGGCGCGGCGTCGAACTCGTCATCGACGAAGCCGGGGGGGACGACAAGGTAAGGGTACGCCTGCTCAACGCGACCTGGCAGGAACTCTCCCGGGATTTCGACAAGTCCGCCGAGTTCGACCAGAGCGCGCTTTTCGCCAAGGTTTACAATGACGAATACGGCATGCCGGGCGGTATGCCCTACGGTCTGCTGATCTGCGACTATGCCGTGCGCCACCGGGCGACAGGCGCGCAGGCAATCCCGGTCGACGATGTCAACACGCTGCTGGGGGTCGCCCAGGTGGCAGCCGCAGCCTTTTCCCCTTGCGTGGTCGGCGCGGCGCCGGAACTGTTCGGCGTGCCGTCGTTCTCCGACCTTTCTCATGCCCAGCGGCTCGACACCGGTTTCCGCCTCGCCGAATACCAGCGCTGGCAAAAGCTGCGTGGCCGCGAGGAAAGCCGGTTCGTCGGGGTGGCCCTGCCGCGCATCCTGCTGCGCGACCGTTACCGCGACAGTTCGGCGCGCACCGATGGCTTTCCCTATGTCGAGGGCGGCATCGGGATCGATTCCTGGCTTTGGGGCAATGCGGCCTTTGCTTTCGGTGCCGTGGCGATCCGCGCCTTTCGCGACTATGGCTGGTTCGCAGACATTACCGGTGCGAGCGGAGCGGACGAGCGCGGCGGCATTTTCTCGGCGCTACCGACACCACGCTTTTCCTCAGGCGAGGAGATCGCTTATCGTCGGCCTCTGGAGGTCGAACTGACCGACAAGAAGCAGAGAGCGCTCGAGCATCTCGGCTTCATGTCCTTTAGCCCCTGCAATTTTGCCCGATCGATGGTGTTGCTCGGCGCCCGATCCCTGCATGCGGTCGGTGACGAGGGCGATGCGACCGAGCAGGCGAACGCCCGCCTGTCCTCGATGCTGCAATACGTCATGTGCGTCAGCCGCTTCGCACACTACGTCAAGGTAATGGCGCGCGAACGCGTCGGCGCCTATACCCAGCCCGCCGAGCTCGAACGCTATCTCGATGGCTGGTTGCGCGACTATACGATCGGAAACACCGATGCCGGGCCGGAACTCAAGGCCCGCTACCCGCTGGCCGGAGCGCGGCTCGAAGTTCGCGACATTCCCGGCAAGCCCGGATCGATGAGCTGCCTGATGCATCTTCAGCCGCATTTCCATTTCGACCAGGTGGTTTCGACATTCCAACTGAAAACGGAGATTGCCTCCGTCACTGCGAAGTAGGTGGTGGATGGCCCGTACCGTCACCAAAACACCGCCGCGCCTGCCGCTCTTCGACCGGCTCCTCCAGGGTGACAGCATAGAGACCGACCGCAGCGTCGAGGCGGCGATGCGCGAGCTGCGCGATTCCGTGCGCCGCGATCTCGAGATCCTGTTCAATACCCGCCCCCGGCACTTGCCGCTCGACCCGGAGCTTGAAGAGCTGCAACGCTCTGTCCTCGCCTTCGGCCTGTCCGAGGTGCAGGGGCGACAGCTTTCGACACCGGCGCAGCAGCAGCAGTTCCAGCGTCAGATCGAAACGATCATCAGGCATTTCGAGCCGCGCTTCCAGGATCTTGCCGTCGAGCTTGTGCCGGCTTCGGATCCACTTAGTCGCACGCTGCACCTGAGGATCCATGCGAGGCTGGAAGCCGATTCGATCAGTGAGCCGGTAACCTATGACACCGTGATCGATCCGATTTCGGGCAACCTGGCGCTTGCGACCCGATCCATGCCCTGAGCGGATGTCGCCACGTATCTTTTGCTACTGGACAGAAGGGGACGAAATCGAGAATAACAACTCCCGGTAGATTTCTGTCATTTTGAGCCAAAGATTCGAGTCCGATGAGACAGGTGAAACCTGCGCTCGTCGTGTTTTCTGCAAGCGAGGTACTAGCGTGTCAGTGAATTTGGAATTGTCCTATCTCAATACCGATCAGGTGCAAGCCGGAGATCTCATGCTGAAGTATGGCGACGGATCGGCCATCTCCAAAGTGATCACATTCGGGCAGAATCTCTTTCAGAAGAAGGGCGCTCACGGCAACAACAACATCGTCCATGCCGGGATCATGCTTGATGGCGACTTTATCATCGAGTCGCAGGGCAGCGGCGTCTCGGCCAACGATCTGCGCGTCCAGAACAAGCAATACGACTACGAGGTCTACCGCTGCCTTCTGACCAATGTCGCGCAGGGGGCAGCCACCGCGGCAAAGATCGTTTTCGATGCACATGCCAATTCGAAAAATGCAAAGTACTCCCTCGCCGGTGCCGCCGCATCGCTGGTGCGGCCGGGCAAGGCGGTCAATCCGCGCACCGTCGATACCACGATCAACCGGCTGACCACGGGCAAGGGTCACAGCTTCTTCTGCTCGCAATTTGCCGTCTACTGCTTCCAGCTCGCTGCCGAGCAGAACGGTCTTCCCGCCCAGAGCCTGTTTGATCTGAACGACGCCAACTATAGTCCGACGAAATTGAAGGAATCGTTGTTCAAGAGCCACTACTTCTACAAGGCCGGCATGTTGCGCGCCGGAATTCGCTGAGCGATCCCGGGCCCACGATCCGAGGAGGAACCTGAAGGTTTCTCCTCGCGCCGGATCGTTCTGTTGACGACCATCGCCGAGAGGGCGATGCCGCACTCCAGAATAGTCTAGTAGATCCCGAGATCATCAGGATCGAAACCGGCGGTCTTCAAGTGCTTTCTGAGGATTTGCGCCTGGCCGGAAAATACGGCGTTCGGCTGGTAGCTGCTATCCGGCTGGTATGTTGCCCCCGCCCCTTTCACGCCACCGAAGCCGTGCCTGTCATCGAGCATCTTGGCAACCTGGATCTGCGCTGTGTCAAAAAGCTTTTCGGGCGCCTTGGTGTCGCCGAAGGTCTTCAGTTTGACCGCGCCCCAAAAGCCGTGCTTTTCCCGCTTGTCCGCAAAAGTCAGTCCGACGTTACCAACGGTTGTTCTGGTTTCGCCACTGATCTTGTTCTTAAGTTCGCTCGAAATGTTGACGTTGGTTAGATAGCCGCCATCCTGCATATCGTCAGGAATGTTCCCTTCAACGAACCAGTCGGTCAGAAAGAGTGCCTGTCGCTTGCTGCGCGTTTTTCTGTAGGCCTCGACCAGCACAAAGAAAATCGCCTGGTCCTGGACAAACTCCTTCGTGGAGTAGCAATAGAATGTGTGGCGGCGCCTCCGGGTGTTCGTGTAGTCACGAAATTCGTCGATACCGGCCATGTTGTCTTTCCTAAAAATTGTCAGATAGATAAATCGCCATCAATGGTAGCTGGAGGTTAACAAATAGTTACCCGCGGCGGACGGCATGGAGCACAATACAGCCCGCCGAACTATTGATGGTTGGCGGTGAGATCCAGGAACTGGCGCGCCGGATCTCGGGCTTTCGGTTGCTTCACGCCTTCCATGGCAGCGTGCCATGGGGAAGGAACCGCGAGAGCGCGGTCGCCACGCCCGCCAATGCGAAGACGACGAGGGTCGAGAGCACAGCGACGGCTGCGGCGGAGGTCGAGTTGCCCTCGTATTGCAGGGCGAAGACCATGATCCCGATGGTCTCGTTCCCGGAGGACCAGAGCAGTGCCGACAGCGTCAGTTCGTTCACTGCCGTCATCGTCACCAGGATGGCGCCCGCCATCGCCGCCGGCAGCACGCCGGGCAGGAAGATCGCGTGAATGCGGCGCAAGAGCCCCGCGCCGGCGATGCGGGCGGCTTCGTCCAGCGAGGGATCGACGGTTTCCGCCGCTGCCGCGACCGGCCGCAGGACAAGCGGCAGGAAGCGGGCGAGATAGGCGACGACGAGGATCGCCATCGTGCCGTAGAGTGACAGGTTGATGAGCGGCAGAGGCTGCAGGAAGGCGAGGATCATGCCGAGCGCCACCACTGTTCCGGGGATGACCCATGGCGCCTCCACCAGAATGTCCATCGCCTTCAGCAGGCGGTTTGGCCGCCGGCTGGCAAGGTAGGCGAAGGGCACCGAAACCGCGACGCACACCGTCGCCGTGAACAGCGAAAGCGTAAAGGAGTTCAGGAAGGCGCGGCGTACCGTGTCATTGGCGATGACCGTGGCGAACTGGCCGAGGCTCACCGTTTCCCACCCAAAGGCGACGCCGACGGCCGGCAGCAGCGAGGTAATGGTCAACGCGGCCAGCGGCGCGACCGAGATCACCAGCACCAGTAGCCATAGCAGCGCTTCGGCGAACGGCGCGCGCCGCGTCGGCTCGAACGGCTTTCCGGGCGGAAGCGGCACCGCGATCCGGCGCATCATGATGCTGCGCGCCGAAAGGGCCACTGCGGCGATGACGGTCAGGAGGATTGCAAGCACCGCCACCTGACCGGCGGCATCAGGACCGAATCCGTTCAGTCGCTGGTAGATCAGCGTCGTCAGCACCGAAACCCGACCCGGTATGCCGAGCAGGGCCGGTACGCCAAAATTGCCGATGGCGGCGGTGAATGCGATCAGCGAACCAGCGAGAACGGAAGGCATGACGAGCGGCAGGACGATGCCGGTGCCGATCCGGCGTGCCGGGATGCCGAGAATACGCGCCGCCTCGACGAGATCGGACGGAAGGGCGCGCAGCGCAGCGCTCGTGGCAATGAAGACCAGCGGCATGTGCTCGACACCCATGACGAGAGCGATACCGCCGGCGGAATAGAGCGGATTGGTGGTTCCGGGCGCCGGCGCGAGGTTGAAGGCGTTGAGGATCGGGGAATTGGCGCCGAACAGCTCGACCCAGGCGAGCGCCATGGTCTGCGATGGCACTATCAGCGGCATCAGGATCAGGAAGGTGAGTGCTGCGCGGGTGCGCAGGCGGAGCATGTTGACGGCAAGGGCAAGGGCTACGCCAAGCACTGCGGAAATGGCCATCGCCAGGCCCGATGTGTAGAGCGATCCGGCCAGCGCCCGGGCGGTCGACCGGCTGCCGAGGGTCTCGGTGAACAGCGAGAGGAACGCGCCGTCCTCGCCCGGCTGAAAGGCGGTGGCGAAGAGTTCCGCCAGCGGCCAGAATGTCGTGAAGGCGACGTAGAGGAGGAGGAGGGAGACGAGCAGACGCTCGCCTCCCGAAGCCTTTTTGCGAACCATGGACGATCAGCCGCCGAAGATGTCGGCGAAGGCTTCCTTGTTCTTCTTGTCGTCGGCCAGCATCTTGTCGCTGTCGGCCGGAAGGATCTTCAGGCTGCCGGGATCCGGATAGCCCGCCGGCTGGGCAGTGCCGCCGAGGATCGGGAAATAACCCTGTGCCGCGGACTGCTCCTGGGCGGCCTTGGAGAGCTGCCAGGCAACGAAGGTCTCGGCGGCGTCGATCGCATCGGAATCCTTGAGCACGGCGACCGGCTGGGTGATCGAGCTGACGCCTTCCTCGGGGAAGACGAAATCGACCGGCGATCCCTTGGCCTTGGCGTTCAGCGCCATGTATTCGATGATGATGCCGTAGGCCTTCTCGCCGCGGGCGACCGCTTCGATCACCGTACCGTTGCCCTGGCCGGCAACTGCGCCGCCTTCGGCGAGCTTCTCGTAGTAGCCCCAGCCGAATTCGGGCTGCTGCACCACAGTGCCGACATGGATGACGGCTGCACCCGAATAGAGCGGGCTCGGCATGATCAGGCTCTTGGCGGCGTCGGCCGCGAGAAGGTCGTTCCAGCTTGCCGGCGGGGTCTTCACCAGATTGGTGTTGTAGACGATGCCGGTGGTGATCAGCTTGGTGCCGAAATAGGTCTTGTCCTTGTCGATGAAGGCCGGGTCGATGCCGTCCACCGGCGCATCGGCGAAGGCATGGAGGCGCCCGTCATTCTTGAGCTGGGTCATCGCCACGGTATCGGCGATCAGCACGACATCGGCCGGGCTCTTGCCGGCGGCATATTCGGCCTGGAGCTTGGCCATCAGCTCGGTCGTGCCGGAACGGAAGAGCTCGACCTTGATGTCCGGATGCTCGGCATTGAAGGCCTCGATGACGGCGGTCATCTGGTCCTGAGGCTGCGAAGTGTAGACGGTAATGGTGTCGGCGGCGCTGGCTGACAGCGCCGAGCCGGCCAGGATAGCGGCGGTGAAAAGATTGCGGAAAATCGACATCTCGACCTCTTTTTTGAGCATCCTGCAGGTGGAGCAGGCTTGGACAAGGGCCGGATAGCGATGTCGCATGACGCCGACGCTACAGTTTCGTGACAATCCAGTGACAGTTTTCACCCTGCCGGAAATGCAGGATGTCGCAATTGTCCGGACGTTCGAACGGCAGCCCGAGACCGGCGAAAATCTCCCGCGCCGTGCCGGAATGAGCGACGATCAGCACCGGGCCCGGGCCGTCGATGCGAGCGAGGCCGGCGCGGATCCGGGCACGAAACTGGGCCGGGCCTTCGCCACCCGGCGGCGTTGCCCCACGGTCGAGCTCGCTGCGGGGGCGGCCCTCGAGCATGCCCCAGTTGCGCTCCCGCAACTCGTCCAGAAGGAACAGCGGCGCGTCGCAGGCCGCGAGCGCCGCGTCGGCAGTCTGGCGTGCGCGCCGCAGCGTCGAGACCCAGATCGAGCCGATGGCGATGCCGGCAAGCTTCCCGGCCTGGCGGGCCGCGAGCAGGTGTCCCTCGGGGGTCAGCGGCTCGTCGGTGAAGCCGGCGATCCGGTCGGCATCGTTGCTCGCGGTCATGCCGTGGCGCATGAAGTAGAATTCGTTTCCGGGAAGCTGCATTACCATTCCAAGACGTTGTCGTTTGCGATCGGCCAGCCGGTCTCCGCCCTCAATTCTGCCAGTTCAGGCGGATGACAGAAGGCGGCCAGCGCATGTTTCGGGCGTACTGCCTCGATCAGCGCTCGCTGCTCCGAAAGGCGAGGATGCACATTCCAGCGGAGGAAGCGGGCGTGTCCGCTCTCTATCATGGTTTCGGATGGTCGGCCCGCGGCAATGTGCCCGGTGAAGATGATGCGGCCCCGCTTTTCGGCGATCATTCGCGCTGCCAATGCCTGGGCCACGCCGCGTTCGGCGTTCGGCCCGGCGGCGATCATCACCCCGTCGATTTGTGCGCCTGCCTCCAGCGTGTCGCAGCGGGTCAGCAGGCCCTCCAGCACGCCGTGGCCGCCCGGCGTCAGCCAGTCTGCGAAGGAGAGCAGCACTTCCGCCACCTGACGGTGTGCCGGGCAGAGGCTCACGCGAGCGCCCTTGTCGAGATAGTGCCGGGCTATCTCCAGCCCGCGTCCCCCGGCCGGGCAGGGGAAAAGCACGGTTCCGCCGCTTGCGGCATCGATCGCGACAATCTGTTCGTCGAGCGGAACATCGGCGACGCCATAGGATGCGTCGAACACCAGCGCTTGCGCTCGTGGCGGCAGCGAGGATCTGAAAAGGGTGCTTTCGAGCGAGACGTCGCCGGAATAGACGAGCCCGCCGTCGCCACCGAGCCGCATCCATACTGCGCCGGGCGCATGGCCGCAGGGGCCCGTTTCCACGGAAATGCCGAGCACCTCGGTGCACTCCTCGAGGGCCGTAGCGGTCTTCAGCTGCGGATGAAGGCTGAGCGCGATGGTCGGCCGCGTGGCATAGAGCGGTGGTCTGCCGAGCGCTTCCCAGAGGACAATGCCCCCGGTATGGTCGACATGGCCGTGGCTGAAGAGAATGGCGTCGATGCGGCCGATGCCGTCGAGTACCGGCAGGCAGTCGCCGTCCGGTCCGCGCCCGAGGTCGAGCAGCAGGCGCTGGCCATCGTTCTCATAGAGGAAGCAGGCCGGGCCCTTGGCGCCCACGCCTGAAATGGCGGTGAGTTTCGGCATGGCTCAGGCGATTTCCAGCTGCGTCTGGCGGCTCGGCGCGGCATTGGCCGCAGCGCGCGGTATGATCCAGCCGCCGGTGAAGCAGAACGACATCTGCGTGCCGGGCTGCAGGCGCTCCTCCATCGGCAGGCTTATGACGTCGGCATCGAGGCCAAGCGGCGCGAACTGGCTGAGCCAGGCACCGTTCCGGAAGATCTGGTTGACGAGTTCCGCCCGCAACTGGCCTCCCTGCGGGGCGACGGCCAGGTCCGAGGCATGGAAGCAGAGCCAGCCGGCGCTACTGGGCGCGTGTCCCGGCATCCGCAGCACGGTTTCGCCCAGTCGCACCGTGGTCATGCCGTCCCGCGATTCCACGACATCGACCGGCAGGGTGCGGCCGCGGCCGACGAAACGGGCAACCATTTCGGTCGCCGGGCGACGGTAAAGTTCTTCCGGCGTGCCGATCTGCTCCAGGCCACCACGGTTCATCACCGCCACATGGGTGGCAACGGCCATGGCCTCGTCCTGGTCATGGGTCACGAAAACGAACGTGGCGCCGACGCCGGAGTGGATGCGGCGGAACTCCACCAGCATCGTCTCCCGCAGGTGGGCGTCGAGATTGGCGAGCGGCTCGTCGAGGAGGATGAGGCGCGGCCGCATAGCGAGCGAACGAGCGAGCGCCACGCGCTGGCGCTGGCCGCCGGAGAGTTCGTGCGGGCGGCGCGACTCGAGCCCCTTGAGGCCCACGGCGTCGAGCACTTCGGCAATGCGGGCGGCGCGCTGGTCAGCGGTAAGGCCGCCGATCTTCAGCCCGAATTCGATGTTGCCCCTGACCGTCATGTTCGGCCACAGCGCATAGGACTGGAAGACCATGCCGAGATTGCGCTTTTCCGGAGGGACGTGGCCATCCGGTCCGGCAACGACGTCGTCGTCGAACAGGATCTCGCCCTGGTCCGGATGCTCCAGTCCGGCAATCATGCGCAGCAGCGTTGTCTTGCCGCAGCCGGAGGGGCCAAGCAGTGCCAGAAAGGCGCCGTCGGGGATGGAAAGCGAAACGCCATCGACCGCTGGCGGGCCGGCAAAGCGTTTGTGAATGTTTCGAATGGTAAGGCGCGGCAAGGTTCACATCGTCTCGTCTTGAAATGCGGCCTGACTGCCACTCTGTGATGACAGTGTGATGACGGTGTGATGACAGCGCAATGACAGCCGCGAAATCTCGGTGCCGCGGGCAACAGGGCGGGTTTGCCGGCGCCGCTGTCGCAAGACGCCATGCCCGAACGCAGACCACCCCGGCAAGGGTCTGCCGGGGTGGTGATATGCGGTGCAATCCGGGTCTGGTTTGCGAGCGTGAGCCTAGAGGAATGTTTCCGGAATGGGGGTCCAGCTATCGCCCTGCTTGGTGAACTGCGGGATATGGCCGAGGCTGTGGATCAGCGTGCTGTCGTCTCCGAGCTTCTCCTGCCAGTCGCGCGCTTCCGTCAGGATGACGCCGATGCCGACGACATCGCCGCCGGCCTTGCGCACCAGATCGACCGATCCCTTGAGGCTCGAGCCGGACGCGACGACGTCGTCAACGACGACGACGCGCTTGCCTTCCAGCAATGGAACCGCCCGGCGGTCGAGCAGCAGGCGCTGTTCGCCCTTGGAGGTGATCGAGGAGATCGTCTGCACCATGGCGTCGCCGAGATGGATCTTCGGCGACTTCTGCAGGACGACGTAGTCGTCGAGGCCAAGCGCGCGCGATACCTCGATCGCCACCGGAATGCCGAGCGTCGCGGCGCCGACGATGACGTCGGGCTTCAGGGGCGCAAGCTTTTTCGCCAGTTCCGCCCCGACATGCTCGCCGAAGCGGATGCCGAGATCGATCACCATCATCAGCGAGATGGCAAAATCCGGCGTAATCGAGACGATCGGCAGTTCGACCTCGAGGCCGTTCACGTCGACGGGCCAGCTCTGGCCGGTCATCGGGGAAGTGGAGGTTTCGCTAGTCATCGGTTCATGTCCTTGATTTGCAGCTTCGGTTCGACGAGAAGCCCGACATTGCGCCAGGTGGTTCGCTTGCGCTTCATGTCGAAGCCGTAGACGGAAAGCGAAAGCGAGATGGCGTGCGCCATGCGGATCGCCTGGACGAGCAGGGGCACGCCGCGCGCCAGCGCAAAACGCAGCCGCGTCGCGAATGCCACGTCGTCGATCTCCATGCCGCGGGCGCGCTGGGCATCGGCGATGCGCTCGAAGTCCTCCCGCAGCATCGGGATGATGCCGAAGGTCAGGGACAGCACGAGGGTGACGATCGGCGGCAGGCGGGCGGCGCTGGCCGCCGCGAGGATCGAGCCGGGCGTGCTGGTTTCCATCACGAAATAGAAGGCCGCCGTCGTCGTGACCAGCCGTGCGGCCATTCCGGCGGCGATCGGCAGAGCGTCGGTGAGGGAGGTGCCCTGGAGGGTGAGGTTGAGGATCCAGCTTGCCATCACCAGCAAGGTCAGCAGGAAGGCGCCCTTGAGATAGCCGCGCAGCCCCGGCACCCGGGCGGCGCAGAGGAACGCGACCGTCACCACGGAGAGGACCACGCCGTAGTACCATGCCGGCATGAACCAGGCCGCAAGCATGACGAGGAACGCGCCTGCCAGCTTGACGAAGAAGTTGACGTCATGAATGCGCATGCATGGCCTCCATAGCCAGATCGGCTCGCGGCGCGGGCCAGCCGAGCGAGCGGTACGCGGCGCTTTGCCAGGCGGCGTCGGTATCGCCGTCGAAGACGACGCGGCCCTGATCGAGAACCAGCACGCGGGATGACACGTCTTCGACGAGTTCCAGGTCGTGCGAGATCAGCAGGATCGCGCGGCCGGAGGAGAGCGCGGTGCCGAGGAACAGCTCCAGCATTCGCCGTCCGTTGAGGTCGCGGGCAAGGAGCGGCTCATCGAGAATTGCAAGCGCCGCTCCGGCCGCCTCGGCGCAGGCGAGCCCGAGAAGAGCCTGCTGGCGGGCGGACAGTGCGAAGGGGTTGGTCTCCGCATGCTCGCCGAGCCCGTACTTCGCGAGGCATGCAAGAGCCCTGTCGAGGACAGCCGGATCCCTGGTGCTTCCCGAGGCGGCGGTGATGGCGAAGGTCACTTCCTCGAGCACCGTCATGTTGAACAGGATGCGGCGCATGTTCTGCGGCAGATAGGCGATGGACCTGGCGCGGCGTGCGGCGGTCCAGCCATTAGCCTCTTCGCCCCTGATGACGATCCGGCCGGCAGCGATACGGGCGAGCCCGAGGATCGACTGGAAAAGCGTCGTCTTGCCGGCGCCGTTCTTGCCGATCAGGGCGACGGCCTCACCGGCCCGGATCTCGAGACCGACGTCTTCCAGCACCGGCTGGCCGTCCTTCCGGGTCAGCACGGTCTTCAGGCCGCTGACCGCGAGCAGGCTATCGCCCGTGGCGTAGGTCTTGCGTTGCGAGCGCTCCAGCCGGGGCGGCAGGACGCCGGCCTCGAGCCAGGGTGCCTGGGCCTGCATCAGCGACGCGGCCGGATGGGCACCGGAAAGGGTTCCCGACGAGAGCAGCGCGACCCGGTCGACAACCTCGCGCACCGAAGCCGGGTCCTGTTCGGAGATGAGCAGGGCCGGGATTTCCGCGCCGAGCTTGCGCAGGATCCGCACCAGGCGCTGCCGCGCGGCGGGATCGAGCCCGGTGGTCGGTTCGTCAAGGGCCAGAAGGCGCGGTGCGGCGGCAATCGCAGCGGCAATCGCCACCATGCGTCGCTCCCCGCCGGAAAGCGTGAGAACACGCCGTCCCCTAAGGGCGTCGAGTTCGAGTTCTCCGAGGAGTTCCTGCAATCGCTCGCGAATGCGGGCCTTGGCCATTCCGCGGTTTTCCAGCGGGAAGGCAATGAGATCCTCCACGCTGAGATCCCACAGCTGATCCTCGACATTCTGCGATACGATGCTGATCGCCGTGAACAGTTCGTCACGGCTCATCGTCGAGACCGGGCGGCCTTCGAACGTCACCGTGCCGGCAAAGGAGTGTGGCGTCACCAGTCGAGGTATGATGCCGGCGGCGGCGCTGAGCAGCGTCGTCTTTCCGCTTCCGGCGGCGCCGCAGACGAGCATTCGCTCGCCTGCGCCGATATCGAGTGAGCCTTCGGCGAGTGCGGGACCCGCATCACCGAAAGCGATAGTCACATTGCGAAGTTCCAGCACTTTCTTGTCCAGGCCAGATCAGAAGCGGGTGAAGCCGGCCGGATGGGCGCTCTTCAGGATCTTCAGGGCCGGAATGACCAGGAGCGGCGTGCCGATGAGCATCGGAACGATGTCGGACAGGCCGAGGTAGAGAACAGCCCACCAGAAGGGGAAGATACCGAGATAGGCGAGGCTCGAGGAAACCGCCAGAACCATGACGAGGCCAACAATTAGGCAGGTTGCCGCAATTTTAATCAGAGTTACGGTGTCGAACGTGGTCGTCTTGGGGTTGAACAGCAGGCCGGGAATCATGCCGGTGAGGCCGACCATGAAGCCGTCGATGAGCAGCGAATGCGCCGGGATGAAGGTGCCGGCGAGAAGCGACCAGATGATCGTGCCGAGGTAACCGCAGATAAGGCCGCTCTTCCAGCCGAGCAGAATGCCCACGAGCGGCGGGAGAAAGGCGAAGATGCGCCATTGGATGACGCCCGGAACGAGCTGAATCGGGTTGGCATAGGCCCAAAGAACGCCGGTAGCGGCAGCTGCCACGATGGACAGAACGATCGGGAAAAGGGTGTTGCCTTCGCCCTGACCTACGGTGGTATTTGACATGTGTGTCCCCTGAATAACGATTCCTCCCGCGCCCAGCGAAGCAAAACTCGTGCCTTTTTCGTGCAAATTGCCAAAAAAATGACGCAAACGGGTGGATTGCGCGTCGAAGTGGCTGCCTCGAATGGCGTGTCGCGTTTTCCGTGTCTTGGGGATCGAGTGGGGAGCGGGGAGGGGCGTGCCGCCGGCGGCAGCGGCACGCCGGGATGCTCAACCTCTCACGAAGGCGAGGAGGTCGGGATTGAGGACATCCGCATGGGTGGTCAACATGCCGTGCGGATAGCCTTCATAGACCTTGAGGACGCCGTTCTTCAGCAGCGTGATCGATTTGTGGGCGGCGGCCACGATCGGCACGATCTGGTCGTCGTCGCCGTGGAGGACGAGCGTCGGCACGGAGATCGCCTTCAGGTCGTCGGTCTGGTCGGTCTCGGAGAAGGCCCTGATGCCCAGATAATGGGCATTGGCGCCGCCCATCATGCCTTGCCGCCACCAGTTCTGGATCACGGCGGGATAGATCTTGGCATCCTTGCGATTGAAGCCGTAGAACGGCCCGCTCGCGACATCGAGAAAGAACTGCGCCCGGTTGGCGGCGAGCGCCGAGCGAAAACCGTCGAACACTTCCAACGGCAGGCCCTCCGGATTTGCCGGAGTCTGCAGCATCAGCGGCGGCACCGCACTGACCAGCACCGCCTTGGCGACGCGGCCCTGCGGCTCACCGAACTGCGCGACATAGCGCGCCGCTTCGCCGCCGCCTGTGGAATGCCCGATATGAACGGCGTTCCGGAGATCGAGGTATTCGGCAACGGCGGACGCATCAGCGGCGTAGTGATCCATGTCGTGGCCATCGCTCACCTGCGAGGAACGGCCGTGACCGCGACGATCATGAGCGATGACGCGGTAACCCTGCTCCAGAAAGAATAGTATCTGCGTATCCCAGTCGTCGGAGGAAAGCGGCCAGCCATGGTGAAAGACGATCGGTTGGGCCTCCTTCGGCCCCCAGTCCTTGTAGAAGATATTGGTGCCATCTGTCGTTGTCACAAAACTTCCGGTCATTTCCGTTGTTCCTTTCAAGAGAGGCCACGGTTGAGGACGGGTGGTTTGGGCAAGGGATCTGGCAGGACTGTCGGGATGAACTTAAACTTCGAAAAGAAACGGGCTGCCTGTGCCGGTGCCGGCAGAGTGTGTGCAGTTTCGCCCCTCGGGTCAGGCGCTTCCGCCCGGGCAACTCATCCCGGCGGTACACAGGCGCTGTCGGCTTTGAGTGGTCCCGGTCCCAATGCCGCTACCAGTTTGCACGCTCGCGATCCCGGCCGCAAGAACGCGAAAGCGATCGCAGCATCGCCTTTCGGGCAGTGTTGCGATCGCTTTTGACAGGTTTGGACGATAGATCTCTTCCGGCGGGGGGCGGACTGATCCGGGCACCGGCGGCCGGAGCCGGTGCCCGGTGTCGCCGGTATCGTCAGGCGGCGTAACGCCGCGCCACGGACTCGTGACGGACCTGGAAGCGGCTGAGGAGACGCTCCAGAAACTGTGCCTCGCCGGCGACCGACGTGATGGCGGCGGAGGATTCCTCGACCATCGCAGCGTTGCGCTGGGTGTTGTGATCGATATCGGAAATTGCCGCGCCGATCTGGTTCAGGTTGGTCGACTGCTCGCGCGAGCGCGAAACGATATCGGCGACGCGGCTGCTGATGTCGGTGACATCGCGGGCGATCGCCCGCAGTGCTTCGCCGGTCTTGTCGACCATGGCAACACCGTTCTTCACATGGCTTTCCGATGCGCCGATCAGTTGCTTGATCTCCTTGGCGGCGGAAGCGGAACGCTGCGCCAGTTCGCGCACTTCCTGGGCGACGACGGCAAAGCCCTTGCCGGCTTCGCCCGCTCTTGCCGCCTCGACGCCGGCATTCAACGCCAGAAGGTTGGTCTGGAAGGCGATATCGTCGATCACGCTGATGATCTGGCCGATCTCGCGGGAGGAACTCTCGATCTTGATCATCGCGTCGACGGCGTCAGCGGCGACAGCGCCCGACATTTCCGCGCCGGTGCGCGCCTTGTCGACCATGGTTCCAACAGTCTCGGCCAGTTCCGATGTCGTGCGGATCGCGTCGAGCACGCTCGAGAGCGAGGTGGCCGTTTCCGTGACCGAAGCCGCCTGGCGTTCGGTGCGCTGCGACAGGTCATTGTTGGCCTGGCTGATCTGGCTCGAGCCGTTGCGGACCGAGTTGGCGACTTCGCCCACTTGCCTCAGCACTTCTTCGAGCTTTTCGACCGATTCATTGAAGGCGTGGCGAATATCGTTGAGGTCACCGTCCAGGTCTGCGGAGATACGCACGGTAACGTCGCCCTGCGAAAGACTCGAAAGCGCCGAACGCAGGCAGTCGACTGCGAAGGTAACCGATTCATGGGCCTTTGCGCTTACCAGTTCGCGTTCGCTACGCTGCTCGGCGGCAAGGGCGTCGGCATTGCGCGCCCGCTCGGCCATGTCGGCTGCTTCCTGTGCCGAGGCGTGGGCCTGTTCGACCGACTGATCGGCCGTCACGAAGGCCTTGACCATCGCCGTGGTCAGGGCAATCAGAGCGCCGCTCTGTGCAATCAGGACGACGGCGTGCAGTACGACACGCGAAAAATCCGATTCGCCCGGAAACACAGCGAGCGGCATGACGCCGTAGAGTACGAGGTGGTGGACCGCCACGAGTGCCGCAAAGCCGATGATAGCGCGCCAGTCGACCCAGGCGGCGCAGATCGCCAGCGAGGCAAAGAAATACATGTGTACGTCGATCTGCAGCGACGTGCCCGAGAACGCGTAGACCAGCAGGGCCACGGCCGCGGCATGGGCCATCGAGGTGACGATCCGGGTGGTCGGGCCGGCGCGGTCACGCGCCCAGGTGATCGTCGCCATACCGACGATCACGAGACCGGCGACCACCGACATCAGGTCGAAGCCGTCAGCGCGGAAGGCGTTCCGCAAGGTGAGCATTAGCAGGTTCAGCCACAACAGGCCGATGATTCCGAATGACGCCATCTCGCGAAGGCGATTAAGTGCATTCATTTTCTAAACTCCCGTCTGACAGCCAACGGCCAGGGCATGGTTAAGCACGAACAGCGCCCCTGCGTCATGCAGGCGGTCGATGAAGTCTCTGTCGGCGGAATGGGCGACGGCTATCCAGGAGCTGCGGCCACCACTGACAAATGATCCGCCCGCCGCGCCGATAACGTGCAACAGGTTGTCGGGCGGGCGCCTGGGATCCGTGACCACCAGAACGAACTCTCCTCGCGGCATTGTCAGCGCGCCGCCCAGCAATGCGGCAAAAACCGCAAAGTGCAGCGACACAAGGAGCCATGATGCTTTGGTCTTCATGTGTATTTCGCTACCAGCGATGCTTCTAATGTCCGTATAAGTTGTACGGGGAAGAACGACCTGGGAGTTGTCGGGATTCCATCCGCATTTTCGACATTAACGATCGATAGTTAAAAATAAGTTGTTGGTGCAATGGGATGGCGTTACTGCTGCTCGGGCAGCTGGATATTCTTGACAAATATCAAGAAATCGAAGGTTGGTTTTTCTGGGTGCGGGGCTGCAATCAGGCGTCAGCATTTTCCTGCAGCCATGCCTCCAGCGCGGCGATGACCGCCAGCCGCAGGCTTGCATTTCTCCTGAGCGCCCGATTCAGCGCCGGGTCGGGTCCAAACCCCATCTCCGCCATCACCTCGTCCGAACTTAGGCGGCGCTTCGCCATGACGCGCTTGATGCGAATGACAGTTGCCGGAAGGAGATAGCGCCCGGTGGCGATCGGCATCGCTCCAGCGTTTGTTACTTGCGCCATCGCCGTGTTCGCGGCAGTTCGGGGGGGAGTTCCGGTTTCGCCGAGCCAGGCGAGGAAGGCATCCCGTTCTTCCGCCGTCGCCTTTTTCCAAGAGTTCCTGAGTTTTTGCAGGCGGGTACGCTGCGGTTTCAGCCCGGCAGCCTCGACGGCCTTGCGGAGGGAAATCCTGCCAGCCAGGAAGTCGCTGTAGATGCCCGGAAATTCGACTTTCAGCCGCTGTTCGTCGTCGGCGTTCTCGTGTTTCCGTTTCTTGGGCATTGTTCGTTCCGATAATCGTTTCCCGCAGCCATCTATCGCACGGGCCGGCGCATGGCGAGCAAAAAGCGGCATGCGCTCGCAGAGCGTCGTGTCGCATGCGACCAGCCTTGCGCAAGCCGCCATGCTTACGAGGTCTGCAAGAGCCGGGATGTGACACGGCGAAATACAGGACAATCAGATGTCAGACGAAGCGGAGGGTCGCATGGACCCGGATCACCCCATGATGGCGCTGTTCCTTAGCAATTACGAAGGTGACGAATTGACCGACATGCTGGTCGCGGCGCTGACAAACGCCTTCCGTCTGCTCGATGAGGATCGTTCCTTCGAATCGCTTCACTAGGGGCTTGCCTGCCCGGGACCATGCCCGAGGCCATGATCAATCAGCCAAGCTTCAGCGCCGAGGAGATCTCGCCAAGCGTCGCCTTCTCGGCCTCACTGACCTGGACGCCGCCAAAGCCGAGCACGCCGCCCTCCTTGGCCGCTTCGGCGACATTCTGGCTGATCTGGTAGAGCCAGTTCTTGAAGGCGGCGGCATCGTCCGGCGCCTTGGCGTCGACCAGGGTCGCGGCCTCACGCACGACGTCGACGCACCGCGCTTTCATATCCGCCGGCGCTGCGCCTTTCAGCGTCGCACTCATGCCGGTACGCGCGGCGGTTCGCCCCTCGGAGGTGGCGAAATCCTCGACGACCGCCTTGATCAACTGGTTCGCCTTGGCGTCGCTTTTCGCCTGCAGCAGGGCGCTGCTGTTGGCAAAGCTCTCCTTCAGCATCCCCCATAACCCGCTCGGTTCGGCGGCGGTCACGGCAATGCCCGCCATCATCACGCTTTCAAGGATCAGGTTCCATTCTTCCGTCGTGAAAGTGGATTTGTCTGCCATGGCCTTCTCCTGCCGTCCGCGGTGGCCGACGAAAACTGGGTGGCTAAGCCTCGGACCGCCGGCCGAATTGCCGGCGGTGGCGAGAAGGGAAGCTCAGGACGCGAAGCTGGAAAGCCGCGCCCGCAACGCGTCGATTGTCGGCTTCAGTATGTCCGATACGCCGGGAATGGCGAGAACCTTGTCGAACATCTCGTTGACCTTGGGCAGCACGGGCGCCACCAGCGCCGAAAGCGTCTTCCGCTGGTCGGGGGACATCTGGCTGAGGGTCGAGCCGATCCTGTCGATCTGGCTTTGTGCCGCCTGCAGCCGCGGCAGTGCCGCCTGAGCGGATGCGGCGTCGGTAATCCCGCTCATGGTCGATTGCAGGCTGTTCAGGCTGTCGGTGATCTCCTTGGTGACTTCGGTTCCGGTCGCGTCCGTGGTGGTTGTCGGCGCCGTGCCCGTGCTTGGCGTTGTTTCGGTCGTCGTGCTCGGTGGGGTTGTCGTCGGTTCTCTGGTCGCTGGCGGCGTGGTCGTGCTCGCTGGCGGCGTGGTTGTCGAGGGTGTGGTGGTGGTCGTTTGCGGTGTGGTCACCCGAGCTGTCGGCCGTGCGTAGAGATAGTAGAGGCCGCCGAGAATGATGAGTGCGGCGATTAGCCAGTAGAGCCAGCTGTTGCCGCGCGAGGCCGGCGCAGTGGCCGCTGCCGCAGTCGCGCGGCGGCTGGCATCGCTGGCGGCAGAGGCGGTTGCCGTCGCCGCTCCCGTCGCACTGCGGGCAGCCTGGCCGGCCCCCGCCGTCGTCGCTTGCGCCGTGCCGCCGAGGGAATCGAGCAATCCACTGCCGCTCAGGAGTTCGCGGAAGCCGGATGGCATGGCCGCCGCGATATTGTCCTTCTGGCTGGAAAGCAGGCCGGAGATGCCCTTCGCGCTCATGTCGCCGCTGCTCTGCTGGGCGAGGCCGCCGAGCACGATCGGCGTCAGGACGCCGAGCAGGGAACTGCCAGCGCCCTGATCGAGGCCGGTGAACTTGCCGATCGCATTGGCGAGCGCACTTCCCCCGGAAGTGCCGACCAGCGACGACAGGAGCCCGGATCCGCTTTCGGCCATCGATGTCGATCCGGTCAGCAGGTTGGCGAGATTTCCGAGCGTGCCGGTGTTCTGCTGTGCTGCGTCGGCCACCTTTTGCGCTCCGCCCGGCTGCATCGCTGCGGCACCCAATCCGGCAAGGATCGCCGGCACTGCTGCGCCGACGCCGCGCTGAACCTTGTCGCTGTCAAGGCCGAGCAATGTGGCGATCCGGCCGATCATATCTGGCGTGAGCAACTGCATGATGGATGTGACGAGATTGGCCATGCGCATTTCCTCCACAGGTCGTGTGTTTCAGGAATGGCTTTGATATCTCCGCGATGGGCTCGTTGCCGCGACGCCGGGGTCCAGCGTGGAACACGGTAGGCGCTCATCGGTGGCAAATGCCGGCGTCTGCCTGTGGCTTTGCGCGCAAGACGCGTGGATGCACGAGCAGGCTCCGTGAACATTAGCATTCACTGATTGTCGATGCTAGCCACGAGTTGCATCGGCCAGTGCCGCTACGGGAGCGCAGGTCGGTGGCGAGGCGGCACGCCGGCTTGAAACGGCGCCGCGGCCAGTGATCCGCTACCGCCCGCGGAACAGCAGCTCGATTGCCGCGGCGACGGCGAATACCTTCCGGTCGGTGCCGTTGCGTCCCATTATCATGATCCCGGCCGGAAGACTGACGTCCGGCAACGGCAGCGTGATGGCGGTCAGGTCGAACTGGTTTGCCACCTGCGTGTTACGCAACAGCAGGTCCTCGACCCGGCGGTATTTCTCCTCGTCGGCATCGACAGAGGCGATGGAAACGGCAGGTATGGGCGTCGTCGGAAGCAGCAGGAAGTCGAACGCGGCCATCCGCACGTCCATTTCGTCGCTCAACTGGCGTCGGGTCTGCAGCAGGGCGTCCAGCGCGGCTTGCGGCACCTTTATCCGGCGCCGCAGCGTCGCCGAGACGCGGATGTCGACCGGCGCGGCCTCGTCGGGCAGCCAGTCGGCATGGATGCGGCTCGCCTCGATCCCGGCGATCGAGCCTATTGCGGTCGCTTCGGCAAGGCGGTCGAGGAGGTCGTCGATTGCCACGTCCAGGATCCTGGCTCCGGCTGCCGCGAGACGCTGCAGGGTCAGGTCGAACGCCCGCTCGACCTCCGGTGCGAGTTCCTGTAGAAGCCGGCCCCGCGGAATGGCGATCTTCAGGCCGTCGAGCGTTAGCGGCTCGAGGTCCTCTGCAGGCTCGCCGGCCATGATCGCATCCGCGAGTGCGCAGTCCGCGACCGTGGAGGCGAGGGGGCCGATCGAATCGAGGCTCGGAGCCAGCGGGAAGGCACCGTCGAGCGGTACGCGCCGCGCCGACGGCTTGAAGCCGACGAGCCCGTTCAACGCCGCCGGGATACGCACCGAGCCGCCGGTGTCGGAACCGATGGCGATGTCGCAGGTGCCCTCCGCTGCCGAAACTGCCGCCCCGGATGAGGATCCGCCGGGAACGAGGCTCTCGTCGAACGCGTTGCCAGGCACCGGATAGTGGGGATTGAGGCCGACCGCCGTGAATGCGAACTCGGTCATGTGGGTCTTGCCGATGATGACCGCGCCGGCGGCACGAAGGCGGTCGACGATGGCAGCGTCCGCGGAAGGCGGCGTCGCCGTGCGGCGAACGATCGAACCGGCCAGCGTCGGCTCGCCGGCGACATCGAACAGATCCTTGATGGAGACGATCTTGCCGTCGAGCGGGCCGAGGCATTCGCCCCGGGCCATCCGCGAATCGGCGGCATCGGCCTCCGCGCGGGCGGAAGCCGGGTAAAGGCACACGAATGTGCGCTCGCGGTCGCGCCGGGCATCCAGTCGCGCCAGAATGGTCTCGAGTCGCTCGCGGGTAGGTCCGTAATTCTCTGGCAAGGCGGTGCACCTGTTCGGTTCGGGCGGAGGCCACTGTTATTACCAGCGCCGCCGGCAAAATCCACCCGTCATTCGTGTGCAAGGTCGCCGATGCCTGTCGTGCCAGGATTTCGCGGGCCTCGGCGGAAGATCCGCTGCTGCGGCAAAATCGCACGAGCGCCACGATTTGGTTGAAAATCAGCAAAAAGGCGTAGCTGGAGTTATATTCTTGCGCGAAATTGCCGCATTTCGTAGAGAAACGGCTTCGACGCCGGGTGTTTCCGTCCAAAAATGGCGGCCGGATGTTTGCCTGTCTTCGCAATCGGCAGGCTCGCCAATCGTCCGTGCGGGCTGGAAATCTGCGGGGAAGGTGTTTTCGGCCGTGCCAGCAGGCCGGCCGGACCAATTCGAGGAGAATGAAAATGAGTTTGACAAGATTGACGGGCCTGACGCTCGCTGCCTCCCTGGCCTTCGCGCCGCTCGCTCATGCCGAGATCGTGATCGGTCTGGTCGCACCGCTGACCGGACCGGTTGCCGCATTCGGCGATCAGGTCAGGAACGGTGCCCAGACCGCCGTGGAGGAAATCAACAAGAAGGGCGGCATTCTCGGCGAGCAGGTCGTTCTCAAGGTCACGGACGACGCCGGCGAGCCGCGGCAGGGCGTCTCGGTCGCCAACCAGCTGGTGGGTGAGGGCGTGCGTTTCGTCGTCGGTCCTGTCACCTCGGGCGTTGCCATGCCGGTTTCCGATGTTTTCGCCGAGAACGGCATCCTGATGGTGACCCCGACTGCCACCGCCCCGGATCTGACCGCGCGCGGTCTCGCCAACATCCTGCGCACCTGCGGGCGTGACGACCAGCAGGCCGAGGTCGCCGCCGCTTATGTTCTGCAGAATTTCAAGGACAAGCGCATCGCCGTGCTGCATGACAAGGGCACCTACGGCAAGGGGCTTGCCGATGCCTTCAAGGCTGCGCTGAACGCCGGTGGCGTCAATGAAGTGATCTACGAATCCCTGACCCCGGGCGAAAAGGACTTTGGCGCCCTCGTCACCCGCCTGAAGGCTGAAAACGTAGACGTGATCTACTTCGGCGGTTACCACGCGGAAGGCGGCCTGCTGACCCGCCAGCTTCGCGATCAGGGTGTGAAGGCACAGTTGATTGGCGGCGAAGGCCTGTCCAACACCGAATTCTGGGCCATCGGTTCCGATGCGGCTGAAGGCACCGTTTTCACCAATGCCGCCGATGCCCTGAAGAGCCCCAACGCCGAGGTCGCCGTTGCAGCCCTGAAGGAGCGCAACATTCCGGCCGAAGCGTTCACGCTCAATGCCTATGCCGCGGTTGAAGTCCTGAAGGCCGGCATCGAGAAGGCCGGCAGCGCCGAAGACGCCGAAGCCGTGGGCACCGCACTGAAGTCCGGCGAGCCGATTGCCACCACCATCGGCGACCTTACCTATGGCGAGAAGGGTGACCTCACCTCGCCGAGCTTCTCGCTCTACAAGTGGGAAGGCGGAAAGATCGTTCCGGTCCAATAAGCTTCGTGGGCACGCAGAGTGCCATCGGTCAATCTCGCGCCGCGCATCCCATGGGTGCGCGGCGCATTCGTCTGGTTCTGCGATCATTTTGGGTCGACTGGTGCATGTCGGCCGTCTTCGCGCCGGCGGCAATCTCGTGCCGCTGGAACTCGTCCGGGATCCGTCAGGGGCGGGCTTCGAACACCATGTTGAACGGCGTTTCCGTTGCCCGGCGGAAGTGCGAGAAGCCGGCATCCAGAGCAACCTTGCGCAGCTTCATCTCGCCGGCCTGGGCACCAAGGCCGAGGCCGACTTCCTGCGACAGCGATGCGGGCGTGCAGACCATCGTCGATGCGCTGTAAAACACCCGCCCGACCGGGTTGAGGTTGTCCTTCAGCCGATCATGGGCAAAGGGTTCGACGATCATCCAGGTGCCGCCGGTCGCCAGCGTGTCCTTGACATGGCGGCCGGCACCGACCGGATCGCCCATGTCGTGCAGGCAATCGAACATGGCGACCAGATCGTAGGCGCCCGCGGGAAATGTTTTCGCCGTTGCCTGCTCGAAGGTGACGCGGTCGCCGACCCCGGCCTCGCTCGCTGCCGCCCTCGCCCTGTCGATCGAGGGGCTATGATAATCGAAACCGAAGAAATGCGATCTGGGATAGGCCCTGGCCATGACGATCGTCGAAGCGCCGTGGCCGCACCCGACATCGGCGACCCTGGCGCCGGCTTCGAGCTTTTCGCGCACACCGCTGAGCGCCGGGATCCAGCTGTCGACAAGATTGGCATTGTAGCCGGTGCGGAAAAACCGTTCGGTGCCGCGAAACAGGCAGGCGCTATGCTCGTGCCAGCCGAGCCCGGTGCCGTTCCTGAAAGCTTCGGCGATCTTCGGCTCATCCATCCACAGCGACTGCACGCTCTCGAAGGCCCCGGCGATGAATGCCGGGCTGTCCTCCTCGGCAAACACCATGGCCTGTTCCGGCGTGAGGCTGAAGCGCTCTGTTTCCGCGTCATAAGTGACATAGTCGGAGGCCGCCAGTGCCGACAGCCATTCGCGCAGGTAGCGCTCCCGGATCCCGGTCTTTCGAGCCAGTTCGTCCGAAGTGACCGGCATGCCGTCCTTCATCGCCTGGAACAGGCCGAGATGATCGCCAAGGGCGACAAGGGCGCCGGACATGGCGGCGCCGACATCGCCGACAAGGCGTTCGACCAGGCTGTTGAGCTTCTCCATGTCGGGCTGGCGCATGACATTCCTCCCGGGTTCCAATCGGCCGCGCCCCCGACGTTGACCAGTAGCGGAAAATCGTGATCGATTTAGGATGGAAACGGGCGCCGCACCGGGCCCTATGACGGGTGACCGGCGCCAGCCGTGGCTGCACCCATCCCAATTCATACAAGCGATCGCTACCTAGAATGCCGCCCAGGACGATGCGTCTGCCGCAGCCCTGGCCCGGGAGCCCGGAAAGGCTTCGGCAAGCGTCCGGCTAGGTGCACGCGCCGGTGAAGCGTCGGGGGATGCCTTCGCGGCGATCAGGTTGAACTGGCCCAGAGCCGAGTTCAGCGACGCTGCTTCCTGGGCCAGGCTGCGGCTGGCGGCGGTTGATTCCTCGACCATGGAGGCGTTCTGCTGCGTGCCCTGATCCATGTTGGTCACGGCGGTGCTGATCTCCTGCAGGCCGGTCGACTGCTCCTTGGCGGCGATCACGATCGCGCTGACATGGTGGTTGATTTCCTGGACGTCTGCGACGATGGCTTCGAGCGCGCGCCCGGTTTCGCCGACCAGGGAAACGCCGTTGCGTACCTGGTTGCCGGCGGTGGTGATCAGCGTCTTGATCTCGCGCGCCGCCTGGGCCGAGCGCTGCGCGAGTTCCCGCACCTCCTGGGCCACGACGGCAAAGCCCTTGCCCGCTTCACCGGCGCGGGCCGCCTCGACGCCGGCGTTCAGCGCCAGCAGGTTGGTCTGGAAGGCGATCTCGTCGATGACGCCGATGATATTGCCGATCTCGCCGGAAGAGCGCTCGATCTCCTGCATGGCGGCGACCGCGCCGCGCACGACCGATCCGGATTGTTCGGCCCCGGCGCGCGCCCGGGCCACCAGAGAACCGGCTTCCTCGGCGCGCACCGTGGCGTCCTTTACCGCAAGGGTTATCTGCTCGAGTGCCGCTGCCGTTTCCTCGACCGACGATGCCTGCTGTTCGGTGCGCTTCGACAGATCGTCGGCGGCACTGCGGATCTCGTTTGCGCCAGCGGCGATGACCTCGGCATTGTCGCCGACAGCTTTGAGGGTTGCGTTCAGCTTCCCGGCGGCATCGTTGAAATTGCGGCGCAGGGCATCGAGGTGCGATGCGAACGGGCTTTCGATGCGGTGGGCGAGATTGCCTTGAGAAAGTTCGGAGAGGGCCTCGGCCAGGCCGTCGACGGCGAACCGGATCTCGGCGGCCTCGCGCGCCTTCTGCTGTTCGCGCAGTAGCCGTTGTTCGTCCGACAGGCTGCGGTCCGCCTCGGCTTCCTGTTCGAGGCGGATGCGCTGCAGGGCGTTGTCACGGAAGATCGCTACCGCGGCCGCCATGTCGCCGATCTCGTCGCTACGGCCGGCATAGGGGATCACGGTGTCGTTGCTGCCGCGAGCGAGGCGCTTCATTGCGGCGTTGATGCTGGCAATCGGCCGGGCGATCCGCCAGGACGCGAAAATCGTGGCGCCGATGGCGACGAGCACCGACAGCGACAGTTCGAATAGCGCCGACTTTAGCGCGAAGTCATAGGTCGCGTCGCCATGGGCGATTGCTGCCCGGGTGATCGCGTCATTCTCTTCCTGCATGGTCTCGAGGATGGCGACCACCTTGTTGAAATTGGTCAGCATCTCGCCGCGATAGAGATCACGCCCCTCGTCCTGCCGTCCGCCCCGAACGAGGCTCTTGACCTTGTTGCTGTAGGTGGAATCGACATCGAGCAGGGCCTGTAGCTGGTTGAAGTTCGCACGTGTCTTGGCCAGGATGATCGTTGCCTCGAAATCGTTCAATGCGCGTTGTTGTGCCGCGATCTTCAGCCGCAACCCGTTTTCCGCAGCATCGAGTTCCTGGGCGCCGGCAAGCAGGTAGTCGGCAAAGCCGCGCCGAACCTCGTTGACGGCATCCACCGTGGCATTGATGAGCGCGGTGCGCGGCACCCGTTCCCGGCCGATGACATCTGCCTGCGCCTTGAGATCGGAAAGCGTGTAGATCGAAGTAATTCCCTGAACGAAGCTGATCGCGACAAGCATCGAGAAGAGAATTGGCAGCAGGAACCTGATCCTGAGGATGCGAGCAAATGGCATTCTTTATCTCCGAAGACATATAGAAACGCTTGCGCAGCACGAAAGTGCGCGCAACGAGCCAGGGTATTGGATGAAGTTAAAAGGCATTAGTTATGCAGTTGGCCCCGTTTTAAGGTATTGTTGGCCAATCCGTGATGGCTATATTTTGGCTGCGCGCTTAACAAATGGAAAATATTGTTTGCGACATGTAGTAATGCCTCGAGTATTTCGCTGAAGCCGATAGGCTCGGCCTTTTCACGAATGCGGATTTCGCGGCTGCAAGGGAGCGCGGAAGGCAGTGGTGCCCGAGATGCCGTGGCGCCGTGCAAAAGGCTTTTTCGCCGATTGACGTTAATATGACTTGTTTGGTCAACAAAAAGCCCTTAAGTCGGGCCAAGCGACAGCATATTCTGAAAAAAAACGACGATGCGCATGCCCCATTTCCGAGCAGTCACGAATTTTGCGGCCTTTGCCGTGGTCATCGGGCTGTGGTGGCTGGCTTCCGCTCTCGGTTGGGTCAATGCCTTCCTGCTGCCGTCCCCGACGAAAGTGCTTGCGACCGCGGGCGATCTTGCCGCCTCGGGAGAATTGCTGCGCCATACCCTGATCAGTCTGCAGCGTGTCGTGCTCGGCTATGCGATCGCCGTGGGGGTCGCCGTTCCGCTCGCTGTCGTCTTCAGCACCGTGCGGCCGGTGCGCGGTGCCATCGAGCCGCTGCTCGAGTTCGTGCGCCAGATCCCGCCGCTCGCTCTGATGCCGTTGCTGATGCTCTGGCTCGGGATCGGCGAGATGCAGAAGGTCGGCATCATCATTCTTTCCTGCTTCTTTCCGATCTTCCTTGGCGTACGCGGCGGCATCAGCCAGGTCGACGGCAAGCTGATCGAGGTTGGCAGGGTTTGCGGTTTCAGCCGGTCGGAAATCATGCTCCGGATCGTCCTGCCCTCGGCGATGCCGTCGATGGTGGTCGGAATGCGGATCGGCCTCGGCTATAGCTGGCGGGCGCTGGTCGGGGCGGAACTGATCGCCTCCTCGGCCGGTCTCGGCTACATGATCGTCGATGCCGAAAACCTCGCCCGCACCGATATCGTTCTGGTCGGCGTCCTTGTCATCGGCTCCATCGGCCTTGTTGCGGATTACCTGTTGAAGCGGGCGATCAGCAAGGCCGCGCCCTGGATCGCCAGCGATCTGGAGGTGGCGCGTGCTTGAGCTGAAGGCAATCGGCCGCCGCTATCAGGTGGCGGAGCGCGAGGTCGTCGCGCTTGCCGATATCGACATGACCCTGCCGGACGGCAGCTTCACCACGGTCGTGGGCCGCAGCGGCTGCGGCAAGACCACGTTGCTGCGCGTTCTTGCCGGCCTCACTCCGCCGAGCGAAGGCCGGCTCATTCACCACGACGCGAGCGGCCTGCGCATCGGCGTCGTCTTCCAGGATGCGCGGCTGATGCCGTGGCTGTCGGTCCGCGACAACATCGCCTTCGGGCTGGTCGGACGCGAAAGCCGCGCGACTATCGAGGCGCGCTGTACGGCGATGCTCGAGCTCGTCGGCCTGTCGGCGTTCCGAGATGCCTTTCCGGCGCAGCTGTCCGGCGGCATGGCACAGCGCGTGGCGATCGCCCGTGCCCTGGTGCTCGAACCGGACCTGCTGCTGCTCGACGAGCCTTTTGCCGCACTCGACGCCTTCACACGGCGCAGCATGCAGAACGAACTGATCACGCTGTGGCAGGCAAGGCGACCGACAGTGGTGTTCGTCACCCACGATGTCGAGGAAGCCGTGCTGCTCGGCGAGCACGTGGTCGAACTCGATCGCGGTCGCCTTGTCGGCAGGCAGGAGATCGCCATCCCCTATCCGCGCGATCCGACCGATCCCGCCGTCAACGGCTATCGCCGCCGAATTCTTGCCGGTCTCATGGCGCCATCGCCCTTGCCATCACCTCATCCCGTCCCTGTATTGGAGAAGTAAATGAAACTGTTCAGCTCCCTTGCGCTTGCCTTCGCCATGCTGGCTGCGCCTGCCATCGCTTCCGAAAAGCCGGAAACGGTTCGGATCACCTATGTTTCGGCGCCGTTCAACGTTCCTTCGATCGTCATGCGCGCCAAGGGCTACCTGGACGAAGCCTTCGCCGCGCATGGTGTAAAGGTAGAAAGCCCGGAAATCACCTCGGGCGCTCAGCAGACACAGGCGATCGCTGCCGGCGAAATCGATATTGCCAGCGTTCTCGGCGGCACCTCCGCCATCCTCGCCAAGGCCAACGGCATCGACGTGAAGATCATCGCCGCCTATGCCCGCTCGCCAAAAGCTTACTACCTGATGACCCGCGAAGACGGCCCGACGGCGCTTGCCGACCTCAAGGGCAAGAAGATCGCCGGTCCGAAGGGCACGGTACTCAACCAGCTCCTGGTTTCCGCGCTGCGCTCGCAGAACCTGACGCTTGCCGACGTCGAATACATCAACATGGACCTGCCGACCGCGCGTGCCGCCCTGCTTTCCGGTCAGGTTGATGTCGCGACCCTCGCCGGCAACAACGCCGTCATGGTCGAGAAGGCCGGCGGCAAGGCGCTGACCAGCGGCGAAGGCTTCATCAAGCCGACCACGGTCATCGGTGCCCGCGCCAAGTTCGTCGAGGAGCATCCGGAACTGGTTGCCGCCTACTTCGCAGCGCACCGCAAGGCGCTGGACTTCATCGCCGCAAACCCGGAAGAAGCCCTGGCGATCGCTGCCGAGGAACAGAAGATCTCGATCGAGGACGCCCGCGCCCAGCTTCCGCTCTACGACTTCAACCCGGTAATGACCGATGACGATATCGCCAACCTCACCGCCGACCAGACCTTCATGGTCGAATCGGAAATGCTCCCGGCCGCCAACGTCATCGACATCAAGACCGATCTGATCGCGCCCTCGGCATTCGAGGTGAAGTGATCCCTTCGACCTTTCGCCAAGGCGAAGGCTGAACAGGCGACGGGCGGGGCCGTTCGGTTGCCGCCTGTCGCCAGAAACTGCAGGAGCATGCCCATGAAACTGTCGATTCTCGATCCCATCCAGATCCCGCAGGGACAGACGAGCGCCGGGGCGCTCAGGAGTTCGATTGCGCTCGCGCAGGCGGCGGAACGACTTGGCTACACCCGCTACTGGGTCGTCGAACACCACGCCGTGCCTTACGAGGCAGCCGCGGCGCCAGAAGTGTTCGCCGCCGCGCTCGCCGGCGCCACCAGCACCATTCGCATTGGCGTCGGAGGGGTGCTTCTCAATCACTACAGTCCCTACAAGGTCGCCGAATCACTGCGGACGCTGGAGGCCCTCTATCCCGGCCGCATCGACGTCGGCATCGGCCGCGCAACGGCCGGACCTGTTGCCGACCGGGCGCTGAAGCGCCTGCGCGACGTCGAATTGCCTGACGATCACGCCCGCCAGGTCGAGGAACTCGTCGGCTGGCTCGGCAATGACCTGCCGGCCGATTCGCCTTTCGCCGGCATCGGCGTCATGGCCGATCTGCCCGCCGGACCGCTGCCGTGGATCCTGGCGGTGTCGGAGGAAAGCGCTGAACGCGCCGGGCGGCTCGGCCTGGCGCTCGCCTGCAGCGCCTTCCACGTGCCGGAAAAGGCACCCTTGGCAAAGGCCGCCTATGACCGCGCCTTCCAGCCGTCGCGCTACCGCGCGGGCATCGATGCGCCGCGCTCGCTGCTTGCCATCCGCCTGGTGATCGGCGAAACGCAGGAAGAGGCGGAGCGGCTGGCAATGCCGATGCGTGCCGCCTTCAAGCTGCGCCGCAAGGACGAAGTCATGCCCGAGCGCCTGCCCACTCCCGAAGAGGCGATCGAACTGATGGGCGGGGTGCTGCCCGCAGAGACGACCGATTGGCCGGGCTATCTCATCGGTACGCCGGAGTTCGTCCGAAAGGCGATGGAACGCATGGCTAAGACCACCGGGATCGACGAGATCATGGTGCAGGACGTCATCCATGACCAGGAATTGCGGCTGAGGAACTACGAGCTGCTGGCGCGCACATTCGATCTGCCGCCGAGAGGGTAGGGAGAACGCTCGCGCGGCGCTCATTACTTCCGTTAGTGGAAGTTCTAATTTATCAGCAACTTAACGCCGTTTGACGCTGCGAGAAGCCGTGTCAGGCGGCGTTTCTGCATTGAGCTGCAGGGTTAATGCCGCGCTAATACTCGATCAAACTGATAGAGATAGTTGACTCAGGTTCGAATTGTGGCATGATTGTGTCAGTCAGGCCCGAGGGCCGAACCAGCGAGGTGCAGCATGTTCTATCTTGGTGGAATGACGTTTGGTTATCTGACCCCTTGCGTGGAGGGCGCTGACGCCAAAGCGGCCTCGGTCGTCCCGCAAGCCAGCAGCCTCGCCAAGCAGGCCCGGCGGGAAACCGAAAGGCGCGGCACTGAGGACGTCGCCGAAGATCGCCCGATCCTCTGGCCCTGGCATCTCTTCCACTGAATGCTCAGGCGTCCGGGCGAGCATCCCGGGGGCGGCAATAGGAAGGGCGCATCGAAATGGTTTTCTATCGTTCAACACGCAAACCGAAAATTATCTCTACAAATCCCATAGGGTAGATATACAATTAATATGTCCTTACGAAATGCTGGCGGCTCTTGTCGGTAACCGTAACCGAGATGCGGAGAAACGCGATGTCTAACCTCGAATTGTCAGATGCACGCTCCGGCCGTCATCATCGCGTCCCTGGCGCGAGCGCGACATCCGTGTTCGCCCGCAGGCAGAAGCTGCAGGCCGGACTGAATATCGGCCTGGTTTCGGTCGCGTTCCTGTTCATCGTGGCCGTTGTTCTCGGCGTCTTCCCTTAAAACGTTTTGCCGAAGGGCCAGCATCGCTGGCAATCAGTTCTGCTCAACGACAATGCCCGGAAAGCTGCTGGCTTTCCGGGCATTGTCGTCTTGTGCTTCAGGCTTCTGGGCTAAGGCGCGCTATTCCGGCTTCAACCGGTTTTCCGCCAGTTCCACCCAGAACGATGCGCCGATCGGCAGGACGTCGTCGTTGAAGTCGTATTTCGGGTGATGCAGCGACGGGTCGTTGCCGTCGCGGCTGGTGCCGAGGAAGAAGTATGTTCCCGGGCGTTCCTGCAGCATGAAGGCAAAGTCCTCGCTGCCCATGAAGGGACGCTCGAGATCTACGACCTTGTCCTCGCCGGCGAAGCGCCGGGCAAGCTCGCGGACGAAATCGGTTTCCGCCTTGTGGTTGATGGTGGCGTCGTAGCTGCGCTGGTAGTCGACGGTGGCGGTCATGCCGAAGCTCGCTGCCTGGGTTTCGGCAACCAGGGTAATGCGCCGCTGCAGTTCGTCGCGGACTTTTGGGTCGAAGGAGCGAATGCCGACAGTCAGCACCGCGCGCTCGGGGATGATGTTGCTCGCCGAGCCGCCATGAAAGGCACCGACGGTAACGACGGTCGGGTCGAGCGGATGGATGTTGCGCGAAACGATCGTCTGCAACGCCATGATGATGCTGGCGCCGGCGACGATCGGGTCGGCGGTTTCCTGCGGCTCGGCGCCGTGGCCGCCAAGGCCGTTGATGGTGATCGTGGCCTCGTCGACGGCAGCCATGATCGGGCCTTCGCGCAGTGCGAACTGGCCGAAAGGCAGGCCGGGCTCGTTGTGAAGCGCGAACACGGCGTCGCAGGGGAAGCGCTCGAACAGGCCTTCCTCGATCATGATGCGGGCACCGCCGAAGTTCTCCTCGGCCGGCTGGAAGATCAGGTGAATGGTGCCGTCGAAATTGCGCCGCTCGGCGAGCATCTTCGCTGCACCGAGCAGCATGGCGGTGTGTCCGTCATGACCGCAGGCATGCATGACGCCCGTGGTCTGGCTGGCATATTCGAGCCCGGTTTCCTCGACGATCGGTAAGGCATCGATGTCGGCGCGAATGCCGATGCTGCGTCCTGATGTGCCGTTGCGCAAGGTGGCGACGATGCCGGTCTTCGCCAGGCCGCGGGTCACTTGATAGCCCATCGCGGTCAGCTGCTCGGCGAGGAAATCCGAGGTCTTGAATTCCGAGAGGCCGATTTCGGGGTTCTGGTGAAGAAAGCGGCGGATCGCGACGAGATCGGGCATGGAATTCGGAAACTGATAGCTCATTGTCATGCACCACGGGTTGGAATGCGGTTTTCGAAATATCTGAAGAGCAGGATCAGCAGCCCCGTCAGGCAAAGGTAGATCAGCGCCAGCAGTAGCAGCGGTTCATAGGTAAGGTAAGTCTCCTGCCGTACCTTGGACATGACGGAGTAGGCATCGACCACGGTGATTGTGGCGACGAGCGGCGTCGACTTCAGTTGCAGCACGGTCTCGCCGTTCAGCGTCGGAAGCGCGCGATGGATGGCCCGCGGCAGCCAGATCCGGCGGAACGCGGTCCAGCGGCTCATGCCGAAGGCGTTGGCAGCTTCGAGCTCGCCGCGCGGGACGCCGGCAAAGGCACCACGCATGACCTCGCCCTCATAGGCAGCAAAGGAGATCGTGAGCGCAAGGAAACCGTAGGGCCAGGCCTGGCGCAGATAGGGCCAGAGGAAGGACGAGCGGATTTCGGGAAATTGCGCAAACAGCGAGCCGAGCCCGTAGTAAAGCAGCCATAGCTGCAGCAGCAGCGGCGTTCCACGGATAACGGTGCAGAAACCCCGGGCAAGCCAGCCGAGGGGCCATGGACCGGTCACCTGCGCAAGGCCGATCGGAACGGCGAAGAGAAAGCCGACAATGGCGGTCGAGAACAGCAGCAGCAGGGTCTGGCCGATGCCATAGATCAGCCGCTCCTGGTATCGCGGCAACCAGTCCCAGCGCATGAACCAGACGATGCAGAAGACGATAGCGGCGAAGATCAGCATCAGCACGATGCGATGGGGTTCGAATAGGCTGCGCGCCTTCGGCGGTACATAGGCGGGCAATGTGCTGGCGGGTTCGCTCATGTCGATGGCCTCACCATTCCGCGCCGTGCATGGCGTTCGATAAAGTGGATGACGACGTTCGATACCATTGTCAGCGCCAGATAGAGCAGGCCGGCGGCGCAGAAGAACATCAGGTATGCCTTGGTGGTGCCGGCCGCCTGGCGGGTCACCAGCGTCAGTTCGCTGAAGCCGACCACCGCGAGCAGTGCCGTATCCTTGGTTGCGATCAGCCAGAGATTGGCGAGGCCGGGAATGGCATAGGGCAGCATCGCCGGCAGCGTCACGCGGCGCAGCGCCTGGACAGGCGACATGCCGTAGGCGCGTGCCGCCTCGATCTGTCCCGGCGGTATCGCCTTGATCGCGCCGCGCAGCACCTCGGTCGAATAGGCGCCCTGGACCACCGCAATGACGAAAATGCCGGCTGCAAGTCCGCTGATGTCGACGGAGCCGTAGCCGAGCAGCGTCAGCAACTGGTTGAGCGCGTCGGTTCCGGCATAGTAGAGCAGCAGGATCAGCACCAGTTCGGGCACGGCGCGGATCACGGTGGTATAGACTTCGAGAAGATCGCGAACGACCGGTCCGCCGTAGAGCTTGCCGAAGGCGCCGCCGATACCGATCAGCAGGCCGAAAACGTAACCGCCAACCGCAAGCTGAAGCGAGGCGAGGAAGCCGGTGAGCAGCGCGCCGCCCCATCCCGGAGGCGACAGCGACAGGAGGCTAAGGTCGAAGAGTGGTGTGGGCGTGGCCATGGCATTCATTCGATTGATGCCGGGGGCGCGGATGCCCTCGGCCTATGAACGGGAAGACCGGCGCGGCGGACGAAAGTAAGCGCCGCGCCGGTCGTTCGGCACCTGGCCGGATCAATCGCCGTAGACGTCGAAGTCGAAGTGCTTCTTGGTGATCGTCTCATACGTGCCGTTGGCACGGATGGCGGCGATCGCCGCGTTGAGCTTGTCCTTCAGCTCGGTTTCGCCCTTGCGAATACCGACGCCGACGCCCGCACCGAGAATGGCCTTGTCATCGGCGACGTAGCCCTTGAGATCGCAGCAAGCCTTGCCCTGATCGGTTTTGAGGAAATCCGTCAGCGCGATCGCGTCGGCCTGGATGGCATCGATGCGGCCGGCGGCGAGATCCTGGTTGGCTTCATCCTGGGTCTGGTACTCCTTCACCTCGGCGGCCTTCTCGGCAAAGTACGCCTTCACGTACTCCTGGTGAACGGTCGCCACCTGCACGCCGATGATCTTGCCGGCCAGCCCATCGGGGGTGGCATCGAACGTCTGGTCCTTCGCGCCGATGATGCCGGTCGGGGTGTTATAGTACTTATCGGAGAAATCGATGGTCTTCTGGCGCTCGGCGGTGATCGACATCGAGCTCATGATCATATCGATCTTCTTGGTGGTCAGCGCCGGGATGATGCCGTCCCAGGCGACCGGCGTCAGCACGCATTCGATCTTGGCCTCGGCGCAGATGGCGTTCATGAAGTCGACTTCCCAGCCGACCCAGTTCCCGGCGGCGTCGGGAGCGGTGAACGGCGGATAGGGCTCGGCTGCGACGCCGACCTTGAACGGTTCGGCGGCGGCAGCACCGGCGCCGGCAAGGCCCAGGGCAAGCGCGAGGATAGCGGTCTTCAAGGCTACTTTCATGTCATTCCCCTTTTTATGTTGCTCATTTTTTTAATGAATGGAGCTGATGAACTTCTTCAGGCGTTCGGATTTCGGATCCCCGAACACCGCTTCTGGCGGTCCCTGTTCCTCGATGAGGCCATTATGCAGGAAGACCACGTGATTGGAGACTTCACGGGCGAACTTCATTTCATGGGTGACGAGCAGCATGGTGCGCTTTTCGCGGGCGAGATCGCCGATCACCGCCAGCACTTCGCCGACGAGTTCGGGATCGAGCGCCGAGGTCGGCTCGTCGAACAGCATGACCAGCGGCTGGATGGCGAGCGCGCGCGCGATCGCGGCACGCTGTTGCTGGCCGCCCGACAGGAAGGCAGGATAGGCGTCGCGCTTCTCGTAGAGGCCGACCCGGCGCAAAAGCGTCTCGGCGATGTCGATTGCCGTGTCCTTCGAAATGCCGAGGACGTGGATCGGCACTTCGATGACGTTCTGCAGAACTGTCATGTGTTGCCATAGGTTGAAGCTCTGGAAGACCATCCCGAGCTGGCTGCGCAGGCGCTGCACCTGCCGGCGGTTTGCCGGCATCAGACCGCCATGGCCATCATTCTTCATCGCGATGGTTTCACCGTGAATGGTGACGCTGCCGGCACTTGGCAGTTCCAGCATGTTGATGCAGCGAAGAAAGGTCGACTTCCCGGAGCCGCTGCCGCCGATAATGGCGATCACGTCACCCTGACGTGCGGTGAGGGAGATGCCCTTGAGGACCTCGAGCGGCCCGAAACGCTTATGGAGATCTTTTACTACTATGGCTTGCGCCGCATCAGTCATGAATACCGCCAATGCCGGGCTTCACGAGCCCGTTCCCAATGGTTTACAACTGTTCCCCCAGCTTGTTTTTTGCCGGACTCGCCGCTGGTCACGATCCGTAATGCGGGGAGTTTTGCACTTGTCTCGCTATTGTTCAAGCGTATAATAGGCGCCGGTCGCTGAATCGGGCCACGCCTTCCAGTCCTCAGCCGAGCGGAGTTTTCGGGATGGACATTTTCGACTTGAAGATCAGACAGTTCGTGTCCGCGCGTGGCTCGGCGCCGGGGGCGCGGTGATGATATCCGGTCGCCGCAGTTTTCACCGGGCAAGCGAGGCTGAGCGCCGTCAGGACCTGATTGCGGCGACCCTCGACTGCATCGCGGAGTTCGGCCTGCAGGGGGCGACGGTGCGCCAGATCGCGGCGCGCGCAGGTGTGACCGGCGGCCTGATCCGGCACTATTTCGACGGCAAGGACCAGATGGTGCAGGCAGCCTATCGCGAGACCATGACC
>JAEWPB010000139.1 GCA_023399465.1 Pseudomonadota bacterium
GGTATAGGGCGCACCCGGCGTCGGGCTGCGTGGTCCCGAAGCGATGAAGCCGGCGTGGCGCAGGCCGGCAATCGTGTCGCGGCTGACTTCCTTGCCGAAAACCCGCGAGAGTTCGCCACGCGTCACCGGCTGGAAGTAACCAATCGCCATCAGCACCGCCGCTTCATTGCGCGAAAGATCGGCCGACGATGCGACCGGCGCTCCCGATGCATGAATGACCCCGGCATAGGCCGGCCGGGTACGATGCTGGAATCCGCCCGCCACGGCAACCAGATCATAAGGGCGCCCGTGCAGTTCCACGCGAATGTCGTCGACGATCAGGTCGATATTGCAGTCCTGTCCGACGACACGCGCAAGCGTCTCGCGCGGCACCGGTGTTGCCGAGGCAAAGATCACGGCCTCGACCCGTCGCATCCACTCGCGCCAGCGCAGGTCAGGCGGCAGATGCGCCAGTTCGGTATCGATGTCTTCGACCTGTCGCGCCCGCCTCGCCATGGCTATAACCCGTAGAGCCGGAAAGTCGGGCGTCCGGTCAGTTCGCGAACCGCGCCAAGCGCAACGAGACGATCAAAGAACCGGCGACCGCTACGATCGCTGGGGGCGCCCGCAGAGCCTGCGGCAAGCGCATCCTCGGACATCAGGGTGACCACGAGGTCTGGCGCTGCCCTGGAGCGGAGTTTTGGCGCGACCGCCAGCAACCGGTCGGCCCGGCGCATCAACTCGGCATTGAGATCATAGGCATCGGCCGCCGCCCGGGCATAGGCATGGCAGCAGATACGAAGCCACTCATCAGACCCGGAAGAACGCGCAGCCAATTGCAACTCGCCGCGTCTGATCTGCGTGGCAATCAACGGTACCGGCGCCGACCATTTCAACCGTATCGCAAGCACGGCATCCGCCAGCCACAGTGCGAGCGCTTCGGCTTCGGGCCGTTTTCGGAGCACCGCTGCTGCCATCCCGGCGGCCGATGCGATCGCTGCCCCCTCGCCGCCGATCGGTTCTGCCTCGCGCAATACCGTATCCCACGGTGCCTCTGTGGCACCGAGCCGGCCGCCCCAGATCTCCATCCAGTTTTCGGGAGACAGCGCCTGTCGGCTGCCGAGCCGCCGCCAGAGGTCGAGGATATGGCCGCCGGGTCCGGGATCATCACCGGCGCGCCGCAACATCCAGGCGTCGCGCAGTTCGGCCTCGTCCTCCTTGCGGCCTTCGAGTCTTGCGATAGGGGCGGCGTTCCGGAGCGCCAGTCGCTTCCTCAGCAGCAATGCGAGCGGCTCGCTGCCGAGCGCGACCGGATGAAGGGCCGCAAGCGCCGCACCGGCGAGGAAAGCTGCATCCGAGCCGGTGTCGGGCAGGACGCGGGCACGCGCCCAGGCCGGAAACGGCGGCAGAGCGGGGAATACGCTAGGTGCTGTCAGCGTTGCCTTGGCGATTCGGACCATGCTTCAAGCATAGCCAATCAGCGGTTGCTGTCACCGCACCAGTCACGCTCCGGCGGTGTTTTGCCGGGAAAACCGCCGGTCACGCGGCAAACCACGGCGCGCCGAATTGCCCGTTTGCCTGAGAGCCAGGGTCAGTAGCTGTGCTGCGTCGCCAGGACCTGCCGGTAGGTCGCCTCGTCGAACGGCGCACCGAGAAAGTGCGTCAGGTCTGCGGCATGCTCGGGGTCGCTGACGAGCTTTTCATATTCGACATGAAAGACCTGCGGCGAGTTTGCGAACGAGCCGGTCCGCATCCGGTCATCCATGCTCTTGATGATGGAGTAGGAATGCGCCGTTTCCTTCCACCACTTGCTCTTCGAGGTATCGGCGATGTTGCGGTGATTGAAGATGATCTTCACGTCGCCGAAGATTTCCAGGACATCGCTGATGAACGCGTCGAAATCCTCGATCTCATTGCGGCGGATGCGGATCTCCTTGCAGCCGACGCTGGTCGCGTCGCCGGGATTGAGGACCGTCGACACGAACAGCTCGCGAATGCCGGCCTTCACCTTCTCGAGGTCGATCTTCTCGGCGCCGAACCAGGGATGCGTCGGCAAGTGGGTCTTCTTGGCAACCTGCCCGGTGGTATCCTTCACAGCGCGGTAGAACTGGCACAGATGGCCGAGCGCCATGTAGTTCTCACCGCGGATGCAATAGCCCGGCAGGCTGTTGAGATAGCCGAGCAACAGCGTCGAGCCCGAGCGCCCGAAGGTGAAAATGAAGACGTAGCGGGAGGAATGATTGGTCAAAAACTTCACTCGCTCTTGATATCTAGTCGCCAACTGGAAATGCGCCGGCGCTGGTCATCGTTCAGCGCCCGGAATTTCTGGTATACGCTGTCATACATCTCAAGGTCGGGTATGTCGGTCACCACGGCACGGCCGTAATCGAGTTCGGTCGTGATGTATTGCGCCCGGATGGACTGGAACTCCGAAACCGTCATGTCCGCGTCGATCCCCGTAGCCTTGAGACAGGAACCGACGGCGTAGTCTTCGAGCATGTGTTGGAAGTCGATGATATCGCTTGCGATGATCTTATCAACCGCAGCCCGGCTGACGATGTAGCCACCCTGGCCATCGAACCAGTTCTGGTCCGGATCGATGCCGAATTTCAGCGCCGACAACTGCCTGTTGAACACCGCATTGTAATGCCAGTCGATGAACGTCTTTTTCCCGAGGACGATATCGCTGCCGATATAGTCGAACCGCTCGTACTCGCACTCCATGAACTTTTCGACATTGCAGACGCAGTCGTCATCGATCTTGAAGAAATAGGCGGCATCGAACAGCTCGGCGGCCGCTTTGAACGCGTGCCAGACCTTGTGCGACAGGTATTCGTAGGTGTCGGGCGCCGGAACGAACAGCCGGTCGCCGTCGAGCCTGGCGCTTTCCGCCGACGGATCGCCTTCGACGAAGCAGAACTCGAAGTTGCCGGTCGACAGGTCGTTGATCCAGGTCTTGCGGATCGCATCCTGCTTGTCGCGGTTGCGCCGGCAGGAGATGATCAGGAACACCAGCTTTGCGCGCTTCGGCATGGTGAAGCTGCGGCCCTTGTTGAGCGCCTCGACCACCACCTGCGCCCGCGGCCTGCCGTCGACGGCCAGCATTTCCGTCGCATCGATCGACCATTCGCGGCCGGCAAGCATCGCCAGCCGCTCGGTCATCACCACATGGCGCCGGGCGAGGTCGTTTTCCGCAAACACCGGGCTGCCATCGACGCCGTCGACGAAGTAGGTGCCGTCCTTGATCGAGAAGGCCAGCACGTCCGAAGTCGCGCTTTCCGGCTTGGCCGACGCCAGCAGGAACGCATCGCTGCGGGTGCGCAGCCGGTGCTTGCGCACCAGCTGGACGAGCGCATCGGCATCCGTGACCGAATCGCTGAGCAGCATGACATTGGCGAACCGCGCCTCGGTCAGGGCCGTGTTGAGGAAAGCGGCGCCCTTCAGCTTTCGCGGATCGTGGTTGTTGTAGTAGACCTTGTCGAGGACCACGTAGCGGACGTTGAAGTACCGGCTCTGCAGGTGCAGGATGAAGCCGAGGTCGGCATTCGCTGCGTCGTGGATGACGATCAGCACCTCGTCGAAGGTGGAAGCCGCCCGGCGCAGCAGCGCCTCCGCATTCTCGTGATAGTTGTTCCACAGCAGAAGACCCGTCAGGCCTTCGCGCCGCGCCGGCATTTCCTGCATCTGCCGCAGTTTCGAACCCGGCCCCGCGGGCCGCTTGTCCGCCAGGAAGAACGGCCAGCGACGGGCATAGGCGAGGTCGGCGCTGCCGGGAACGCCGATGGTGATGAAGCGGAAATCGCTGTAGAGCCGGATTTCCTTGCCTTCTACCGGACGGTCGGCGTCGAAGGCGATGTCCTGATCCCCCAGATGCAGCACGAAGCCGGCATCGCTGATCGAGATTTCACCGCTGACGAGACCGCCCTCGTAGGGACAGTCGACCGCCTGCTCTTCGCCCCACACCTGACCGATCCGCTTGTTGAAGACGATCTTGTTCTCGGTATAGCGGAAGTCGATGTGGAGAACGATGTCGTCGGCCAGCGTGTCGAGGATGTTGATGTTGAGTACACTGTAACTGTCGGGGAGCGTCACGCCAAAGGGGACCTTGACCGGCCCTTTCTTCATTATCTTTATGCTGTCCACGCGCACTCTCCCTGGCGTATTTTCTTGGCGACGGCCTTCCCGGCCCCGCACACCCGACAAGCGTTGGCACGGCAGCATGAGGCGGTGGCAGTGACGTCACATTATCAACCGTGCAGGCACACGGGGTTGGCAGCATGCCTGCACGTTCTGGCTTACGTTACGCCGAACCCCGATGTCAAATGGCGGTCATGTCCGCTGCGGCTTAATCCTCAAAAGTCTTGAGGGCGAAGCGGGTTACCGGATCGGCCAGGTGCTGGAAGAAGGTTCTCGGCGTGGTCTTGAAGAATACCTCGGCGACATTCCCGGGCAGGATCGTGCGGCCGTGATGGTTCTCGTCCATGGTGACGCGGACGATGTAGAACGACTGCCCGGCCGCTTCGTTGTAGGCGGCATCCGCGGAGATATAGAGAACCGTGCCCTTGAGCGGCGGGATGACGTTGGTCTGGTCGCTCGAGAACACCGCATTGACCTCCTGTCCGGCGAAGATCTTGTCGATGTCCTTCGGCAGGACCGGCACCTCGATCTGGAGCTTCTCGTCCTTCGGCAGGATCTCGGCGATGGTCTCGCCCGGCTTGATCACCGCGCCGATCGACTTCACCGGAATGCGGAACACCGTTCCGTTGACCGGTGCCGTGACCTGCGAGCGGTCGAGACGGTCCTGCAGGCGCAGCACCACGTCCTCGATCTCGTTCAGCCTCTGCTGGGTTTCGGTGATCTTCTGGCTGGTGAGGGCATTGGCCTCGGAAATGATCCGCTGCTTTTCGTCATTGAACGAACGGATGTTGTGATGTGACTTCTGCACCGTCGCCATCGCATTCGACTTCTGCGCCTCGATGCGCGAAATCTCGCGCTGCAGCGCCAGCACCCGCGACTGCGAGATCAGCTTCTTCTCGAGCAGTTGGCTGAGGTCGTTGTATTCCTTGGTGATCAGCGAGAGCTGGGTGTCGAAGGACAGCAGTTGGTCCTTGAGAAAGACGAGATCCTCTTCCTCGCTGGCGATCTTGTTGTCGAGCTGCGCCAGTTGCTGCAGGCGCGCGTCGCGGGTGGCGCGATATTCGGCGACCTGGCTGTCGAGCGCTTCCTTGACCTTGGGATTGTCGATCTCGGTGCCGAGCCGCTCCGTGGGCACGACCAGAACGTCCGCGCCGCTGCGATCGGCGCGCCAGCGCTCGAGCTCGATGCGGCGGATGGCGAACTCGACCAGCGAGGTGTCGAGCTGCGAACGGGTCGCGGTGTCGTCGACCTCGGCGATCAGGTCGCCGTGCTTCACGGCATCCCCCTCGCGCACGGCGATCGCCTTCAATATCCCGCCCTCGAGGTTCTGCACCACGCGGTTGTTGCCTTCGGCGACGATACGGCCGCCGGCCACCACCGCGCCGCCGATCGGCGCCGTCGCCGACCAGTAGCCGCCGATCCCGAACACCGCGAAAAGCAGTGCCGCCGCCGTGATCACCAGCTTGCGCCGGTTGGTCGGCACACGCTCGCTCCAGGCTTGGAGCGAATCGATGCGGAACCCCTCGGCCGGCAACTGCTTCAGCTTTCTGACCGCGACGCTTCCTGGCGCGCCTTCCTGCATGCCCGTTTCCTTGCTGTTGCTGTCTTCCATCACGACACCTTGCTCGGCACGGCCTGCACGACATTGCCCTTCATCACTTCGCTCGGCGGCCCGAAGGATTCGACCTGGCCGGCCTTGAGCACCAGCACCTTGTCGACGTAGCGCAACAGCGACGGGCGCTGCGTCACCGCGATGGTGGCGATGCCCTCGGCGCGCGCCGTCGACATGGCCCGGAACAGGATCTGCTCGCCATCGCTGTCGAGATTGGCGTTCGGCTCATCGAGGATGACGAAGGCCGGCGCCCCGTAATAGGCGCGGGCGAGACCGAGCAGCTGCTTCTGGCCGCCGGACGGCTGGAAGCCGGCATCGGAGATCACCGTGTCATAGCCGTCGGGGAAGCGCATGATCATGTCGTGGATGCCGACGAACTGCGCCGCCTCGACCGCGAGTTCCGGCGGATCGTCGCGGCGCATGCGGGCGATGTTCTCGCGCACCGTGCCCTCGAAGAAGCCGACATGCTGCGGCAGGTAGCCCATGTGGATGCCGCGGGCGACCGGGTCCCAGGCACGCATGTCCTGGCCGTCGAGCATTACCTGGCCGGATGTCGGCTCGAGCGCACCGATCAGCGTGCGGGCAAAGGTTGACTTGCCGGCGCCGCTCGGGCCGATGATCGCGATGTTCTTGCCGACCTCGATCGAACCGGTGATGCCCTTGAGGATCGGCGGCGCGCCGGGCGCGGGTATGTAGACGACGCGGTCGGCGGTCAGCTGGCTGCTCGGCCGCGGCAGCGGCGTCTGGTTGTCCGGCAGGTTGAGCTGGTCGAAGCGGGCGTCGAGCTGCTTCAGCTGCAGGCTCGCCTGCTTGAGCTGTCGCCAGCCGCCGACAATCGCCTCGATCGGCGCCAGCGCGCGCGAACCGACCGTCGATGTCGCGAAGATCACGCCTGCGGTGACGTGGTCGCCGATGACCAGCGCCGCACCGCCGCCGATCAGCGCGATCTGGACGATCTGGCGGGCGGTCTTCGAGGCGGCGGAAAAGGCGTTGTTGCGGGCCATGACGCCGAGCAGGCCGGAAAGGTGTTTTGCCTGGGCGGTGCCCCAGTCGTTGACGCTCTCGCGGTAGAGGCCGAGCGAGCGCACCAGCTCCTGCTGGCGGAAATGGCTGTCGAGCTTGCGGTTGGCGGCCGAGGCATCGGCCTGGGTCTGCTTGATCGCACCCGCGGTGGCGATTTCCCCGAGGAAGGTGATCACCAGCAGCACCGCGATGCCGGCGAGCACGATACCGCCGAACACGGGATGGATGAGGAACACCAGCACGACGAACAGCACCATCACCGGCAGGTCGAACAGGTTCGGGAAGATGCCGGAACTCATCACCTGGCGGATGCCGGCGAGCTGGTGCAGCGGCTGCGGGTTGGCGCCGCGCTGCTGGGCGAGTTCGGCGCCCATCACCAGGCCGGCAACCCGCGATTCGAAGCGCACGCCGATGCGCGCCAGCATCGTCTGGCGGATGGCATCGAGGATGCCGAAGGCGAAAAGCACGACCAGGACGATGACGGTAATCGCCACCAGCGTCTCGACGCTGTGCGACATGATCACCCGGTCGTAGATCAGGAAGAGATAGAGGGGCATGGCCAGCATGCACAGGCTGGCGATCATCGAGATGACCGCGACGGTGCCCATAGACCGCCAGGCAGCCCGCTTCTCGGCTAGATATCGTTCCCTCAGGGTCATGCTTTTTAATCTTCCGGTTGTTTAATCCGGCCGGACGGCTTTCGGACGATATTCCCGGCGCCGATAGGCCCGACGGTTCCGCGCGATCTGCGCCCCGCCACGGGAATCATTTGCAATCCGGCGGCAGACGGCAAGCGCGCAAGGTTATCCATTCCTTAAGCAATGGGCGGCGGCGCTGGCAAGGCAAATTACGCCGTGCCGATTTATTCATCCACCGCTTGTGGCTTTGCGGACACCCACCGCGGCATCCAGGTAGACGCACAACACGAAAAAGGGGCCTCAGAGGGCCCTTCCCTTCCCCGTCACCCCGGACTTGATCCGGGGTCCAGCGGCGCCGCGTCTGCGGCGCAAGGGACTCTTCCGCGCTCACCGACGTGAGCGCGCTGGATGCCGGGTCAAGCCCGGCATGACGGAGGTTCGGGAGCCGTCGCGCATCAAAACGAACGGTGTGGGTTTTCTCACCGAACGCGTGTGCGCGACTCAGCCGGACGGTAAGGACGCGGGCACCGTGTCGTGGCGCTTTTCCAAGGGAAACGGCGCCGGCCGCTACACTGTCGGGGTCTTGCCCTTGGCGACGGAGCGAATCAGGCCGAGGTACTTTTCCGTCAGTTCGCCCTTCGAATAGCGCTCTACCATCAGGGCGCGGGCGGCCTCGCGCAGCGGCGCGAATCGCTCCGGCTCGTTGACCGCGTCATACAGCCGCTCGGCAAGCTTCTGCGGCTCGAAGAACGGCACCAGCAGGCCGTTCCTGCCGTCCTCGATCATTTCGCGCACCGGATCGGTATCCGATCCGACGACCAGCGCGCCGGCCGCCATCGCCTCCATCATCGACCAGGAAAGCACGAAGGGAACGGTGAGGTAGACATGCGCGGCGCCGACCTGGAGCGCCCGGCGGAGATAGTCGAGCGGCTGGCGGCCGACGAAATGGGTGCGGTCGGGATCGGTCGGGAATTCCTCCAGCGCCCATTCCTTGTGGGTCTTGCCGTCGGCACGCTTCTGGCCGTAGGCGGTGCGGTCGTCGCCGATGATCACCGCATGCACGCGCGGATCGCGGGCCTGCAGGATCGACAGCGCCTCCATGAACTGCGGGAAGCCGCGATAGGGCTCCATGCCGCGGCTGATGTAGGTGACGACCGGATCGCCCCGGCGGAAGCTGTGGCCGCCGGCCTCGAGCACCGCCTCGGGGTCGGGCGCGAAGAACTCGGTGTCGACGCCGTCGTGCAGCACCGAGATGCGGTCGCGGAACTGCACCGGGAACTGGCTTTTCTGGAACTCGGTCGGGCACTGGCCCCAGTCCATCGCCGCAAGGTCGTGCAGCACCGGGGTGTTCTTGAGGCGAATGCGGAATTCGTCGTCCGGGGCCTTCTGCGCGTCATGGCTGAGGAAGGAGGCATCCGATCCGTAGGCGTGGTAGTACCACTCGAAATAGGGCAGGTATTTTGCGTCCGGCCACAGGTCCTTGAGCAGCATGCCGTCGCCGAAGCCCGAGTGGCAGAGGATGATGTCCGGCTTCCAGCCCTTCTGCTTGACCGGCAGGAAGGCCTTGTAGACCGCCTGGGCGCGGATGACGCAGGTCTCGGTGTAGCGAAGCGCCGGGTGGATCTTTTCGGTCGCCTCGCGGTGCGGGGTATAGCCGATGCGCTGGATCGGCGCCGGCTGCTTGTTGCTCGCCAGCGAGCCGGACAGCATGTCGATGCCGGGGCGGTTCTTCAGATGGCGCACGATGCGCTGATACTGGCCGGGGAAATTGTTATGAACGAAGAGAATGCGCATGAAAATCTACCGGATGCCGGATCTTGCTGGGCCACAAACGAAAATGCGGGAGGTCCGGCCACCTCCCGCATCCTGTCTCATGGTAAATCACGAAGCTCACGCTGCGCACACCCTCTAACTAAGCAATATCGCAAAAAGAATCAATAGCCCCCGGCTGCCCAAGGTTCAATTTTGTGAGAGGCGCCCTCTTGGGTTGATATTTTCTTTCGCGTTTTGTTTGTATTAGCAACTTTATCCAACCCTGAATCGATTATTTATTGCGCAGCTTAAATACCCTGCTCGGTCAGCAGGTTAAGCAGGTATTCGCCATAGCGGCTGCGGCGCATGGCCGCTGCCAGCGCCTCCAGTTGCCCTGCATCGATAAAACCCGCCCGGAACGCGATTTCCTCGGGACAGGCGATCTTGACCCCCTGCCGCGTCTCCAGCGTACGGACGAATTCGCCCGCTTCCATCAGGCTCTCGGGCGTGCCGGTGTCGAGCCAGGCAAAGCCGCGCCCCATGCGCTCGACATTGAGCGCACCGCGATCGAGATAGGCGCGGTTGACGTCGGTGATCTCCAGTTCGCCGCGCGCCGACGGCTTCAGGTTGGCGGCGATGTCGACCACCGCCGCATCGTAGAAGTAGAGGCCGGTGACCGCCCAGCGCGATTTCGGTGTCGCCGGCTTTTCCTCGATCGACAGCGCCTTCATCGACGCGTCGAACTCGACCACGCCATAGCGCTCGGGATCGGCGACGTGATAGGCGAATACCGTCGCCCCTTCGCGGCGCGCGGCGGCGGCGTTCAGCAGGTCGGGCAGGCCATGGCCGGAGAAGATGTTGTCGCCGAGGATCAGGCCGGAACGCTCACCGGCGACGAAATCGGCGCCGATCACATAGGCCTGGGCCAGGCCATCCGGGCTCGGCTGCACCTTGTAGTGGAGATCGAGCCCCCATTTTCCGCCATCGCCGAGCAGCCGCTGGAAATGCGGCAGGTCGGCCGGCGTCGAGATGATCAGGATCTCGCGGATCCCCGCCAGCATCAGCGTGGCCAGCGGGTAATAGATCATCGGCTTGTCGTAGACCGGCATCATCTGCTTCGACATCGCCAGCGTCATCGGATGCAGCCGTGTGCCGCTGCCGCCGGCAAGTATGATTCCCTTCATCGGTCGTTCCCCCCTTGTGGCAGCAGGCGGTCGAGCACCGCTGGCAGCGACGCCCGCCAGTCCGGCAGCACTATTCCATAGGTATCGGCAAGCTTGCCGGTCGCAAGCCGAGAATTTTCCGGGCGGCGCGCCGCTGTCGGATAGTCAGCGGTCGCGATCGGCTTTACCGCCACCGAAGGCCCGCCACGCAGCTTGAGCCCCGCAAACACTGCCTCGGCGAACTCCGCCCAGGTCGCCTCGCCCGTCGCGGCCAGATGGAAGGTGCCGCGCAACTGCCGGTCCCCGTCCTGCGTCAGTCTGCCGGCAATGGCAACGATCGCCCCGGCAATGTCGTGCGCCGACGTCGGCCGCCCGTGCTGATCGGCGACGACCGCCACTTCGCTCCGGCATTCGCCGAGCCGCATCATGGTCTTTACGAAATTGACTCCGAACGGCGAGTAGACCCAGGCCGTGCGCAGGATGACATGGTCGGCGCAGGCGGCCGCGACCAGCCGCTCGCCCTCGAGCTTGCTGGCGCCGTAGACCGAGACCGGCCCGGTCGGATCGTCTTCGCGGTAAGGCCCGGGCTGATCGCCGGCGAAGACGTAGTCAGTCGACAGGTGGATCACAGGCACCCCGAGCGCGGCGGCGGCGCGCGCAACCAATTCGGCGCCGCGGGCATTGACGGCGAATGCCGCCTCGCCCTCGCTTTCCGCCCGGTCGACTGCGGTATAGGCCGCCGCCGAGACGATGACATCGGGTCTTGCGGCCGCAAGTGCCGGCAGCACGCTTTCGGGCACGGCAAGATCAAGATCCGGCCGGCCGACGGGAATCACGACCATGCCTGAGGCCGCGGCGACCTCCGCCAGTGCCTGCACCACCTGGCCCTGCCTTCCGGTGACGACGATCCGCATCAGGCGCCCGTCCGCATGCCGAGGCGCTCGCCGGCATAGACCCGTTCACGCAGCGGCTGCCACCACCAGCGGTTCTCCAGGTACCAGGCCACCGTCTTCTCGATGCCGCTGTCGAAATCCTCCTGCGCCCACCAGCCGAGTTCGCTTTCCAGCTTCGCCGCGTCGATCGCGTAGCGCGCGTCATGGCCGGGACGATCGGTGACGAAGGTGATCAGCCGCGCGTGATCCCCGCCCGCGGGGTTGAGCTGGTCCATGATCGCACAGACGCGCCGGACCACGTCGATGTTGCGGCGTTCGTTGCGCCCGCCGACATTGTACTTCTCCCCCGGGCGGCCACGGGTGGCGATCAGATGCAGGGCGCGGGCATGGTCCTCGACATAGAGCCAGTCACGGACATTGGCGCCATTGCCATAGACCGGCAGCGGCTTGCCCTCGAGGGCATTGAGGATGATCAGCGGGATCAGCTTTTCAGGGAAATGATAGGGACCATAGTTGTTCGAGCAGTTGGAGACGACGACCGGCAGGCCGTAGGTGCGCCCCCAGGAAAGCGCCAGATGGTCGCTAGCCGCTTTCGAGGCGGAATAGGGCGAGGATGGATCATAGGGCGTCGTTTCCGAAAACAGCCCGTCCGTGCCGAGCGATCCGTAGACCTCGTCGGTCGAGACATGCAGGAAGCGGAAGCGCTCGCGCTCGGCTTCCGGAAGCCGTTGCCAGTAGCCCCTGCTTGCCTCGAGCAGGCTGAAGGTACCGACGATGTTGGTCTCGATGAACGCGCCGGCCCCGGTGATCGACCGGTCAACGTGGCTTTCGGCTGCAAGATGGATGACACAATCCGGCCGGAAGCTCTCGAACGCCGCGGCCATCGCCGCGGTATCGCAGATGTCGGCCTGCAGGAAGCGGTAGCCGGGCGCATCGGCGACCTGCTTCAGCGAGTCGAGATTGCCGGCATAGGTCAGCTTGTCGATGTTGAGGACCTCGGCGCCGACATCGGCGATCAGGTGGCGAACGAGCGCCGAACCGATGAAGCCGGCACCGCCTGTAACGAGTATGCGCATGGGACCACCGACGTCTTTATTGATAGTGGAAGTAGGCTGGCAGGTCTGCCAGCAGCGGCTGTGCACGATCCTTGTCCGACAGCACGGCATCGGCCGCCGCCACCGGCCAGTCGACGCCAATCGCCGGATCGTCCCAACGCAGGCCCCTGTCATGGGCGGCGCTGTAGGGCGCTGTCACCTTGTAATGGATGAGCGTGTCCGGCCGCAGCGTTGCGAAACCATGGGCGAAGCCGGCCGGGATCCACAATTGATCGCCGTTCTCCGCCGAGAGCTCGACACCAACCCACTTGCCGAAGGTCGGCGATCCCTGGCGAATGTCGACCGCAACGTCGTAGATGGCGCCGGCCAGGCAGCGAACTAGCTTGCCCTGTGCAAATGGTTCCAACTGGAAATGCAGGCCGCGCACCGTGCCTTCCTCCACCGACAGCGACTGGTTGTCCTGGACGAAGGTGACGTCGGCGATCGTCTGCCGGAACCAGTCATCCTTGTAGACCTCGGCGAAATAGCCGCGATGGTCCTGCTTGCGATCGGGCGTTATCCTGACGACATCCATGATCGCCTGCCGTTCAAACTTCATTCCTGCATCCACTGGCTGATTTTTTTAGAAAACCAGTGGCAAGCCGGAGGCCTTTTGTAAAGCACTTCCGGCCTGCTGGAGGCACTAGAACCACTCGCCGGGCGTCATCAGGCCGAGCTTGACCAGTTGCGCGGGCGATTCATAGCGAACGCTAATGCCTTCTTCATAAAGGATTTCGCGGTCCTGGGCGTTGTAACGCTCGTACTCCCGCCCGCCTGCATAGTGCTCGCGGCGGGTCATTTCCTCCGCTGCCTTTTCCTGCAGGCTGGCAACGAACTTGAAATGAAACAGGCATGCGGTGACGGCGACCTTTCCGGGATTGTGCGGCCGGTTCAGCTTCAGCGGCCACGCGTCGTGCATCGAACTGCGGTAGCTGTAGTACCATTTCCACCACATGACCGGGATCTTGTTCAATGCCGGCGCCGCTCTCGGCCTGTCCGGATTGTGCATGCGCATGCGCGGTCCGCCCTGCACGAAGATGCCGAGCAGATGGCTTTGCGTCTGGATGTAACCGTCCCGATCGAAATACGGGCAGACGGTGAACGGGTCCTCGCCGTCGGCCATCACTGTTTCGCTGAGCGGCCGGTCGCTGTAGGCATCCAGCATCAGTGCGCACATGCTGTCGCGTTCGGTGTCCTTCAGGTGCTTGCCAAGCTCGTGAAGGTTGCGGCTGTCCATGTGCGGATAGACGAGGAACTCGTCGGGATCCACGGTCACGCACAGATGGCCGCTACCATACTTGCTGAGCAAGCGGTTGCACCAGTCCATCCCGAACCGCGATCTCTTGTAGCTCGCTTCGGTGTACCAGACGGAGATGTCGTCCTGCGTGCGGGCCCAGTCCGCGAAACCGTCCGTCGAGCCGTTGTCGATGAAAAGGAAATGGTTGACCCCGAGCCTGCGATAATAGTCGCAGAAGAAGGCCATTCGCTTTCGCTCATTTCGCAGGCAGCAAACGAGAAGGACGTCGCTCGGCCTGATCCGTGCAGTCCGCACGAGAACGGGTTTCAGGTCACGTCCGTGACGCCAGGCGTTGAAGGCATATCTGGCGCCCTTGCGGAGGAAATTGATCTTGTTCTTCACTGCGCGCGCCCCGGATCACATTGCACTGCCGATGCGCAGCAGGCCGGTACGCCCGCCCGAAAACGGCGCGACCAGAGGCGAGAAGAACTCCTGCCACTCATCGGGCAGAAGCGCCAGAGAACCATCCATGCCGATCCTGTCGAGCGACTGGCGCAGTTCCGGCAGGGCGAGGATCAGGTGATCCACGGCGGCCCCATGCAGGAACCGCATGCCGGCGATCCAATCCGACGAGATTTCCGGCTCGCGCTGGTCCCCCCAATAATGGGTTCCGGCCACCGCCTGACCGCCGACCAGCAGCCGGTTCATCCAGTCTATGTGATCGCGGCCGATTTCGCGTGCCAGCCCGCCATTGAGCGCGCGCAGATAGGCATGCTCGCGCGGTTCGGTTTCCAGAGAGAATTCCAGTTCCGAATGGATCCGGTCCCATTTCGTCAGGCAAAGCGCCCAGAACAGGCGCATGAGGTAGGGCGACCGCGGCGCCGGCAGCAGAGGCAGGAAGATTGCCCGTTCGAAATCGGGCGCGAAACCCTCCAGATGCTTGTCGTCGCCGGGGCAAAGCTCGAAGACCGGAAAACCGGTGCATCGATCGAGCACGCGCGTGAGATAGAGGGAAGGATCCATGTCGCGAATCGCGGCATCCTCCGCCCTCAATCCGCCGAATGAGTGACGCTGCGGACCGAAGTCCACCGTGCCGGGACGAAACAGCCGCCCGAAGACATCAAGACCCTTAGTGCGGTCCAGGGCCGATGCCGCCCGTCGCGTGATTTCCGGCGGCCCATAGAGAACCGCGAAACTCTGCATCGACTTTCGGTCCATCGACGACCAGTCGCGATGGATCCGGCCATCCTCGAACATTACGGGCAGCCCAGTATGAACCGCCTTGCCGGCACGCTTGTGAAGTCCGATGGCGCCGGTGCCCGTCTCGGCCGCAGGCCGAGCAGCGATGTGCCGGAATTCGGCGCGCAGCACCCGGGCATAGTGGCTGACCTTACGGGCGAAGAAGCAATCCAGGCTTTTCAGGTAGTCCTCGTGGCCCTCATGATAAACGACGGGCTTGCCGACCGAATTGAACTGGTAGTGCGTCAGGATCCGCGGTGCGATACGGTTGGCACCGGCCAGCCGGTAGACCAGCGTCTGGAAGAAGCATTCATCCGGTATCCAGGTCCAGCGGAAGAACTCGTAGTCCTTACCGTTGGCGTCGATCCAGGCAAGGATCTCGCTGCAAGTCTTGCGCGTCAGGCACCACCACTGCGATCCGAAACGCGCTTCCAGCCCCTTCGGGAACTTCCGCTTTCGTACGAACTTGCGCTGCAGCCAGTAGGACGCTTCGAAGCGGCGCCGCTGCTTCTGGAAATTGTACTTGAAGCGGAACTGGTAGCGCGCTTCCCGCAGGCCGCCGCTGATCCAGTTCTTGTCGAAGGCTTCGATGAACTCGGTGTCGGGATGCACGTCAAGGAACTGGCGCAGTTCGGCCAGAGGGCGGATTGGCAGGCAGGATCCACTGGCGAGATAGACATGCGTGCAGTCGATGCCCTGCTCCTCGATCAGGCGTAGGCTGTTGACCACGCCCTCCACCAGACCGAATTCACCCCAGCCGCAGCGGACCCGCTTCTCGACAAACCGTATTTGCGGAAATTCGGCGCACAAGGCGCGCAGCTTCTCGAACTCGTCCGCGCTGGCATTCGCGTCATAGTGGATGACGACAAAACACCCGGGATCTGAGCTCGCAATACACGCGGCAACTTCCGCGACATGCTCGGCGCGTTCATGCGCCAGCAGAACAAAGGACAAAACTGACATATAGAAACGATCCTGGCTTAAGGGATACGCGAAAGCAGAACACAAATCCGCTTCCGTACATTTCATATGCGAGAGCACCAAGTTCTCTTGTTATACTCTCTCAGCCTGTTCGCCGCCTGTCTACCTTCACGCTTGTGCAATTGCAACCCGCGAACGCTAGGTCATAGGAAGTAATTTCTTCATAGCCATTTCGGCGTTACTAGGATGATAGTATGGCAGCGGCCGGGAGGGGCTAGCTCGACTCCATGGCGCCTCCCCTCGGTCTCTCCGCCCAGAGTGCCGCCGCACGCGCGCACGCAGCCTCGAAGTTGCCGGCATCTGCATCCCGCAACACCATCAAGGCAACGGCCGCGGTGGTGATCACGATCGTCTCCGCGGTTTCGTCGCGGGCAGCGCCGCGCCATACCGCATGCCAGTATTCGCGGGCATTCATTCCCGTCGGCGGCAGGCGCGGAGGCGTCGGCCGCATCGGAATGAAGTCATCGACCGCTTCGCCATCGACCATGCGGTGGATTGTCGTCGACCGGAACGGAGTGAACTGTGCGATATCGCTGGTATTGCCCATGATCGCGAGGTTTTGCATTCCAAGCAGCCGAACCGCGTCGCGCTGCAGATCCTGGCTCGACGCACGCGCAGCGCCCAGAACGCAGGCCCTTGCCCCGAGCGGATTGACGAGATTGGTAATCGCATTGATCGGAAGCCGCATCTCCATCAACGGGTAAAGCGCCAGAAGCAGCTGCAGTTGCGGTGCGAAAGCGCCGACAGGCAGGTAGGCAATCCCCGATTTCCAGATGTCGGCCTTTGCTTCCGACAGCGACCGGCATACCGGAATGCCGGAAAGCTCGGCGGCCAGTTCCAGCTTTCCGGCCTCGGTTCCCACGCCGAAATGGCCGTGCAGCAGCACACGATAACCGGCCAGCGCAACGAGCCGCGCGGCGTGGATGAACCACGGGGCGCTCCGGCGCTTCGGCGACATGTAGGCCGGCCAGTCGAGATCGACATGGACGCCGTCAGGTTCGGGAGCGCCGATGTGGGCCCGTGCGGCCATGGCAAAACCGGCCAGCTCTGTCGCCGTCGCGCCCCGATACTGCACGGTCGACAGCAGCGCGCCGATCTGGACCGGATCGGCCTCGCCATCGAGCACGATGGCAAGAGCGTCCCTGGCTTCATCGATCGTCAGCGGCCGGCTTCGCCCGGGCCCGGCGCATGTGGTGGCGATATATCTCGCAAGCCGGCGTTGCGGACCGGCGTTGTGACCGATTCGGGCGAGCTTGCGGGCGACTGCCGCCGTCGACGGCGCGCCCTCGAGTTCTCCCTGCTGTGCCGCTAGCGGCGGCGCTTCGATCAGCGCGGGCTGTTCCCAGCCGCTCGCACCTTCGCCAGGGCTTTCGCCGTGAACAGCCGCCTGGGACGACTGCGGAGCCAGGAGGTTTTCCGCTTCCGCCGACAACGCCCGCAGGCGCAGGCGCAGGCTTTCCGCCAGTGGCGTCGGCCGTAGACCCTTGCCCGTCCGAAGAAACAGTGGATCACCGTATATCTCGCGCAGCTGGCCGAGCATTCGGCTGACTGCCGGGCTTTGCAGCCCCATGCTTTGCGCCGCCCGCGCGACACTGCCTTCGCGCATCAGCACATCCAGCGCCATCAGTAGCCGAAGATCTCCCGGCCTGCTGCCGCCGGACGAACCTGGCACTTTCTCGCTATTTCCCATTTCACCAATCGCATTCTCGACGCCCCAAGTTTCGTCAATTCGAATTTGGAACGATTCTAAAACAAGTCCGTTGCCCCCCACGCTACTCCTAACTAAGTGGACCCAGTTTCTCAAGTTTGTTTGCCGCAAAAACGCGGTTTTGAATAGAGGGTAAAATGGCAAGTTACGGGGAAGCCGGTCGCGCAGTGGCTATGGTCCGGCGCAAGCGGGCGCTATCGCAGAATTATCTCGCATGGGCAATGGCCGGCACAGCGCTCGGGCTGCCCGCAACGGCGCTCGCCCAGGAAGAAGAACCGACCGCTCTGAAGCAGATCGTCGTCACCGCCTCGGGCTTCGAGCAAAACGTCACCGATGCACCCGCCAGCATTACCGTGATCAGCCGCGAACAGCTCGAACTTGGCAAGTTCCGCGATCTGACCGATGCACTGCGCGATGTCCAGGGCGTCTCTGTAACCGGTGTCGCCAACGAAAAGGATATCTATATCCGCGGCCTTCCGGGCAGCTATACCCTTATCC
>JAEWPB010000158.1 GCA_023399465.1 Pseudomonadota bacterium
CAAACATCGGACCAAAGGTCCACGCCGGGCCAAGCCCGGGCAAGCCATAACGCGGGGTGGAGCAGCCCGGTAGCTCGTCAGGCTCATAACCTGAAGGCCGCAGGTTCAAATCCTGCCCCCGCAACCAAACCAAAGAACCAATACAAGACACAAGGCTTCCCGCAAGGGAGGCTTTTGCCGTTTTAGGCGGCGCGATCGCCTTATGCGCATTTGTTGCCCGGAGACAACGGAACAGGGCGGAATATGGCTTCCATGGCGGCAAGGATCGAGGCATTACGACCGTGCCCTTCCAGGGAGGCCGGCTAATGGCCCAAGGGCTTGCCGATGACGACCTTCTGGATTAATTCGCGCACGATGTTGATGAGGGGTTGCTTCGTTTCGACATCAACGAGTACGCGCATGTAATAGCAGGCGGAGTTGATGACCAGCTCGACGGCCTCGGGGCTGACTTCCGCCTTCAACTTCCTGATCTTCTCCCCGAAATCCTCCTCTGCCGGCGCGTGGTTCAGCCGCGCCTGTATCGCGGCACGACGCTCCTCGAGTTTATCGAGCATATCGTCGTGAGCAGCCAGACGAGGGCGGCCCTCGGCCGCGCGGTCGCTGATCTGCTCGATGATCTGGCGCTGCTCGCGTTCCACGGTCTTCAGTTCCTCCTGCAGCACGCTGGCGCTCGTCGGGTTCGTTCTTGACGGATGCTGCGAGGTTCTGGCGTGCCTGTCCGGCGACATCATTGATCCCCCGCATGGTGGGAACCTCCGTCACGACCAATCGCTTCTATCGTTGAGGCGCGCGGGCGTTTGCCTTCGCCGTGAATGGTGTCGTCGCGCCAATATTTGAGCTGCGCCGCCGGTACGCCGCAGGCCTCCACACCATCTTCGACAGTCCACACCTTCGTCAAATACACGGTTGCATCTGGCATTTCTGTATGCAAGTATTCCTGAGCACAGGGTTTGGGAGCGTGACGTTGACTCTTGCCGCAGAATTAAAAGCCAGGCTGGAAGGGCGCAGGGCCTCGTGCCGGCCAGCGTTGCTGAGTTGGCTGGAACTGAAAGTAGGTTCTTATGTGGCAAGGGTGATGCCTGCTGCGACTTTCCGCGGGGCAGGCGCTCGTACAAACGCCGTGGCCAAGCCCATCCGGTCTTGTTGCAAGGCATGCATGTCATGATCGCCAGGCCTTCGCGCTCCGGAAAGTGCCAATTCGGCGCTGGAGAATATCGGCAAATCAACAGTTCACGTCCACGGACGGCAGTCGCGCACACCAAGATGCGTTGATTGCAAGATAACAATCTTTCCAAAAGCAAAGGGGAACTACCGTGAATATTAAGTCAATGCTTCTGTCGTGCGGCGTCTTGCTTGCAGCCAGCCCGGCATTTGCACAGGCCAAGGAGATCACCGTTCAGATCTGGGGCTCGACGTGGGAAAACGGCGTGAAGGCGATTTCTCAGCAGTTCGAGGCTGAAACGGGTATCAAGGTCAATGCCGTCACCCAGTCGTCTTCGGGAGAGGGGCTGGTCAAGCTCCAGGTCGAACGCGACAATCCGTCCGTCGATGTGTGGTTTGCAACGAACACGATCGCAAGCGAGGCGGCGCAGGATCAGAAGCTGTTCGTCAAGATCCCGCAGGACAAGCTCGGCAACCGCGACCAGTTGATCGAAGGCGCGATTTCCGAGGATTGGGTCGGCATCTATTACTATCCGATGGGCATCGTCTATGACGCGGATGCCATCGATGTCCCGCCGACCTCCTGGGAAGACCTCTGGAAGCCCGAATACAAGGGCAAGATCATTGCCCCGGCCATGTCGATCTACTCCGGCTCGCTGTTGACGGTCGCCAACACCATCAATGGCGGCACCTCGGAGAACTTCGATCCCGGATTTGAGGCTCTCAAGCGCCTCAATGAGAATGTCTCGCTCTACTACACCTCGGACTCCCAGGCTCGCCAGTCCATCGTTCAGGGGGAGGGAAGCATCCTCATCGGCCAGAGTTCGCACATGAAGGCGGTTGCTGGCGAGGGCCTCAACATGAAGATGATCGCTCCGCGTCCGGCCCCGATGTATTTCGATGTCATGATGATGACCAACGGAGCGCATCAGGAAGAGGCAGCCAAGTTTATCGACTTCATCATCTCGAAACCTGCACAGGAAGAGATGCTGGCTCGGGTGAACATGGCCCCGGTCAACCGGAACGTTACGCTGCCGCCAGAGCTCGCAGCTGCCCTGCCGGCCGAGGGTGACGGCATCGTGATGGATGGCGCTGTCGTCCTGAAGAACATCAGCGACTGGTCCGTCCGCTTCGACGAAATCGCGACCCACTAACCCTAGACACACCTACACCGCTTTGCGGGATTTGAGATCGATCAGGTGGTGAAAGCCACCTGATCTTGTTTCCGACAGCGCTTCAAATCACAGCAGTGGCGCCAGTCCGTCTGGCTCGCCTCGCTGGCCGACCCCTTGCGAGGCCATGACCTTGTCCACCCCAATCGCTGCTGCCATCAGGCTTCCCGAACTCATAGCCCAACCGCTGCCTCAGATCGCAAAAGCGCTCACAAAAGGTGAGGTCAGCTCGGTCGCGCTTACACAACATTATCTTGAGCGGATTGCGCGGTTGAACCCGTCGCTTCAGGCCTACATCACCGTCACTGCTGAAACAGCCCTCGCGCAAGCAGGCGAAGCCGATCGGGCATTGGCTGAGCGCAGGACCCTTGGGGTCCTGCACGGCGTACCTATTGCGCTCAAGGATCTATGCGAAACCGATTTCGCACCGACCTCCAACGGCATGGCGATTTTTCGCGATCGCAACACCGGCCGCAATGCAGCCATCGTAAGCAATCTTCTGGCGGCGGGCGCGGTCATCCTCGGTAAATTGGCAATGGCCGAGGGTGCCTGTTCCGCCCACCACCCGAAAATGCCAGTTCCGGCCAACCCGTGGGGTTCGTCGTTTCGCGTTGGTTCATCCTCGTCGGGCTCGGGCGTTGCGGTCGCTGCCGGCCTCGCAGCCGCAGCCGTGGGCAGCGACACTGGCGGGTCAATCCGCTTCCCTTCAGCCTATTGCGGGATAACAGGGCTCAAGCCCAGCCGCGGCCTTGTCAGCACCGTTGGCATTTGCGCCATGGCCCCCAGTCTCGACCATATCGGTCCAATGGCATCCAATGCTGAAGGCTGCGCTCTGCTACTGAAAGCGATGACGGCCGGTGACCATACTCCACAAGCGGGCGAGGAAACTTTGCGCCGCTTCGGCTACCTTCCGATCCTGCTCAAGGATGGGCTCGACCCCGAGGTTCGGACAACCTATCGCTACTTGCTCGATACAGCCGCGCGTATGGGCCTCGACCTCATTGCCTGCGACCTGCCTGACATCCCCTATCTGTACGAGACGTGGGACCGGATCTGCGCCAAAGAGACGGCGCTTGGCCATGCCGCCACCTATCCCGCGAAGTGCCAAGACTATGGTCAGGCGCTCGCTGCATTGGTCGAAAAGGGTTTGCGTCTGTCGGATGAGGACTATGCCGACGCCTTGAAGCGACAGGCCGAGATTACCATGCTGTGGGCAAAGCTGTTCGAAGAGATCGACTGCTTGGCCTTGCCGGTTCATGCAGCCATTCCGCCCCTGCTTGACAATGCGCTTGGCGCACCAAACAGGAGCATCGGCAATCCACTGGAATACACCGCGGCTGCCAATCTTACCGGCCTGCCGGCGCTTGCACTGTCTGCAAGTCGCGATTCCCGCGGTTGCCCGATCGGCATGCAGATCATGGCCCCCATCCACGCTGACTTCGCGTTACTGGAACTGGGCCGCCGCTTGCAGGCAAACGGCCTCCGTCCGCTCTCGCTTCTGAATGAAGAGGCAGCGAGGGGGTGATCTCTGGATTACCCGCGCGTCGAGTAGCAGTTTACCTCAAGCTTGGACGCGGCACTTTTTTGGTTGCAACATGCGCGCACGTATGCTTGTATGCCTGTATACAAATCTGGAGGCGCCCGTGAACCTGGCTACTGAGTTTCGCAACGTTTTTGCCGATCGACGTGATACAATGCTCGCAGACATTGCTGAGCTCGTTTCAATCGAGGCGGGGTCCTATGACGTCGAAGGTGTGACTCGCACATCGCAGTGGATTGGCGAACGGTTGCAGACGCTTGGCTTTGAACTGCATTATGAGCAGGTGCCCGAGCGCGGAGATCGCCTGGTGGCTGTACGCAAGGGGAATGGCAAGGGCCGGCTGATGATTCTCGGCCATGCCGATACCGTTTGGCCGCGCGGCACTCTCGAGAATTGGCCTTTCGAGATCAGGGGCGAGCTTGCAACCGGCCCCGGCGTTGGTGACATGCGAGGCGGACTTGTGTTGGCCCTCAATGCCATTGAGGTTGCTTCTAAGGCGGGCGCCGCTGAGTTTGAAGAGATCAAGTTCCTTGTCGTCAGCGATGAAGAACTCGGGAGCCCGCTCTCGCGCGGCTGGATCGAGGAGCACGCAAAGACCTCCGATTGGGTCCTGACCCTTGAACCCGGTCGCCCCGGCGGTGGTTATTTCACCTCCCGCGGTGCGGTTGGTGCCTTCTTCATTGAGGCCACCGGGCAGACCGCGCACGCGGCAGCCAACTATGTCAAGGGCGCTTCCGCGGTTCGTCCACTCGCCATCCTCGTGCCGCAGATCGAGGCGCTGACGGATCTCGAAAAGGGCACTATCGTCAATGTCGGCGTGTTCCAGGGTGGCGATGCGCGGCAGGTCATACCGGGCCACGCCAAGCTCCACGTTGATATGCGCGCTCGCACGCCTGAGGAAGCTGAAAAGCTGCAGAAGGAAGTGGAGCGTCTGATTGCCGAGGTTTCGACCGACCGGGTTCCGGTGGTTCTGTCTGGTGGCTGGACGCGGCCGGCCTGGGCCCGGACACCCGAGACGAAGGAGCTTTACGAGATCGTTGCCAGGGCTTCCGCGGAAATCGGCGCGCCCTGCTTTGAACTCACCAATGTCTCGGGCGGCTCCGACGCAAGCTTCTGCGGCGCGCTTGGTGTGCCGACGATCGATGGCCTTGGTCCGATCTGCAATGACATCTGCTCGCGCGATGAAACGATCGTCATTGACAGTCTGGTGGGGCGCGGCGCGGTGTTTTCGACGCTGATTGCTGAACTCTCCCGGGGCGGGAAGGTTCGGAACAAGGAATAAGACGCGATCCGGCTGTCTGGAGACTGGCGGCCAGCTTTTGATCACGGCATAAACCATGGCACGTTAATGAACGGATGGGAGCGAGAAATCATGGATGCCGACGGAATTGACGATCTGGCTGGACGCCGGCTGGCTGCAGTAAGCTCTGCAGATGCGGTCTATGAACTGTTGCGGTCGCTTATTTTGGATGGAAAGATCCAGGCGGGGCAGCGTCTGCGCGAAGTTGAGGTGGCTCAGCGGCTCGGGGTCAGTCGTACGCCCCTGCGCGAAGCCTTTACGCGCCTTATCTCCAACAGGCTGCTTGAGCGGACGTCTTCCGGCGTCGTCGTCGCGGATGTCAAGTCAGCGCTCAAGGGTATCCGCGCGATCCGGATTGCGCTTGAGGGTTACGCCACGAGGCTCGCGGTGCCCCACCTCAACGAGGAAGATTTCAAGGTCCTGGAAGCCTCGATCGAACTGGCGCTGACGCTGCCGGTGGAGGCACGTACCGAGCGCGTGCGCAACAACAATGTATTTCATTGGAGGATCTACCGTGCATGCGGGGTTTCCGAACTCCAATCCGCCATCGACAACTACGCCGGCTTTTTCATGAGTGAAGCGAATCTTGCAGCGCTCAGCCGGGCGCAGTCGGAGGAAGTGATCCAAGATCACGTCAAGCTTCTGGAGGCAATCAAGGCGCGGGACGCGGACGGAGCTGAGAAATTGATGAGAGCGCACCTGATTCGCGGTTTCAACGAACCAACGGATGAAACATGAATCACAGTGCGTAACCCGCGACGGCATGTGCCACGCTTGGCACATGCCAATCCGGATACAGGCGATCCGGCTAGCCAGATACACCTCGTAGCTCGCTAACACCCCAAAATTCAAATTCAGTCGAATGTTCGGGCGGCCGGCCGCGCGAGCACGGCCTAATTGTTCTCTGATCGAATGGTGACCATGAAACATCTGCAGAGCAGTACTTTGCAACTCAGGAACCTGACCAAGCGGTACGGCGCGTACGATGCCATCCGCGATCTGGATCTGGACGTACCGAGCGGATCGCTCTTGACCCTCCTTGGGCCATCCGGTTGCGGCAAGACGACCGTTCTGCGAATGATCGCAGGCTTTCTCAATGTTACGTCCGGTGAAATCCTGGTCGATGGCAAGGACATTGGCAAGGTTGAGCCGAACTTTCGCGACATCGGCATGGTTTTCCAGAACTATGCCCTGTTCCCGCATATGACCGTCGAGACGAACGTCGCGTTTGGCCTCAAGATGCGTGGCGTACCAAAGGAAGAGCAGGCGACCCGCGTGCGCGAGGCGCTCGCGATGGTCCAGCTCACGCACCTCGCCGACCGCTATCCCAGCCAATTGTCCGGCGGCCAACAGCAGCGCGTCGCCCTTGCGCGCGCCGTGGTCATCAGGCCCAAGCTCCTGCTTCTCGATGAGCCGCTTGGCGCGCTCGACCGGCACCTTCGCGAAGGACTGCAGTTCGAGCTGCGCGAGCTTCAGCAAAAGCTCGGCATTACATCCATCCTAGTGACGCACGATCAGGAAGAAGCTCTCTACCTCTCTGACTATATCGCCGTCATGAACCACGGGCGCATCGAGCAGCTTGATTCTCCGATCGCGCTCTATGATCGGCCCAAGAGCGAATTCGTCGCCCGTTTCCTCGGCGTGCCCAATATCTTCGATGCAAAGGTCGTCGCCACCAACGGCACGGAGGCCACCCTGTCGCTGGGCGGACAGCTGATTGTTGTCGATCATGCCGAAGGCCAAACCGTAGGCGCGAACTGCAAGATTTCGATCCGTCCTTCTCATGTCGAAGTGGTCGGCGCCGATGATCGGCGGGAAGGGATCGCGGGAACCGTCAAGAACATGCATGAACTTGGCGAGCGCGTCGTCTATCGCATCGAGGTCGACGGCCTCCTGATCGAGGCCAATGCTTCGCGCAACAACACCCGCGACAGATACGCCGTCGGGCAGTCAGTTAGGCTGATCCTCGATCCGGCACAGACAATTGTGTTGAGTGCATGATGCAGTCGACCAACGATCGCACCAAGTATCTGATCGCGCCCGCGCTGATCATCGGCCTCTTCATCGTTGCCGCGTACAGCTACTTCGGTCTCTCAAGCTTTTTCGTAAAGGGTCCTCCGGGATCGCAGTTCGCCGGGGAGTTCACACTCGACAATTACCGGCGGGTCTTGTTCTCCGGGGCGAACCAGTCGGTGCTGATAAGCACGCTCGCGGCCTCCTTTGTGATCTCGGTGATCACCGTTGCCATTTCCATTCCGATGGCCATGGCGATTGTGCGGTCCAGGCGGCCGTGGATCGGCACCCTGATCATGCTCGCCATCGCCGTCACCTTCCTGTCAGGTGGCGTCACCCGAGCATATTCCTGGCTGATCCTTCTCGGAAACAGGGGGCTGATCAACCTCAGCCTGATTGGGCTTGGCATCATCGATAGGCCGATCCGGTTCCTCTACAACTGGTCCGGCGTCGGCATCGCAATCGCCCACTACCTGCTGCCCTTCTCCGTCTTCACCCTCATCGGCGTGGTCCAGAACCTCAACGTTTCGGTGGAGGAAGCAGCGCGCAGCCTCGGCGCCAGCCGCACGACGACATTCTGGCGCATTACCATGCCGATCCTGTTGCCGGGGCTCATGGTCACGTTGGTGCTCGTCTATTCGATTGCGCTGGCCTCGTTCCTCTTCCCGCTGGTTCTGGGCGGCGGAAAAGTCCGCATGATCGCCAATCAGATCTTCGACCGCATGTTCACCGAATACGACGTTCCTTATGCCTCGGCGACCGCCGTCGTATTCCTGGTCAGCGCGTTCGCTTCGATCTGGCTGTTCAACGTCGTAGCCAAGAAAATCAAGAAGGCCGTTTCGTGATGTTTAGCCGTGATCTCGAAGCGAAGTATGGCATCATCGCCGGTACCCTGGCGACAATTGCGGTCATCTTCCTGTTATTGCCGGTCGTGTTCGTCGTGCTCCATTCATTCAGCCCGATGCGCTACTTCCAGTGGCCGCCGACCGGCTTCTCCCTCGAATGGCACAAGAACTTCTATACCTCGCCCATGTTCATGGACGCAGCGAAGAACTCGTTCACGATGGCCCTTATCGTAACGCCGCTCAGCCTGCTGATCGGTATTCCGGCCAGCTACGCGCTGGTGAGGTCCGAGTTCAGGGGCAAGGGGCTGATCCAGCAGATCATCCTGTCGCCGCTGATCATCCCCGGCGTCGTGACGGGTGTTTCCCTGCTCTCGCTGCTTTCGGCGGGCGGGATACGTATTGGTCTGTTTGCGCTCTGCCTCGGCATGCTGGTCTTCGCACTGCCTTTTGCAATACGGGCACTCGCAGCCAACCTGCTTGGTCTTGATCCGCGGATCGAGGAGGCGGCGCGCAGCCTTGGAGCGGGACCGGTTCGCACCTTCTTTGTCATTGTGCTTCCACAGTTGAAGTCGGGCATCCTTGCCGCATCGGTGTTCATCTTCGTTGAGGCGCTCGACAACTTTTCGATCGCCGTGTTCCTGACCAATGACAGCACGAAGGTGCTGCCAGTCGCGGCGTATCAGTACATCAAGGACTTCGACGATCCGACGGTTGCAGCCATGGCAACGGCACTGATCGTGCTTTCGGTGATTGCAGTCGCGCTCCTTGAAAAGCTCATGGGTTTCCAGAAGAGCCTGAGGCTCTAGCCTCAGGCCTTCACGGACAAATTCCTTCCTTAAATCGAATGGCCCAGGCGGCCGGAAAATTGGTGAAATAGCATGGCTGATGTAACCCGTATTGAACGACTGAAGCGCACCTCGATGGTCTCCATCCACAATGGCATCGCCTATGTGGCGGGCATGTGCGGCAATCAGGGTGAATCCATCCAGGACCAGACCCGCGTCGCGCTGCAAAAGGTTGACCGCTGGCTCAAGGAAGCCGGAACCGACAAATCCAACATCCTGCGCGCCACCGTCTGGATTTCCGACCAGAAGCATTTCGACGCGATGAACGAAGTATGGGAAGAGTGGGTCGATCCGGAAAATCAGCCGTCCCGCGCTGCCGGTGTCGTACCGCCTGCGGCTCAGGGCTACGATGTGGAGATCATCGTAACCGCGGCGATCTGAGGGGCCCGCCTCAAATGCAGACCACCAACAGCGGCAAGCTTTCCGTTGCAGTGATTGGCGCCGGCGTCGTGGGCCTTTCCACGGCGCTCTGGCTGCAAAAGAAGGGGATGGATGTGGTCGTCATTGACCCTGCACCACCCTTGCCGGGCATTTCGTTCCGCAATGCGGCCTCATTCGGCAACGCGGCAACGATCGCGCCATCGGGAATTTTTCCCACTGCCGCTCCGGGCATCCTCTGGAAGGTGCCGGGAATGTTGTTGCGTCGCGACGGGCCGCTAACGCTCTACTGGCGTGACCTTCTCGATCTCGCCCCATGGCTCGCAGCCTTCCTTGCCGCTTCACTGAGTAGCCGGCAGGACGGGACCATTTCGGCTCTCGGCTCGCTTATGCGCGTGCTGGAAGAGGGCCATGCGCCGCTGATGGAAGAGGTAAGCGGCATACAACTTAGCTGCGGCAAGGGTTCCATTCACCTGTATCGCACCGAGGAAGAAGCCCGCAGCGCCAAGAAGTCCAACGAGCGTCGACGCGCCGAGGGGATCGAAGCCCAGTACCTGTCGCGTGACGAGATAGCGGCCATGGAGCCTAACCTCGCTCCGGGTTATATCGGCGGAACGATGTTCCCCGGCTGCTTTGTCATTGACAATCCCGAGGGCTATTGCCGGGGGCTCGCCGAGGCGATCCAGAAACGCGGTGGCCGTTTCGTTAAAGCCAAGGCGGAGCGGATCGAAAGCGGGGCCGATGGCGTGCGGGTCCATGCGGACGGCCAGCTCATCGCGGCGGACCGCCTCGTCATTTCGGCTGGTGCCTGGTCGCGTGGCCTGTCGAGGCAGGTGGGTGACAGCCTGAACATGAATACCGAGCGCGGTTACCACGTCGCTTTCGCGCCCGACGAGACGCTTCTGACGCACCCCGTCATGTATCCTTCGGACGGGTTCTTCCTCACCCCGCTGTCGCATCAGATTCGCGCGGCGGGTACGGTGGACCTGGGCGGGCTCGACAAGCCTGGGCGCCAGTCGCGTATCGATGTGCTGGAGAAGAAAGCCAGGCAGATGGTGCCGGCGCTCGGCGAGCGTCAGGATACATGGATGGGTTACCGCCCCTCGACGCCGGACAGCCTGCCCTTCATCGGCCATTCACCCAAGGATCCGCGCATCGTCTATGCCTGCGGCCACGGCCATCTCGGCCTGACGCTCGGCGGCATCACAGGCAAGTTCGTGTCGGAGCTGCTGACAGGCAAACCAACTTTTGATCTCTCACCGTTCTCTCCCGCCCGAGCCATGTTGAGGCTGAACTGATGACTTTCTCCTTAGCTCTTCGCTGCCCGCAAACGGGACAATTCGGCATTGCCGGCGCCGCCTCCTCGGTGGCCATGGGCGCACGTTGCCTGTTCGTCAATCATGACGCCGGCGCAGTCATTACCCAGCACCGTACCGACCCACGTCTGGGCCCGATGGCGCTGCGCCACCTGCGAAACGGACTTTCCGCCGAGCAAACGCTCGACCAGATTGCGACTGCGCCCGGCATTGAGTGGCGCGAACTTGCAATCGTCGATCGCAATGGCGCGACGGCATTGCGGCAGGGCTCCAATCAGGAACCGCTCTATGCGAACGCGTCCGGTCCTGGGATCGTGGCCGTCGGCAACATCCTGAGGAACGAGCAGGTTCCGGCGGCAATGGTTGCGGCAGCGCTTGCAACAAGTGGCAGGCCGATCGCCGAGAGGCTGCTGGCAGCGCTCGATGCTGCCCTCGAAGCCGGCGGCGAAATCTTCCCCTTGTGCTCGGCGGCGCTCAAGGTCGCCGAACACCCGGATTTTTGCTCGGTTGACCTTCGCGTCGATCGCGGGGCGGCGCCTCTCGATGAATTGCGCCGCCTCTGGGAGGGCTATGAGCCGCAATTGGCCCACTTCGTCGAACGTGTCCTGGATCCGGACGCCGGTGGACGCGCAACCAACTCACTGGAAATTCTCTCATCCGAGGAGGCGAGACAATGAGAATCGCAGCAGTTCAAACGTTGATGGGTCTGTCGCCGGACGTGACCGTGCCCGCAGCGGAAGCGGCGATGGAAACGGCAATGCAGGCGGCGGAACGGCCGGACTTCCTCATTCTCCCGGAGTATTTCAGCTATTACGGCCTCGACCAGAAGCGCGCGGTCGAGCTTGCCCAGCCTCTGCGCGAAACGCCCGCTTTCCTCATGGCGCAGGCCTTTGCCGCGCGCCACAAAGTCGGGCTGCAGGCGGGCACGATTCTTGCCAGGGTTCCCGGCGAAGAGCGGGTCGAGAACGTGTCGGTCGTCTTTGACCGCCAGGGCGAGGAGATCGCCGCATACCGGAAAATCCATCTGTTTGACATGGACGACCTCGGCAGCGGCGCCTTCCGCGAATCCGACTATATCAAGCCGGGCGAGGAAATTGTTACCTGGGAGTTCGAGGGCGTGACCTTCGGCACGGCCATCTGCTTTGACAGCCGTTTCCCGGAACTCTTCCGCGCACTACGGCTCAAGGGCGCCGAGATCATCACGCTGCCGGCCGCCTACACCATGGTCACCGGTGAGGCGCACTGGGAGCTTTTTGCGCGTGCGCGCGCCGCTGAAACGCAGTGCCATTTCGTTGCCTGCGGCCTTGGCGGCACCGTGGTTGTCGATGGTCAGGAAAAGTCCTGCTACGGCCATTCCGTCGTCGTCGACGCCTGGGGGAAGGTCTTGGCGCGCGCGGGGCAGGGCGCTGAAATCATCTCGGCCAGGCTGGATATGGAGAACCTCCACGCAATTCGGAAAAACATGCCGGTTATGAAGCAGCGTCGCCTCGCCGGCGGTCCCGTCGCGGGTTTCTAGCACAAGTCCGGCAAGTGTAGTCCGGTTTTCATCTGGATGTGTGATGGAGAAAAAATCTATCAGTTCGGGATCTCTATGAAAGTGCCGATCTGATCTGACGCTCAACTTACAAGCACTGGTTCTTGCCTGCCGCATCCGCTGAAGGCGCGGCAGGCACGCGTATCCTTGCGCGCTTTTTTCCAGGCGACTGACATCAAGGTTTGGGGGCTTCCCCCTCAGGAAAGGTATGAGAGACAATGGAAAAGGTTAATACGGTAATCGTGGGCGCGGGCCAGGCTGGCCTGTCGATGAGCGAGCATCTGAGCAATGCCAATATCAGCCACGTCGTCCTCGAAAAAGGACGCATTGCCGAGAACTGGCGTTCACAGCGATGGGACTCGCTGCGCGCCAACGGTCCGGCATGGCACGACCGGCTGCCGACCATGCGGATCCCCGATATCGACCAGAACACCTTCACGCCCAAGGACAAGCTGGTCGACTATCTCGCGACCGTTGCCGAGAAGATCAACGCACCGGTACGCACCGGGGTTACCGTGCAGTCGGTCAAGAAGCTGCCCCGGAAGCAGGGCTTTCTCGTCTCCACGACTGCGGGCGATTTCGAAGCCATCAACGTGATTGCGGCGACCGGCCCGTTCCAGGTTCCGGTTACCCCCGAGATCGTGCCGGAGACGGCCGGCGTTGTGCAGATGCATTCGGTTGCCTACAAGAACCCCGGCCAACTGCCCGAAGGTGGAGTGCTCGTTGTTGGCGCGGGCGCGTCGGGTGGCCAGATCGCTGAAGAACTGGTCGATACCGGCCGTAAGGTCTATCTGTCGCTCGGCCGTCACATCCGCCCGCCGCGCTACTATCGCGACCGCGAAGGCGCCTACTGGACCGGCGTGCTGGGCCGCTGGGATACGGTCAATCGTGACAAGAATGTCCAGAACATTGCTCTCGCCATCAGCGGCGTCCATACCAAGATGCCGATCGACTACCGTCTGCTGGCCTCGAAGGGGGCGGTTCTTGTTGGCCGTACGGACGGTTATAGCGATGGAAAGCTCACCTTCGCGGACGACCTCGCCCGGAACATCGAGGAAGGCAACCAGAGCTACCTCAATACGCTCGACCTGATCGACAGGTATGTCGAGTATAACGGGCTCGACCTGCCTGAGTACCCGGACGCGCGCAACCTGCTGCCCGCCACCGAATACGAAAAGAACCCTATCCGCGAGCTTGATCTGGCCGAAGCCGGCATCACGTCGATCATCTGGGCTTCGGGCTTCAGGCGCGACTATAGCTGGCTTGAGCTGGATATCTTCGATGAGGACGGCAACCCGATCCACGAATCCGGCGTGTCCAAGGAGCCTGGCATCTATTTCCTGGGCTTGCCGTTCCAGACGCGCCGGCGCTCGAGCTTCCTGTTCGGTGTCTGGCATGACGCAAAATACATCGCCGACTACATCTCCATGATGCAGTCGTATCACGACAAATATAATAGCTGATACGCGGATTGTTTGCTGGCGTTCTCTTGCGGTTCCTGACCTCGAGAGAACGCGGCGGATCCGATTCTCGACGTCTTGGCGCACGGCGAGCACGAACGCCTATGGCAAGATTGCGCTAACGCCGGTGATTGCAGGACTGCTTGCCACGGGTTACTGAGAGACTGCCGACTAAACCGGACGTCCTCATGCCCTCCCGCCTCACAAATCGTTTTGAAGGATATAGAGAGCTTCAGCCCGCTAAATTCGAACGAGACGCTGCTCTTCTAGAACTTGTTCAATCGCTCGGTATAGGTGGCTCCGTCTTTCATGTCCTAAATGAGGTACCCGAACAGGGCGAAGACATCTTCACACTGCTATGCGACGACCAACTTGTTATGTCGTTCGAGGTCCCTCGCGGAAAGATACCGCCTTACGCCGAAGGCATTGTCAAAGTTCCCATCGCCGAATATCGCAACAAGATCGGTCAAGGGAAACATCGAATACGTTTCGATGAGACGCTGAAGAACGCGCGATTTCTGCTGGGCAGGTAGGAAGCGATGACTGCAATCGCACGTCAGCACACTTCAGTCGCTTGTTCGTCCAGCAGGTCGCGGTTCGAACGGCTGAGCCAACTGCGCTCAGTGCATGATCTGACTGAGGAAAGCGGCGGCCCGCTCGGTCTTCGGCGCTGCGAAGAACGCCTCGGGCATCACCTTTCGGCATCAGGTCGCCAATGATGAAGCTGAGCCCATCTGCCATCTGCCATCTTCCCGTGCCCTGGACGGCAGGAGTGGTCAGCGCCACTCGTCGCCGACATGTAGGTTTGTCCATCACCGTGCTCGCGTGGCAACTAAGTCTCCACTCGGCCAAGCCTTGGCCTATATAGCCAAATACTGGGATGGCCTGATGCTCTTCCTGATCGACGGCTGCATCGAGATCGATAACAACAGTGTCGAGCGGATCATTCGGCCGATAGCCCTCAATCACAAGAATGCGCTCTTTGCCGGGCATGACGCGGCGCCGAGAGTTGGGCGACCATCGCGTCACTGATTGAGACCTGCAAACTCAATGCTGTCGACCCGCAGGACTACATGACCGCCATGCTCTCCGCCATCGTCAATGGCCACAAGCAAAGGAACTACTGGCATCCTCAATGGAAGTCAGCGTGACCAGAACTGTTGAGCAAAAAGAGCGGCAATCAGACCTGGGCCAATTGCCGATCCAAGACAATAAACCCAGTATGCCCGACGAGCCCAGCGATTTCCCTCTTGGGAATGCTCTTTCAAAACGCTTGTGACCAGATGGTAATTCAGGGCTCCTCCGAACCATAGTGGTTTCGCGCCAACTGTTTTTTCATCTTCGCGGGCAAGCTTCCGCGCATACAAGAACGGCCCCCAACTCGTGACAAGGCTAATGGCTACGAGAACTGCTATCCAAGTAGGCATAGATTCCACCTCCGAGCTGAACGATACCTATCTCTGGTAGCGGGCAGATGAAAACTTTTCGTTCATGCCGCACCGCTTTCTGGACGATGCTGGCTGATGACACTTGGAATTTCGCGCCCAAATCGGCCCGAGGTGGGAGTGGCACAGCGGTTACTGGCTATCGGCGGATCGCCGCGCTTCTCAATCGCGAAAGGCGAGCCGCCGACGAGCCTGCTGTCAATGCTAAGCGGGTTCATCGCATCATGGGCAACCACGCGATGCTGCTGGAGAAGCATACGGCAGTTCGCAAGGGCCGCATCCACGACGGCAAGGTCATGCGCTCGAACCTACGCTGGTGCTCGGATGGGCTGGAGTTTGCCTGCTGGAATGGCGAGGTCGTCCGTCTCTCCTTCAGCATCGATGCGTTCGACTGCGAGATCATCGCCTGGAAGGCAGTCGCCAATGCCGGCATCTCCGGCTCGGACGTGCGCGACATGATGCTGGAGGC
>JAEWPB010000162.1 GCA_023399465.1 Pseudomonadota bacterium
GCACCGCCGCGGTATTGTAAACGCCTGTCACCGGCGCGATGGTTCCTGCGATGTGCTCTACCAGCTTCGTGACCTGTGCAGCGTCAGCAACGTCGACCGGCAAGACCGTCAAAGTGGTGCCAAGTTCTGCGAAACGCGCTGTCTGCCCGGCCGCGGCGGGATCGAGTATGCCGCGGCGCGATGCAAGCACGATGTGCCGAGCACCCTTTTCAGCCAGCCATAGCGCCGTTGCAAAACCGAAACCGCCTGTACCACCGACGACCAACTGAACTCCGCGTTCCGGCGAAAATGCCCTTTCGATTGCTGGTGTTTTTTCGGCAAGAAGCGTGGGCTGCCCCGACAAATCCGGCGGACGGATGACAATCTTGCCCACGTGTCCTGCGCTCTGCATGAGCCGCATCGCCTCCCCGACGAATTCGCCGGCATGAACCGTATGTGGAATGGGGAAGAACCTACCCGCCTGAAAGCCCTTCAGAATATAGGACAGACCGCGCGCCGCAACTTTCGGATGACTGGCGAAGAGCTGATCGACGTCGACGCCAAAATAGGAAAGATTGCGGCGGAACGGGCGCAGTCCGATCTCGGTATTGGCGATGTAGTCGCGCTTGCCCAGCTCGACGAAACGGCCGAAGGCCTTCAGGCATTTCAGGCTGGCACGCATCGCCTCGCCCGCGAGGCTGTTGAGCACGATATCGACACCGCCCAGCTTATCGTTGATGCACTCGTCAAAATCGAGCGAACGGGAATCATAGACGTGATCGGCGCCCAGCAATCGCACCAGCGCTTGCTTGTCGGCCGCGGATGCCGTGGCCACCACCTTCGCACCGCGCGCTTTGGCAATCTGCAGTGCCGCCAGCCCTACGCCGCCCGCCGAACCGTGGATCAGAACGGTTTCGCCGGCCTTGACCCGTGCCAACTCGACGAGGCCATACCACGCCGTGAGGAAGGCAACGGGTATCGTCGCGGCCTGCGCCGGCGGCATGCCTTGCGGAACGGTGATGAAGTTCGCCCTCGGAGCCACGACATGGGTGGCAAGCGCCTCGCCAGCTACCCCGCACACCAGATCGCCCGGCGCAAGGTCCTTCACGCCTTCGCCCACCGCCGTGACCCGGCCAGCGCATTCGAAACCGAGAACCGCCCCGGCAGCGCCGCCATGCAGAACATCGTCGTAGAGCAGCCCCATGGCAAGCATGACATCGCGGAAGTTCAACCCCGTTGCCTGAACCTCCACCTCGATCTCGCCGGCAGCCGGAACGGCCCGGGCGACCGGTTGCCAGGCCAGATCGGAAATGCCTCTACCGCTCGGTGACAGCAGCTTCAGGGCCCCCCGCTCTCCCGCACCGCATTGCGGCAGCGGTACGACCCTGACGACCGACCGCCCCCCTGGACCGACATGAATTTCCTTTTCAATTCCCGGTTCAGCTAGAACAGCGGCGATCCGGGCGGCAACCTCAACCTCGTCAGTATCCGAGCTGTAGTCGAGTAACCGGATGTCCCGGTCGGCATGTTCGTTTGCCAGCACGCGGCAACACGACCAGATCGCTTCGCTAGCCGGATGCGGAATAGCCCCGAAAGCATCGCGGGTGACGAACCAAAGCCGCCCGGCACGATCGCCTTCGGCGACGGCCTCTATGGCTAGCTCGATCATCTGCTGCAGTTCGTCGCGCTCGCTCGCGAGGCCGGGAACGAGGAGACATATCGTATCCATCGCAGGGAAAGGCACACCATCGCCGAGGCGCTCCAGGGAATCGATCAACGTCGATGCAGTATCGCTGTCCTCATGCAGTACCCGTGCCGTCGCCGGCGAAGGCTCTGTGGCCTCCTTGCGCCCGCGCGCCAGTATGACCTGCCCCTGGGACAAGTCGTCGGTCAATCTCAGAACACCGCGAAGGCCACTGCGGGCGAGCCTGCGGACCAGTTCCTCCGGATGCGGCAATGGACTGACCGGCAGGCCGGACGCGAACGAACCGGAAAACCAGTCGACCTCAGTGCCGAAATAGAAATCCATCAGGGGCGTCGGCAGCGTTTGCGTCACCAGCAATGCCCCTGCGGGAGAGAGCAGATCGGCCAAGCGCGTTGCAGTGGCTTCGACATCCGCAGCATCCGCGAACACATTCATGAGCGCGATATCGAAACGGTTGGCGTGCGCGATGGCCAGCGGATCCGTCAGGTCGATGAACTCGACCGAAGAATTTTCGGGGAGCATCGCCTGAATGCGGCCTTTCTCGGACGTCTGGCCGGCGATCGCCAGACGTATCCGGTGCTTGGCAGCGAGAGGCACAAGCAGGTTCGAAAGCCCCTCCGCGTATGATGCCGCAAGAACGATGCGCGGTTTGGCCGGCGCCGCCTTTCGGATCAGGCCATCGATGATCGCGTCGATACGATCGACCGCACCGCGGCGCAGAAGCGATCCATTAGCGAACTGCCGGACAACCGCGTTGCGATGGGCGACCGGCACGCCGGTTTGAAGATAAGCACCGAGTCCGGCGCTCATGCCCGTGGCAAGCATCATCTCCGGGGCGGCCGCAGGATACTCGGCCACGAACGTCGCAAGTATCCGTCCAGCGTCGGGAAGCCCGCTGCGCCGTGGCAATTGCCACCAACCGTCGCCCCTGTCGTCGACGATTCCCGCCGCGCTCAGATCGATCAGCAGCGCTTCCGCATAGCGTGACGCCTGTGCGGCAAGTTTCAAGCGCGCTACGGCATCATCGGGATTGAAACGAAGCTTCGCGTCGCAAAGAGGTCGCAAGGCGTCATAGGCAAGCGATCGCATATGGGCTTCGAGCAGTGCGATACCATCGTGCTTCTCCGCAGAGGGGTCCGCTGCCAGTTGCGCCAGAAGCCAGTCCGTTCCGATCTCGACGTCCTCGTCGGGCCACAACTCGACCCCGAGAAGATGCGACGCTTCGCCGCTATGGGAGAGAACGACCGAACGAAACAGCGCGTTGTCCAGCCTAGCGACAATTTCGCTTTCGCGATCGAAGAGCGTCGCTGATACCGAAAGCCACTGGTCGGTCTTCGCCTCGATCTTCAGGACGGCTGATGCGATGTCGGCGTGGTCCCGCAGGAGGGATATCTTGCCGAAGCGGATAGGAAGATAGCTGCGTTTGCCGATCGAGTCGCCATTTTCGAGTTCGTGAAAAAGCGCGTGAAAACAGGCGTCCACGCTCAGCGGATGCAACAGATGGATGTGCTTGGAGAAATCCGGGAGATCATCCAGCGGATCAAGATCGACGCGGATCGTCCAATGGTCACGCAGAATGGTCTTGAGCCGCCTGAACGCCGGCCCGTACTGCATGCCCGCATCGGCCGCCTTTTGATAGAGCCCGTCCACCGGAATCAAAAGGGCGTTCTGAAGCTCCGGCGGCAGCGAGGCCGAAATATCGCCACAGCTTGCAAGCCGGCCGCGCGCGTTCAGCGCCCAGTCCTCGGAACCGAGATTGAGCCGGCTCAGTATTTCAACGACGCCGGTTGCCGGCGTGCGTCGAATGCAGACTTCGCGGATCGTGTCAGTCGGCAGCGTCATGGCCTGGAGGATGTCCAGATCTTCGACGCACAGCGTACCGATCCCATCAATCTGCCTTCCGACCGCCAGCATCATCTCCACCAACACCGAGCCCGGCACCACCACCTCACCATCGATGACGTGATCCGCCAGGTAGGGAACGAGCGCACTATCAAGCGAAGCGCGCCATTCCTGCGATCCCTTGAACAGGCGCGCGCCGACCAGCGGGTGATTTTGATCGCCGCCGAATATGTCGAGGCGGCTGGAGGTCTCATCGAAGTGAAACGGTCGCCTTTGCCAGATGTAGTGCGGAAGGGCGAGCGTTCGATCGACATGCCCAGGTGCGCGGTCCGCAGCGAGCCCGCCAGCGCCAGCGGCACCGTTGGCGATCGCCCGGGCGGTCGCCGCCGACATCGGATCGCTCGCGTTCGGCCCGCTCTCCGGTTGAAGGCTTCCGATGACGCGGGCGTCGGAACCGGCCGCGGACATCGTCTGGTCGATGGCGGACAGAAGGAGCGGACGCTGCGAGACCTCGATGAAAAGATTGGCTCCCATCGCGCCGGCCGCTTCGATCGCCTGACGATACGCAACGGGTTGACGGAAATTCTGCCACCAGTACTGAGCATCCAGCAGCCGCTCACCGATCGGCTCGCCCGTCACGGTCGAAATCATCGGAATCCGCGCTGGCTTGGGCTTGAGAGGGGCCAGAGCCCGCACCAGATCCGGCTCCATGTCGTCCAAAAGCTTCGAATGGAAGGGGTACTGGAGATCGAGGATCCGGCCGGCAATCCGCTTGCGGCGGCCGGCCGCCACCAAAGCCTTGACGTCGGCAACGCCTCCGGTCACCGTAACGGATGAAGGACCGTTGTCCGCCGCGATCTCAATCGTCTCCAGGCCAGCGTCTTCGATGAGAACGCCAACGGCAGATGTGTCAGCGGAGAAGACGGCCATGGCCCCCACACCGCGCACGCGCTCTTGGCAGGCAGCCCGAATCGCGATGATCTTTGCCGCCTCCTCGACGGTGATGGCGCCCGCGATACAGGCCGCTGTTATCTCTCCGAAACTATGACCGAGCACGACATCGGGCAGGACACCCGACGCCATCAGGCTCGCCGCAATCGAATGCTGCAAGGTGAAGACGAGCGGCTGAAGAAAGGTGGCCGACGCCTTCTTTTCCTCGTAGTCCTCGTCGAACAGATCGCTTTCCAGCGAACGGCCGGTCTCCGCGTCGAGGATGACGGCAACCTCGCGGAAATTCGCGCGGAAGACATCGTGCCGTTCGAAGGCGACGCGGGCGAGATCGACTGTCAGCGTCCCGTTGCCAGAGAAGGCGAAGCAGATGTGCGGCCTACCCGTCGGCACGGTCCCCTCGAAGGCGCCTCCGCTCGAGGTGGCAGCGGCGAACGTGCGCAAACTCTCCGCCACGGCATCCCCCTCGCCGATGGGAACGACGAGCCGGTGTGGCATGCGCTCGCGGGCTGAATCGACAGCGAGAGCGACCTCCTCCGGAGCGCGCTCGACCACGAGATCCGCATAGGCGAGTGCCGTCTGCGCCAGCGCCTCGCGGGATGCAGCCGACAGCACCAGATGTTGCGGCCGCTGTTCTTCGGAAACCGGGGGCGCCGGAACGGCATCCGCCGAGCGCAAAATGATGTGGGCGTTGGTGCCGCCAAAGCCGAAAGAGGATATGCCGCAGAGCAGATCGCCATCACCGGCGAGGTCTAGCGTCTGCCTTGCCGGGTCGATGCCCATCCGCTCGAAATCGATATGCGGGTTTAGCTCATCGATATGCAGCGACTGCGGCAGGCGTCGCGTTTCCAGGGCGTGAATCGCCTTGAGCACGCCGGCCACGCCGGAAGCGGGCTCGAGATGGCCGATATTAGACTTGACCGAACCAACGGGCAGCGGCGCTGAACGACGCTGCCCCAAGGCGTTTCCGATCGCATTCGCCTCGACCGCGTCGCCCACCTGGGTGCCGGTGCCGTGTGCCTCGACAAAGGCCAACCTGTCCGGAGCAATCCCCAATCCATCATACATTTCGCGAAGCAAATTCGCCTGACTATCCAGACTGGGAAGGGCGATGCCTGACGTGCGCCCGTCATTGTTGGTGCCACCGGCCACGACCCAGGCGCGAGCAGAACCCGGAACGACGCAATCTCCCCGGCGCAGAACCAGTGCAACTGCACCCTCTCCGCGGACATAGCCGTCGGCGGCCATGGAAAAGGGCCGGCACAAGCCCGTCGGGGACAGCATGGAGGCACGCGAAAAGCCGATGAAGGACATCGGATTGAGAAGGACGTTGACACCCGCGACGATGGCCGTCTCCACTCGCCCGGCAGCGAGATCGGAGAGGGCCTGCACGAATGCGACCATCGAGGAGGAACAGGCCGTATCCACGGTGAAACTCGGGCCATGCCAGTCGAAATTGTGCGATAGCCGGTTGGCAACGATCGACAGGGTGTTGCCTGTCATGAAATAGCGATCGACTGCCTTGGGATCGGTCGCCATCAGACTTCCGTGATCTAGGCTCGATGCCCCGACATAGACGCCAACATCCTTGCCGGTGAGACTGCTGCGAGGGACCCAGGCGTCCTCGAGCGCCTCGAAGACGGTCTCCAGCAGAAGGCGCTGCTGCGGATCGGCCTCCATTGCCTCGCGCGGCGACATTCCGAATACCGCCGGATCGAAGTCGAAGATATCATCAAGATAACCGCCGGCGAAGGTGTAGGAGAAGCCGGGCGCCATGGGATTTGGATGCAGCAATCTGTCCACATTCCAGCGCCCATTCGGTCGACTTGTGACGGCGCACCTCCCTGAAGAGATCAAGCTATTAAACTCGTTCCTGCTTCTTGCACCTGGAAGCCGACAACTTGCACCAACAATGGCAATTTCGACGTCCTGCGGAACTACAAACAATACCTACCCCAATCGACAAAGCGCTAAAAAACAGTGAATCACAAAGCTGAAGTATCCGCTATTTTGCGGGGTTGGAGAAGTTGAAATGAAAGCAATTGCGACGCGATCTCTGAAAAATATCGCATCAGCGCCCTACTGTAGCCAGATGGACACAGCCGACGCATGCTCGCACCTGGAGAACTTTGGCCCATGTGTATATTGCTCAGTCAAGCAGCTTCTTTGCCGCACCAGTCCCGCGCGCAAGATGCTGTTATTCCTCAAGGAGGCACATGTCGTGTGGTGAGGTTGACGACAGCGCCTCCGGCCTCTTCAGTCTGACAGCACTCCGTCGTAAAGGGCGCCCAGCCTTTCACGATAACGCGCCGGAGAGAAGAAGGCCGCGCGCGCGCGCCCCGACACGCTCAACCGCTCACGCAAATCGGCGTCACTGTCCATCACACACATAGCGGCTGCGATATCGCCTGTATCGTAGGGATCCACAAGCAATGCCGCATCCCCGGCGACTTCTGCGGTCGCCCCGATCTTCGAAGTAATTACCGGAGTGCCAAGCAGCATGCTTTCGAGAATTGGCAGGCCGAAGCCTTCGCTCAGGGACGGAAAAACCGTCGCCTTGGCGCCTCGGATAAGAGCGACAAGCAGAGAGAGCGGCACGAATTCGAAGCGGAATAGCTTCTCGCCCGCTGATGGACCGCGGGCTGAACTCACGTGTCCCTTCAAGTCATTGAAGAACCGTAGTTCCTGGTCGGATTGCCAACCGGTGGGACCAACGACTGCCAGCTGAGCGTCCAGACCGGAACTGAGGAATGCCTCCACGATCCGCCCGACGTTCTTCTTCGGCTCTATGGCGCCGAAGAACATATAGTAATTCTTGTAGCTCAGGCCGAAGACGCCCTCGACCTTTGCGCGCACTTCCGCCTCGGGCATATCGAGAAGGCGGCTCGGCAAGTCGACGGACTGGTATGTGTTCACCACCTTTTCCGGAGGACAATCCAGAAGGCGGATGATGTCCTCTCGGGATGCCTCCGATACCGTGGCAATGCGATCGGCATGCCGCACGCATTGCTTGACGAGTTCCAGATAGGTCGCTTTCCGATCCAGCGTCGTATAGGGCAGCCGAAGCGGAACCAGATCGTGCAGCGTATAAATATTGCGCGCGCCGGCGAGACGCAGCGGCAGCGGATAGGTCCAGTGCATGATCGCTGCGCCAGTGGGATTCCGCACCTTCTGGAAGCGACGGGCAATAGCGAACTGATACTCCGCTGCCCCATAGAGGTCCGGCACATTCAATATCTTGTCAAAATGAGGAAGCCGGGTCGAGAGCGCAGGGGTGACGACTTCGCCAGCTATGGGAATCTCAAACGGATTGAAACCGGCCAGCCTGGGGATGAAACGGGATGCAACCCTGATCTTTTGCGCCAAAGCGGATTCCGGCATTTCTGAATCGAAAAACGACACTTCTGAAATGAGCGGCGAGTTGCTTTTCGTTGCCCGACTAAGACCGTAGAGAATTTCCGTGCGCAAACCCAGATTGCGACATTCATAACTGAGATTGCGGGCATATGTCGCGACCCCTGTACCGCGCGACATGGCCAGATTGAAGCCATCGATCATCACCTTTGGCGCGATCTGCGAAGTCCCCATAGATTCGTCCTCGAAGATTGCAATTCCACACGCAGTGGTGGATTTCGTCCACTTGCCAAAGCGGCGATACAGTGTCAAGACTGTCGCAAATTTCAGATTTAGGAGCCACCTCTGCAAGCTGCGATCGCATACGATGTGACGAGATTGTTCCTCGGACCTCTCAGTCGCACTCCGCGAGGAATCGATCGCGTGGAGCTCGCGCTTGCCAAGGAACTCTTTTGCGCAAAAGACAGAACCGTCGTCGCGGTTCTCCCGACAGCATGGGGGATGCGCATTTTTGAGGCCGCAAGGGTGCGTTCAGGCCTGCAAGAGCTTGAAGCCATGTGGGCGGAGAGCGCTTCAGATGCGAGCGATCCCCTTCTCGCCGCCCTCACAGAGCGACTGAACGGCAACTCGAACGTAAAGCTGGCGACAGGAAGACCTATGCCTTTTTGGATCCGGGCATCGCGAATGTTGCGGTTGATCCGCGCCACCGGCTTCTCGTTCGGCCGCTCGGCTAAGGCAGCGGTCCCGCGTGGCGCCGTCTACGTCAATATCGGGCACATCGTTCTGGCCATTCCCTTCTTGCTGCGCTGGCTCCAGAAACGTCCGGACATTGCTCCAGTCTTCATGCTGCACGATGTCATACCACTCGACACACCCGATCACGTGGCTCCCTCTTCGGTGCGGCATCACGGGACAATGATAGAAAGTGCGGCCCAGTACGCCGCAGGGCTGATCGTCACGACGGAGCATGCCAGGCAGACGGTGAGCAATGCAATCGCCAAGTATCGCGCCGCGGCGCTCCCGACGCTCGTGCACGGGCTTCCGATCGCGGATGTGTTCAGCAAGAAATTTGCGTCGCAGCCCGCAATTGCCGCGCCGGCATATTTTGTCATCTGCGGAAGTATAGAGCCGCGCAAGAATCACCTGCTGTTGTTGGAAGTGTGGCGGAAGCTGGTAGCAGAGCGCGGCCCGTCCGCACCCCATCTCGTCATCGTGGGATCGGCTGGCTGGCGGGGAGCCGAAATCCTCGAGCAGTTTGACCGTTGCCTGGAGACGCGCGGGCATATTCATCCGGTTTCCGGGCTGTCGAGCCCGGCGCTTACAACCGTGCTTCAGAACGCCGCTGCACTGCTCATGCCTTCCTTCAATGAGGGCTTTGGCCTGCCGGTCGTCGAAGCGCGAAAGTTGGGCGTGCCCGTCATCGTTTCCGACATTCCCGCCCATCGCGAAGTGGCAGGGCCAGACGCACGCTTTCTGGCGGCCGGCGACGTCGACGGCTGGGTCCATGCGATCATGAACTGGTCTCCGCCAGAACGTCTTCGCACGACCCCAGAGGAGATCTCTGAACTGGCAAACACGGCAGACTACGGTAGGGCTGTCGCAGAATTTCTAGATTGTTGCGCGGGAATGAGATCCAAGGCATAAGGCTCCCGAGCCTTTTTCAACCACTGCCCATTTTTTCTCCCTTCACGATTGCAATCATAAGCCCAGGTTATGACATCAGACTTTTCAGTTCAGCGCCGCAATGACAGTTTTCTAGCAGTATGGGAAAGACGTGCGCTAATCGGCATAGCCAAGCGGCTGCCTGAAACCGCCACTCCGAATGCGTTGACTGCCCTCGGCGTGGTCGGCGCGTTCATCGTCCTCGCTGGCTATTGTCTGAGCGGCCTCAATCTTCAGTTTCTATGGCTGGCCAATCTGGGCCTTCTCATTAACTGGATGGGCGATTCCCTGGACGGCACAGTCGCACGCGTACGCGGAATTGAGCGCCCAAAGTTCGGCTTTTTTCTGGATCAGACGGTGGACCTCATCAGCAATCTCGTGATCGCTCTTGGCGTCGGACTGTCGCCCTTCGTTCGGCTCGACGTTACCCTGTTGTTCTTGGCCGCTTACCACATGCTTGCGATGTACGTACTGATCTACAGCGTCGTAAAGGGCGAGTTCCATATCGATGTCGCGGGCCTCGGCCCTACGGAGCTCAGGCTCGGGATCATCGCAATGAATATTGCAATTATGGTCTTCGGCGCCGGGCAGATCACCATCAACGGCATTTTCCTAAGCTGGTGCGACATTATGTTGTCGGTGGTATTTGTCGGTCTGCTAGGCCTGTTCATCTTTGAAGTGATCAGCAAAGCGCGGATGATAGCAGACTGATTTTAGCGCATAGTGCGCTCGCACTGGTACGTTGCGTTTTCGAGAGGCTTGCATGTTCGGTTGGCGAGGATCGCCCGTAAAGTACGTGGACCGCTTGACCGAGGATGGGTTCGAGCCCGCGCACGCAGAGCCATACACCGGCCCCGCCGGCGCGAAGCTGCAGCTTATACTACGGGCCCGCAAGGACCTTCTCTCCATATGGCGTGAGGACGACTTCCGCGAGAAGGTCGATTCAATCAGCATGTTCGGCCGTAAGATCATTCTTGTGAACGCGCCGGAATTCATCCGCGAAGTCGTGGTAAAACGCCACGAAAACTATCAGCGAAAAAGCCCCCAGATGCGCAGAGCGCTGGAATATCTGTTGGGTGACGGTCTTTTCATATCCGATGGCGAAACCTGGAAAAACCGCCGGGCCCTTGTTTCCGATATCGTCCACATGAACCGGGTTGCGGACTTCGGTCCGATCATGCAGCACACGACAATGGAACTGGTTCAGCGATGGCAGGACCTTCCGGCTGGAAACCCCGTTAACGTGCTGCACGAGATGGCGGGACTCACAGCCGAGATCATTGCGCGCAGCGTCTTCGGCAACCAGCTCGGGCGAGACAGCGCCGAGGCGGTCACGCGTAGCTTCACGCAGTATCAGTCTCTGGTCGATAGCATCAATCTTGCCTATTTCATTGGTTTCGACGATGGCCTACCGGTTCTTAGGACACCCTCGCTGCGCCGCGCCGTGAAGAAGATCCATCATATCGTCGACAAAGTGGTTGAGGACCATCTGTCGGGCCGGGGTAGCCATCAATCCATGGTGGACCTGCTTATCCGCCGACAACAACGCAATCCGGAACTCAAACTCGACGTCATCGCGCTACGCAATGAAGCGGCGACGATATTCATGGCCGGGCACGAGACGACGGCAGCGACGCTGACTTGGGCCTGGTATCTTCTGTCGCGTGCAGAATCGATCGAGACTGCGCTCCACCAGGAAATCGACAACGTATGCGGCACGCGGACGCCGACCATCGACGACGTTCCGCAATTGGAGCTGTGCAGGGCCGTTATCGAGGAAACGCTTCGCTTGTACCCGCCAGTACCCGTACTGGCCCGGCAGAATATCGCAGCAGATAGGCTGGGTGACGTCGACGTGCCTCCACAGTCGCTGATCTTGATGGTTCCCTGGCTTCTTCACCGAACACCAAGCCTGTTCAAGGATCCACATCTCTTCCGGCCGGACCGCTTTATGAATGGAAAGAAGCCCACCCCCTACAGCTACATACCGTTCGCAAGCGGTCCCCGCGTGTGCCCTGGCCTGCATTTCGGCCTGACGGAAGCGGTCTTGTGCCTCGCCATCATCGCTCAAAAATTCCGCGTCAGGGTCCCCGGCGATCACGTGGTCGTACCTGGGGCGCGATTGACGCTGCGACCGAGAGGTGGCTTGCCGGCAACGCTTGAGCAAAGGAGCGCCATTCGTCAATGACAGATTTCCCGACGGAAAAATCGCAAGCACCGCTTGCCAAGCGAAAAGCCTGGACCTACCGGATACCGGAGGCGCCGGGACTGTCCGCACTGTTTCAAAGCCGGGAGACAAGGCAGGCCTTCGCCCGCTACTGGATCAAGGACAACGTCTGGAACCTCCTGAATCTGATGGGGCATTTCGGCCTTAAACTCCTGCCGATGGACGCCTGTTCGCGGCTAGGGGCAATTTTCGGGCCGTTTGCTGTGCGGCATTTTCATCCGGCGGCCGAGCGGCGCGCGCGCGCCACCATCGCCAAGCTGCGTCCCGACCTCACCGAGGCAGAACAGGACGGACTATTTTGGGAGAACTGCCGCAATCAGGGCCGGCTGATATCTGAGTTCTCCGTCCTCGCCCGCCTGCGCAGGCACCCGGAGCGCATGAAGGCACACAATGCCGAATGGCTTGATTGGGCTACCGATGCCGCGCGCCAGGGGCCCGTCATTTTCGTGAGCATGCATCTCGGTAATTGGGAGGTCGGCCCCCTCATTCTCTCCCGCATCGGACTGCGGCCTCACATCAGCTACGCCCCGCCGCACGGTCGGGCCAAGGCCTGGATCGCTGCGCGCGTGAGACGCGGCAACGGGTTATACTTCCTGCCCCCTGGTCTCGAGGGCATCAGGCCGATGGTAAAGCTTCTCAAGCAGGGTGGAGTCGTCTCGATGTTTTGCGACGAAGGTTTCGACGGCCGCATCCGCGGACCTTTGTTCGGGCGCCCGCCGAATCTCGAAGGCAATCTGGCCCTGGCCGTGCGCCTGGCTCGGATGAGCGGTGCCACGATCTGCCCCTGGTACAACCTTCGGACAAACGATCTAAACTTCGTGGCAACCGGCCTTCCGCTCCTGCACCTGCCGCCGGAAGACAAACCGGGCGCGCGCCTCGAAGAGGATATCAAGTTGCTGAACGCCATGATCGAGCCGATCATACTTGCCAATCTCGACCAGTGGTACTTTGTGGATAACGAGCTTTAACGACCAATGAGGCGCAATTGACATAATAGCACATAAACAAAAATGAGATAAAGTTGGCAGTTCAACGGAAACTCGTCGCGAGCAACTTCGATCAACAAAAGATTTAGATAATGAGAAGCGACGCATTATTTGCATATATTCTTATCGACGACCATAAAAGAATCCGGAATATCCCGAAACAATTCTCGGTTTCCCAATGTTAATCTATAGGCGGCGCCAGATCATATAGTTAACGCTAGAGAAATTTTCGAGCAGAACTTCAGTATAGAGTTGACCGAGCGGTAAACTGTGCCCATGAATAACCCGCAATGGGATTTTTCAGTAAGTGGCGGAACATTTTGTAAGGAATAGTAGATGTTGGAGCGAATGACGCGCCTGATCAAAGCGGACAATTCCGGCAAGACGCGTGAATTGATTGCCAAAGCAGATGCATTCAGGGACGCCCGCTCTTGGAGCGACGCCGCCGAAGCCTATCGAGTTGCCCTGGACGCAGACCAGGGCATGCCGGGGATCTGGGTTCAATACGGCCACGCACTCAAGGAATCCGGACAGCACACCGAAGCGGAAAGAGCGTATCTTCAAGCAATTGCCATTCAGGACGACGCAGACACCCATCTCCAGTTGGGTCACCTTCACAAGATCATGGGGCAGCGACGGCGAGCCGAAGAAGACTACCTGCGTGCGCTCGAACGGCAGCCGGATCTTGCCGACGCCCGAACGGAGCTCGGGCGTCTTGGATGGAGCGGCGCCCGCTTGCGGACTTTCCTCGGCAAATCCGGCAAGAGCGTGGGCGCCCAAGCGAACCTTGGCGCTGTTGTTGCCTTCGAACTGAGCGACCTGATCGATCATCTGCAACGCGCGCGTTATCCTACTGGCATCCAGCGGGTCCAGTTGGCACTCGGCGCGGCCCTGGCGGAAAGGTTCGATGAGAGCCAGGTTCAGTTCGTCTACTATGATCACGCCCAGTCCGACTTTTTCGAGGTGCAGCGCCGGCAAATCCTCGACTACTACGAGATGGTCAACGATGGCGAAACGGATCACGAGATCCAGCGGACGTTGATCGACAACTTCAAGGGCGGCCTGACCAAGACGAAACCCTTCGAGTTTTCGGATGGCGCTTACCTGGTCAACGTTGGGACGTCGTGGGGCTTCCTCAACTATTTTCTGTCGATCCGGGAAGCAAAACGTCGCAACCGCATCCGCTATGTCCCGCTTGTGCACGACTGTATTCCGCTCATCTACCCGGAGTTCTGCAACCCCAATCTGGTCTTCGATTTCATAAACTGGATTAGCCACATGCTTGGGCATGCGGACCTAATCCTGGCAAACTCGGAGAACACCAAGCTTGATGTCGTCAAGGTCGCTCCGCAGATCGGGGCGACCCTTTCCGATCTCGTGACCATGCGGCTCAACGGCGAGTACGGCGTTCAGTCCGACATAACGGAACCGGACAGGGCCAGCCAGGACGTGCTTCGCGCCCACAACCTCGATGTCGAGGATTTCGTTCTTATGGTCTCGACGATCGAACCCCGCAAAAACCACATGCTGGCGCTGAACGCATGGTCCAGACTGCTGAAGACGCGGTCTCGCGACCGCGTGCCGCGTCTTGTCTTCGTCGGCAGCAGCGGCTGGATGAACGAGCCGCTTTATGAGCGGCTCGAGCGCGACGCCTCGCTGAGCGAGCGCGTCGTCATTTTGGCTAACGTCTCCGAACAGGTCCTGCAGCTTCTTTACAGCCGATGCCTGTTCACCCTGTTTCCGAGCCTCTACGAAGGCTGGGGGCTGCCGATTTCCGAGGCTCTGGCGCACGGGAAGGTGCCGCTCGTCTCGAACGTGTCCTCCCATCCGGAGGCGGGAGGAGATCTCGCAGTCCTCTTCGACTTGGATTCGGAAGCAGACTTCCAGGCAAAACTCGAGAACCTGATCGACGACACCGACGCGCGACGCGCCCGTGAGGACAGGATCAAGCATGCAAAACCCTTGCGTCCATGGGGCGACATTGCGAAGGAACTGTTCTCCGCCGTCGAAGCCGACCTGAAGAAACGTCCGGCTGCACCTGTTCCGACGATGGAGGAAGCCCCTCCTGCGCTGGTTTGCGGACGATACTACTCGCTGGCGCGCAACCTCGCCTCGGACCTGAGCAAACTCGTCCATAGCGGCGATATCTACCGGTCCGGGCTGAACTGGCATGGCCCGGAAGCCTTCGGCTCTTGGATTCGCGGCCGATCCGCAGACATATCCTTCTTGCTCGGGAAAGAAGAAGGCGACGAGTTTCTCATCTACCTGCACCTCGAAGGGGCTCCGAGTACCGACAACAACGTAACCCTGACTCTTCCGCCGTCGAACTGGTCCAAGCGTACGTTCATTCCCCAGGAAGCGGCCCAGTGGGATATCGTACCCTTGCGGTTCTCGCCTGGCTCGAAGCGCGAAGTGCGCTTGAGGATCACCGCCGACATGCTCGTCGATTTTGGCAAATCGACAGAAGGACGTGACACGCGCCTGTCGTCCGTCGGTGTCAAGGGCTTCTACGTGTGCCGGGCCACGGATGGGCTGCAAAGGACTGCGATTTCCGAAGCCATCCAGTTCGGAACGATGGACGCAATTGCACGGAAAAACCCGGACTGTGCTGTGCTTTGAGCCTCAAGGATACGAAACGTAACAGTTGGTAGCCTCTTGGCTGCCCCATCCATGCTCTTCGGACCATACGCATAGGTGTCGATACGGTAGTGTATCACAGCTGCAGGTGCGGTGCCGTTGGCCAACATAAGCGAGGGTTATAGTGCCTGCATTGAAAATTAAGGCTTTCCAGACGGCGGATGACAAGAAATACCGCGAAATGCTGGAGATAACGTCTAGTTGCAACGAAAAATACTTTCGAGAAATAGGGTTAGAGTTCGAGACATTCGTCGGTATTAAGAGAGGATACTTTCCTTGGCACGCCTGTTTCAATCGCATCATGTATCTCAAAGAACAGTTGGATGCCGGCTTTGACGGGTGGATTTTCTATCTCGATGCCGACGCCTTCATATACGATCATGCATTTAACCTCGAGAGACTTATCGAAACCTCAAATGGTGATATGATTTTTGCACCCGGTGGCCTTACGGGTTTGATGTGGGACGTCAACGATGGTGTGTTTCTGGTCAATCTTGGCTCCGTACGTGGCCGGCGAATGGTGAATGCCTGGTACGAGAATTTTATGCAAACATCTGAAGATGAACTTCGTGAGGCATCAGACTGGCAGACGGTACCTAGTGACCAGCCTCGTCTCCATCAAGTCCTTCAAGATGATCCTGACATCCTTGCAGGGCTGGTTCATGTGCCGCGCAAATTTTTTAATGATGAAAATGCCAGCTTTGTTCGACAGGTCTTGAGAGCGAACGCTGAAACTTTTGAGGCGCGGGTCAAGAAAATACAGCGTGCTGTAGATGAGGTCATTGTAGAAAAAAGCGCATCTGATCTCAGCATGACTATCGCGGGAAAGGCGGTTTCTTCAATTCAGTATGGGAGAGATTACGCTGACGAATTCAGACGAGTACTTTCCACGTATGCGTCCTGTGCAAAGACGTTCCTAGAATGGGGCGCTGGATATACAACTAAAATAACGCTCGAGCACATCGGAAACAAAAACTGTGATCTCTTCTTGACCATAGACGAAAACGCAGAATATCTTTCGGATATTGTGGAAAATCATACGGGCGTCCCGTTTCTTAAGGCAAAGGCTCTTCCCACTACAGGATTTTGCAAAGACGATCGTGATGCTGACCTAAACTACTCAACTTACCCGCTCTCTATGCGTACGACCTTCGACTTTATCTTTATAGATGGCCGTCGGCGTATGGAGTGTGCAATGATGGCTTCTCTTTTGTGCAAACCATCCTCGATTATTGTTTTGCACGACTACCGGAGAGCGCGTTATCAGCCAATCAAGGCTTTATTTAAAATCGTGGAGGATGGCCCCCAGTTTAGGGTTATGACACCGAAGGCATCGTTATTTTGTCATTTCGATGAGGTATCTCCGTTGATAAGAGAATCGATGCTGGTAAGTGACAGAGAACAGTTTTGAGGGCGATGTCACGTTGTCGGTGGCTTAACGGTTGGCAGATAATTGGGCGGGGATGAGCGAACCGACGATTAGTTACAAGAACCACCGCTTTTGACCTGCCACTGAGAATTTCCTCCAGAATGGATTAGAGTCCGCCCATTGAGGACGGACTTATGAAGAAGCAGCGATTTACGGAGAGCAGATCATTGCGGTGTTGAAGGAGCAGGAGGCCGGAGCGAAAGCGGCTGATCTTTGCCGCAGGCACGGGGGCGGGCTATGCCGGGATCATCGCCGCGACAGGCTCCAACGCTACGCAATATGGAGGCTTCGCGTTTCCGCCGATTGCTCCCACCGCGCCATTTGGCATATCAAAAACTGCCGAGGCTCTAATCGCCGCCGGATGAAAATTCCGTGGCAGGTCACCTGGTCCTCTCAATGGGCCAGAGCTTGCTTCAATATGGATTATTTCAACGGGGCAATGTTAGCAGCAGCCGGCGCCGACGGCGGAGCGGGTGATGCGCTCGTAGAGGCGGACGAGCGCATCGCCGGCCTCCGAGATCGCCCTCTCCCCCTCAATCCGGTTCGCGCAGGCGATAGCCAACGCCGGTTTCGGTGGTGATGTATTGAGGCTGATCGGGGCTGGGTTCGATCTTCTGGCGCAGTTGCCGGACATAGACGCGGAGATACTGGACGTCCGCCTGACCGCCCCAGATCTGTCTCAGCAGGTGCTGATGGGTGATGACCTTGCCCGCATGCTGCACGAGAATGCGCAGGATGTCGTACTCCTTCGGCGACAGCTTGACCTCGGCTTCGCCGACCCTGACGTTCCGTTTTACGAGGTTAACGCTAAGTGCGCCGGCCTTGAACACGGGCTGCTCGCCCTGCTGCTGCAACCGGTGGCGAAGGGCCACGCGAAGGCGGGCGGCAAGCTCCTTCATTCCGAACGGCTTGGTGACATAGTCATCGGCACCATTTTCCAGCGCCCTGACAATTCCCTGCTCGTCGGTTCGGCTGGAAAGCACCACGATCGGCAAATGCAGCCCTTCGCCTCGCCATTGCGTGAGGAGTTCGTGGCCGCCGATATCCGGCAGGCCGAGATCGAGGATCACAAGATCCGGCCGGTCGCTGCCTATGCGGGCCTTGGCCTCCCTTGCATCATTCGCCTCGACGACTGCGTATCCTTCGCTGGACAACCCCACCCTGAGGAGCCTGCGGATGGCTGGTTCGTCGTCTACGACCAGCACTCTTACGGCCGTATTCGTCATTTGAGGGTCTCCGCGGGTTGCGCTTCGGTCGGGATCGGCATGGTGATCACGAAGACCGCGCCGGAGCGATCGGAGCGGTTTGCGGCCGAGATCGTACCACCCATCGCCTCGATGAAGCCCCTGCAGATCGAAAGTCCGAGGCCCGTGCCTGCGCGTACCTGATCACCCTTCCGAACACGATAGAAGCTGTCGAATATTCGCTCGAGGTCACGGTCCGGAATTCCCGGGCCTTCGTCCATGATCTCCAGTCGGACGCAAGCACCATCGCTGCTCGCCCGGATCGTGACGGTGGAGCCCGCAGGCGCGTACTTGGAAGCGTTGTCGAGCAGGTTGAAGAGCACCTGCTCGAACAGGACGGGATCGAGCATCAACATCGGCAGTTCGGCGGGAATGTCGACCGCCGTCCGGTGACGCCTCAGGACTTTCTCTGCCCGACGGAGCGCGGTCCCGACGATATCGCCGACATCATTGAGGGACGTACTGGGTTCGGTTGCGCCGGCTTCGATTCTCGTCATGTCGAGCAGATTGGTGATGAAACGGTTCAGCCGCTCCGACTCGTCCACGACCGTTGACAACAGCTCGGCGCGATCGCCTTCCGCAATCGTGTTCGAATAGTCGCGCAGGGTTCCGGCCGCTCCCAAGACGGCGGCAAGCGGCGTCTTGAGGTCGTGGGAGATCGACGTGAGGAGCGCGGAGCGAAGCCTGTCGGCCTCGGCTGCCAGACGAGCCCGGTCGACGTCGGCGGCCAGTTGCACGCGCTCGATCGCCAGCGCGGCCTGATCAGCCAGGGCATCGAAAAGCCGTTGCTGCTCCGGCGTCAGGATTGGCCCCTGCCTGTCATTGTCGAGGCCGACGACGCCGATGGCCGCACGACCGGTCCTCAGCGGCAGGTAGAGCCGCCTTGCTCCCGGCAGGGTATCCGCCCCCCGCCCGGCGGGACGGTTGTTTTCCCAGGCCCAGTGCGCCGCGGCGATATCGGCGTCGACCAGAGTATCATCGGGTGGATAGCCGGCCTTTACCGCAATGGAGCCGCCCTCGGGCAGAAGGATGACGACCCGGACCTTGAGCATGGAGGCGATCTGGTAGGCGCTCGCCCATAATACGTCATCGAGCGTATGCGTGCTCGCGAGCTTCTTCGAAAACAGATACAGGTCTTCGGTCGTCCTCGCGCGCTGACGTGCGGCCGCGGCCTGACGCTGCACACGTGCCGTCAGGTTGCTTGCAGTAACCGCGACCACGAGGAAAAAAACCAGCGCCAGCACGCTTTCCGGGTCGCGGATTGTGAGCGTGTAACGCGGGTCGAGAAAAAAGAAGTTGAAGGCGAGCGCGCTGAAGACGCAGGCATAGAGTGCCGGCCCCAGTCCCACCGTCACGGCCGAGAAAAGCACGGCCATCAGGAACACCAGTGCGAGATTGCGGACATCAAGAACCTGGTCGAGGACCATGCCGACTGCAAGCGCAATGATGACGAACAAGGTGCTGACGAGATAGGGCAGGAAGCGGAACTGGGGCGGCGGTGGTGCATTCGTGACGCCCCTGATCGCCAGGCGTTCAATTCCGGGGACCACATGGATGCTGATGTCGCCGGAGTTGCGGATCAGCTCATGCGCAACGGATCCCTCGAACATTTCTCGCCAGCGCGGCTTGTCCGGCTTGCCGACAACCACGTGAGTGAAATTGTTCGCCACCGCATACCGGAGAATGTCGTTGGCAACGCTCTGTCCCGGAATGGTCATCGCCTCGCCTCCGAGTTGCTCGGCGAGGCGCAGGTTCGAGGCCAGACGGTCCTTGTCCGCGTCGGAGAGATTAATCGATCGTGGCGTCTCCACATAGATCGCGGTCCAGGCTGCTCGCAAGCGGTCAGCCTGTCGCTTGGCATAGCGCACCAGTGCCGCGCCGCGAGCGCTGTGGTCGATGCAGACAAGCACGCGCTCACCCGCTCCCCAGGGTCCCGGGATGGCGTTCGCCTGCATGTGGCTCAGCAACTGCTCGTCAACGCGTTCTGCGGTTCGGCGTAGCGCCAGTTCGCGGAGCGCGGTCAAATTGCCGGGAGAAAAGTAGTTCTCCATCGCATGCCTGGCAGTCGTCGGCAGGTAGACCTTGCCTTCCTTCAGGCGCTTGATGAGGTCGTCGGGCGTGAGATCGATGATTTCCACATCGTCCGCCCTGTCGATGATCGAATCGGGCACGGTCTCCCGGATCCGGACGCGCGTGATCTGGGCGACGACATCGTTGAGGCTTTCGATATGCTGGACATTGAGAGTCGTATAGACATCGATCCCTTCAGCGAGGATTTCCTCCACATCGAGATAGCGCTTGGCATGCCGGCTGCCGTCGACGTTGGTATGCGCCAGTTCGTCGACCAGGACCAGTTGGGGACGACGTGCCAGAATGGCGTCGAGATCCATCTCCTCAAGACGCAGGTTTCGGTATTCGATCGCACGGCGGGGGATGACCTCGAGCCCATCGATGAGGGCTTGTGTCTCCTTGCGACCGTGTGTTTCCACGACGCCGATCACCACGTCGATGCCTTCGGCCTTTCGCGCGCGGCCGGCGAGCAGCATCTCGTAGGTCTTTCCAACGCCGGGCGCAGCACCAAGAAAGATCTTCAGATGCCCGCGACCCTCGCGCTCGGCATTTGCGAGCAGGGCGTCCGGCGAGGGTCGTGCCTGGGCATTGCGTCGTTCATCGGGCATCGATGCGCATTCCGTCGCGGTGCTCCGGGGGCGTGATGCTCCCCGATTACTTCGTTATGGGCCAGCTTTGCCGTCAAGCGCAAGGTTCAAGGCAAGAACGTTGACCACAGGCTCGCCCATGAAACCGAGTTCACGGTCAATGATATGGGCATCAACCATCTCCTTCACCTTGGCTTCATCGAGACCACGTGCACCGGCGACGCGCGAAACCTGGAAATAGGCGGCCTCGGGCGAGATATGCGGATCGAGACCGCTGGCCGATGTCGTGACCAGATCCATCGGGACTGGAACCTTGGAGTTCGTCGTCTTCAGCGCCTCGGCATCCGTCTTGATACGTTCGATCAGCTTCGCGTTGGTCGGCCCGAGATTGGAGCCACTGGAACCGGCTGCATTGTAACCATCGCCCGCGGCCGACGGTCGTCCGTGGAAATACCGATCGCCGGTGAAAGACTGGCCGATCAGTTCGGAACCGACCACCGTGCCGTCTATCTCGACCAGGCTTCCATTGGCCTGATGCGGCAAGAGCCACTGGGCGATCGCGGTCATTCCAATCGGGTAGATAAGTCCGGTCAGGACGGTCAAAGCGACGATCATGACAATCGCAGGTCTTGCTTGCTTCCACATCTCTGCGGTCCTTATGCGAGGCCGATCGTCGTGATGACGACGTCGATCAATTTGATGCCGATGAAGGGGACGATGATGCCGCCAAGGCCGTAGATCATCAGGTTGCGCGACAGGAGTGCGGCCGCGCCCACCGGTCGGTACTTCACTCCCTTGAGCGAAAGCGGGATCAGCGCGACGATGATCAGGGCGTTGAAGATGATCGCCGAGAGAATTGCGCTCTCCGGCGTCTTCAAGCCCATGATGTTGAGAGCACCGAGTTGCGGATAGAATGCCAGGAACATCGCGGGGATGATGGCGAAATACTTGGCAACGTCATTGGCGATCGAGAAGGTTGTCAGAGCGCCGCGCGTCATCAGCAGTTGCTTGCCGATCCCGACGATCTCGATGAGCTTTGTCGGGTCGGAATCGAGGTCGACCATATTGCCTGCCTCGCGCGCCGCCATGGTGCCGGTGTTCATGGCAACGCCAACATCGGCTTGTGCAAGCGCGGGTGCGTCGTTGGTACCATCGCCGCACATGGCAACCAGTTTGCCCCGTGCCTGTTCTTCGCGGATAAGGTTCAACTTGTTTTCGGGCGTCGCCTGGGCCAGGAAGTCATCGACGCCCGCTTCAGCAGCGATTGCAGCAGCGGTCATCGGGTTATCGCCGGTGATCATCACGGTTCGGATGCCCATCCGCCGCAATTCCGCGAAACGCTCGCGGATACCGCCCTTGACGATATCCTTCAGGTGGACGACGCCGAGCAAGCGGCCGTCCCTGGCTACAGCGAGAGGCGTACCGCCCGCCTTGGCGATTTCGTCGGCGATCGCCTGGATTTCCCGGACGGACTGCGCGTCGCGGGCTGAAATGCTGGCCGCGGAACCACCCGCGTTCGCCATTGCCGCACGCCCGACGAATTGCAGAAGCGATTCGACAGCCCCCTTGCGAATTCTGGAGCCCTCGAAGTCGACACCACTCATCCGGCTTTGTGCAGTGAACGGCACGAAGTGCGCATGCAGGCTTCCCATGTCGCGCGCGCGGAGACCATATTTCTCCTTGGCGAGCACGACAATGGAGCGCCCTTCGGGCGTTTCGTCGGCGAGCGATGCCAACTGGGCTGCATCGGCCAGTTCCTGTTCGCTGACACCACGGACCGGCTTGAACTCGGTTGCCTGCCGGTTGCCAAGCGTGATCGTGCCGGTCTTGTCGAGCAGCAGCGTATCGACGTCGCCCGCGGCCTCTACCGCACGCCCCGACATTGCCAGAACGTTGAAGCGCACGAGCCTGTCCATGCCGGCAATGCCAATGGCAGACAACAGCGCACCGATCGTCGTCGGGATCAGTGTCACGAAAAGCGCGACAAGCATGAGAACCGGGATATAGCCGCCGGCATAGATCGCGAAACTCGGGATCGTCGCGGTCGCCAGGACGAAGATCAGCGTCATGCCGGCAAGCAGGATGTTGAGCGCGATTTCGTTGGGGGTCTTCTGTCGTTGTGCACCTTCGACGAGCGCGATCATGCGATCGATGAAGGTCGACCCGGCGGCCGCGGTGATGCGGACACGGATCCAGTCGGACAATACTTGTGTACCGCCGGTCACCGCCGACCGGTCGCCGCCGGACTCACGGATCACCGGTGCGGATTCGCCGGTGATGGCCGCTTCGTTGACTGAAGCGACGCCTTCGATGACCTCACCATCCGAGGGGATGATGTCGCCGGCCTCCACCAGTACGATGTCACCGACCTTCAGGCTGGTGCCGGGGACGACCGTATAGTTGCCGAGGTCCCCGTCCCTCAACAGCTTGGCCTGGGTTTCGGTACGTGCCCGGCGCAGCGTCTCTGCCTGAGCCTTGCCGCGTCCCTCGGCCACGGCTTCGGCGAAGTTCGCGAAGAGCACGGTGAACCAGAGCCAGATGACGATCTGGACGGAGAAACCGATATTGCCATTCCCGGTGGCCAGGTCGCGAATGAGCAGGATGGTGGTCAGCGTCGAAACCACGGCAACCACGAACATCACGGGGTTTCGCGCAAGCGTCCTCGGATCGAGTTTCCGGAAAGCGTCGCCGATGGCGGGCATGAGGATGCGGGCATCAATGATACTCTGTGTCTTGGGCTGGCTCATAGGAGACTCCAGTTTGAGCGCGAACCGGGCGCGACCGACCTGTTGCGATAACGCCAGGCATTGCTAGTGGCTGGTCGACGCCACGATTTAGAGGTTCTCTAGCGCTTGCCATGTTCCTCAGAAGGTCTGGCCGAGCAGCATCGCGAAATGCTCGACAATCGGACCGACGGCGAGTGCCGGGAAGAACGTCAGGCCGCCGACGATCAGGATCACGCCACAGAGCATGCCGGCAAAAAGTGCCCCGTCGGTCGGGAGCGTCCCTGCCGAAGTTGGCGCGGCCTTCTTGCGCACGAGCGAGCCTGCCATCGCCAACGCCGGAATGATGACCAGAAAGCGCCCCATCAGCATCGCGATTCCGAGGGTAAGGTTGTACCAGGTCGTATTGCCCGTGAGGCCGCCGAAGGCCGAGCCGTTGTTTGCCGCCGCCGATGTATAGGCGTACAGGATCTCCGAAAAACCGTGCGGCCCGGGATTGGCGATCGACGCCACGGCGTTTGGCAGGACGACCGCGAATGCGGTAAATCCGAGCATTGCGAGCGGAAGGCACAGGATGGCGAGGATTGCCATCTTGACTTCCGTGGCCTCGATCTTCTTGCCGAGAAATTCCGGCGTGCGGCCGACCATCAGGCCGGCGACGAAGATCGCCAGCACCACGAAGAGCAGGATGCCATAGAAGCCCGCACCGACGCCCCCGACGATGATCTCGCCAAGCTCCATGTTGATCAGCGGTATCAGTCCGCCAATCGCGGTGAAGCTGTCATGCATCGCGTTTACCGCACCACACGAGGCTGCCGTCGTTATCACGGCGAACAGGGCGGAAAGAGGAATGCCGAAGCGGACTTCCTTGCCCTCCATGTTGCCGCCCTCAATGCCGAGGGCATGGACGAGCGGATTGCCTCCCGCTTCGGCCCAATAGCAGACAGCAACGCCGGCAAGGAACAGGACACCCATCGTGGCGAAAATCGCCCATCCCTGGCGCTGGTTGCCGACCATTCGGCCGAAAACGTTGGTAAGCGCCGCGCCGATCGCGAAGATGGAAACCATCTGGAGGAAATTCGAGATCGCATCCGGATTCTCGAACGGGTGGGCGGCATTCGCGTTGAAGAAGCCGCCGCCATTGGTGCCGAGCATCTTGATGGCGACCTGGGATGCGACCGGACCGACCGCAATCGTCTGTTTCGCCCCCTCCAGCGTCGTGGCCTGCACATAGGGGCCGAGCGTCTGGGGCATGCCGAGATAGACGTAGATGAGGGTCAGCACGACGCAAAGCGGCAGCAGGATGTAAAGGGTGGTCCTTGTCAGGTCGACCCAGAAGTTTCCGATCGACTTTGCAGATGTCCGGGCGAAGCCGCGGATCAGCGCCACGGCGATTGCGATGCCGGTTGCCGCGGAGACGAAGTTCTGGACCGTGAGGCCGGCCATCTGCACGAGATAGGACATCGTGCTCTCGCCGCCGTAGTTCTGCCAGTTCGTATTGGTCATGAAGCTCGCGGCAGTGTTGAAGGCAAGCTCAGGCGGGATGCCTGCCATGCCAGCGGGATTAAGCGGCAGGATCCCTTGAAGGCGCTGGAGGAAATAGAGAAGCAGGAAACCTGCGAGGTTGAAGAACAGCAGAGCCACAGCATAGGTCGTCCAATGC
>JAEWPB010000174.1 GCA_023399465.1 Pseudomonadota bacterium
GACTTGCCCCGGTATTCGAACTCTTCGGCAACTCTTCTCGCCTCATCCAGATCGATCCTACCCGAGGGTATGGAAGAATGCGTCGTAGACATTGGATCGGAAGCAGGGAAGGTCTGCTCCAAACTCCGAGTGAGCTCGCCCCTTTCATGCTTTTTCTGCTCGGTTTGTTCTTTTTTCATCGACTGGACGGCCGGAGAATAATCCTTGTCAGCCATGTCTGCCTCCTGTGCAGCAAAAGTTCCGCGATCGGGGATGGCGCGCCCCGCGCCTTTGAAGCCCCGTCAGGTGATCCTTCGGGGTCGAACGGTGAGCCGGTCGCCCCGACGTGCCGGCGAACACCGCGTCCCTACCCGTCAAAAGTCATTCCCCTGGTGATGCCGATCTTGACCGATGGCTCACGGTCCCAGACGCGCAATTTCCCCAGCGCGGAGACAAAGGTCGAAATTGCCTCCTCGTCGGAGAGAGCAACCACGCCTTCGTCCAGAGCAGCCGTAATACCCGCCTTTTCCAGCAGCGGCGTCGCGGACCGGTGGTAGCCAATGAACTTGCAGTGCTGGAAGGCGTCAGCAACAAAGTCGCGCGCCGCGGCCTCCATCAACAGGTCGTCGACGGCTGGGGCAGAGGTGAGCAGCGCCACCGCGTCGAAGAGAACCGATGGGCCGCCGCCTATCATATGATGTGCCGCGATCCATGCGCCGTCCGAGGCGGTAACGCCGCCAACCTTTGGCGCGATGAACCCGAAGACTGCCTTCTCGTTGGCGACAACCTGCGTCAATGCGTACAACAAAGAGGCATCGACACCGTCCGTTATCAGAATGCCCAGCTTGCGACCCTCGAAGCGCTCGGGCCCACGCTCGACAATACTGAGTGCCGGCGACGGAGGGAGGTCTTGCCTGGTCGGCATCGCGGCGTCGGCAGCTATCGGCATCGCCTGCAACCCAAGCTCCTGAGCAACCGTCCTCGCCAGGGCTTCATCGATGTTCAGCAAATGAGAAACCATGCGTTCTCGAATTGCCGGTGTCTCGACCTTGCTCAGTTCGAACGTCAGCGCCATTGCGATATGCCGCTGCTCGATCAGGGTCTGGCTGATGAAGAACTGGCGTGCCTGGCTGTAATGGTCGGCGAAACTTTCCGAACGCAGGCGGATCTTCGGCCCCTGTTCCTCCGACGGAAAATGACGATAGCCGGCAGACGGCGATTCCCGCGGGCCTTCGCCCCATGAGTTCGGCTGGTAGTTGACGCGGCCGGCAGGGTTTCGCATCGCCATGTGCCCATCCTGCTGGAAGTGATGGAAGGGGCACTTCGGCGCGTTGATGGGCAGGTGCGTGAAGTTCGTGCTGCCGAGGCGTTTCAACTGGGTGTCGAGATAGGAGAAGTTGCGCCCCTGCAGCAGCGGATCGTTGCTGAAGCCGATGCCGGGCGGCACGTTCTGCGTCATGAACGCCACCTGCTCGGTCTCGGCAAAGAAGTTGTCGGGCATGCGGTCGAGCACCAGTCGCCCGATAGGCTTTACCGGAAGAACTTCTTCCGGGATGATCTTGGTGGGATCGAGGACGTCGAAATCGAAGCTGTCGGCAAAATCCTGATCGAACAACTGCACGCAAAGCTCCCATTCCGGGAAATTGCCCGACTGGATAGCCTGCCAGAGGTCGCGGCGATGAAAATCCGGGTCCGCCCCATTGATCTTCACGGCCTCGTCCCACGCCACGGACTGCAGGCCGAGCTTGGGTTTCCAGTGGAACTTGACGAAGGTGGATTGTTCTTCCGCATTGATGAAGCGAAACGTATGCACGCCGAACCCCTCCATAAAACGGAAGGAGCGCGGAATGGCACGGTCCGACATCACCCACATGATCATGTGCATGCTCTCAGGCGTGAGGCTAATGAAATCCCAGAAGTTGTCGTGCGCCGACTGCGCCTGCGGGAAGTCGCGGTCGGGTTCTGGCTTGACCGCATGAATGATGTCGGGAAACTTGATCGCGTCCTGAATGAAGAACACCGGGATGTTGTTTCCAACCAGATCCCAGTTGCCTTCATTCGTATATAGCTTGACCGCAAATCCGCGGACGTCGCGCGCAAGGTCGAACGAGCCTTTGCTTCCTGCCACGGTGGAGAAGCGCACGAAAGCCGGGGTCCTTTCGCCGGCGCGCTGCAGGAAGTCGGCCCTGGTGTACTGCGTCAAGGAGTCATAAGTTTCGAAGAACCCGTGAGCACCATAACCGCGCGCGTGAACCACGCGCTCCGGGATGCGCTCATGGTCGAAGTGGAAAATCTTCTCGCGGAAGTGAAAGTCTTCGATCAGCGCCGGCCCCCGCGCTCCAATGCGAAGGGTATTCTGATCATCATCGACCGGCGCGCCCTGCGCGGTGGTCAGGATCTCCCCGCCGTTTTCAGCAAATTGATGAAGCTCACCGCCATTGCCACGATGGAGCCGCTGGTCGTGAATTGTCACCAAGTCGTCAGACGACTTTGAAGCCTTGCGTGCCATAGCCCGTCTCCGTTGTCGTGCAAGAGACTGAGTAACCGCTGAAGCTCCCAGAAAGTTCCGGAGAAGACTGTACGTCGGGCGCGGCGCCGGGCGGAGATCGTCGTTCAGTTCGTGGTCGACCAAGAGCGTAGCCACGAAGGCTTGCGTCGCGGCCTGTGAAGTTGCCACCGCAGGTTTCCGATGTGAGTGCAGTGCAGCTTCCTGAGGTGGTGGCGACATCATGGAAAGCGACATACTCCGATTGGGGACTTCGACAGCTTGGCCTCGAGGTATTAGCCTTCCCCCATAGAGCGACGCTCCGCCAAGGGAGGATCGACAATGCGCTGCAAGCTGATTGGACATGTCGCGTGTGCGCTCGGGTTTGCCAGTTTGGTTTCGTTGGCGGGTACCGCGAGGAGTTCGGAGGTTCAAATCACCGGCACGCTCGGGTCACCTGATGCAACAACCACAATTGATGGCAAGCAGTTGCCCGCCCCCGATCCCGCATTCGGCGGAGTGATCAAGGACGGTGCCTTGAACTCAACGCCTTGGTGGGCGCCGCGTATCGTCCCCCCAAAGGATGCACCCAATGTCCTTCTCATCGTCACTGACGACGCCGGGTTCGGCGTACCCAGCACCTTTGGCGGCGTGATCCCGACGCCGACGATGGACCGCATTGCCAACGAAGGTCTGCGCTACAACAACATCCATTCAACCGCCTTGTGTTCACCCTCAAGAGCTGCCCTGATTACCGGGCGCAATCATCATTCCGTCGGGTTCGGCGTGATTTCGGAACAATCGACCGGGTTCCCCGGCTACAACAGCATCATTCCCAAGGACAAGGCGACCATCGGTCGAATATTGCTCGACAATGGCTATGCAACGTCCTGGTTCGGCAAGGACCACAACACTCCAGCGTTTGCTGCAAGCTCGATTGGGCCGTTCGACCAGTGGCCGCTTGGCATGGGCTTTGAGTATTTCTACGGCTTTGTAGGCGGCGACGCCAACCAGTGGCAGCCCAACCTCTTCCGGAACACCACCCAGATATATCCGTTCGATGGCAAGCCGGACTGGAATCTGATCACCGGAATGGCCGATGACGCCATCGCCTACATGAACCGCCTGAACCAGACGGCTCCAGACAAACCGTTCTTCGTGAAGTACGCGCCCGGAGCGACCCATGCGCCTCACCATCCAACCAAGGAATGGGTGGAGAAGATCAGCGCGATGCACCTGTTCGATGAGGGCTGGAACAAAGTTCGCGAGAAAATCTTCGCAAACCAGAAAAGGCTCGGGGTGATCCCCGAAGACACCCGGTTGGAGCCATGGCCAACCGAAATTCTGCCGAACTGGGACGACCTCTCCCCTCAGGACAAGAAACTCTTCATCCGGCAGGCCGATATCTTTGCTGCCTACGCCGCCTACAACGACCATGAGATCGGGCGCGTGGTGCAGGCGATCGAGGATATGGGCAAACTCGACAATACCCTCATCATCTATATCAATGGTGACAACGGGACCAGTGCCGAGGGCGGCCCGTTGGGCACCCCCAATGAAGTCGCGTTCTTCAACGGTATCAACAAGATGCCCACAGACGTACAAATGAGGTGGTATGACGTCTGGGGCACGGAACAGACCTACAATCATATGTCTGCCGGATGGTCCTGGGCCTTCGACACGCCGTTCACCTGGTTCAAGCAAAATGCCTCACGGCTTGGTGGCATCCGCCAGAACATGGCAGTCTCCTGGCCGGCACGCATCACGGACAAGGGTGGGCTTCGCCAGCAGTTCATGCACTTCATCGACGTTGTGCCGACAATCCTCGAAGTGACCGGAATTCCAGCCCCGGAGATGGTGGACGGGATCAAGCAGGCACCGATGGAGGGCACAAGCTTCGCCTACACCTTCGACAAGGAGAACGCCACGACCGCATCCCGGCACAAGACCCAGTATTTCGAGATGATGGGTCAGTGGGCGCTCTATGACGACGGATGGCTCCTCAGCACAAAAGTGAACCGCGCTCCGTGGGAAGCGTTCGGAGCAGCCAATCCCGACCCGCTGAACAACCAGATGCTGGAACTCTACAACCTTTCGACGGATTTCAGCCAGTCGCAGAACGTCGCGGACAAGCATCCGGATAAGGTCAAGCAGATGAAGGAGGCATTTGTCGCCGAAGCGCGGAAGCACCAGGTCTTCCCGCTGGATGCATCGGTCGCCGCGCGCATCGTTGCCCCCCGCCCCAACATTACCGCTGGACGAACCGAGTTTGCCTATACCGTCCCGATGGTCGGCCTTCCACAGGGCGACTCCCCTTCGATTCTCAACAGTTCGTACACGATCACGGCCGACATCGACGTCCCCGAAGGTGGCGCAGAGGGGGTGATCCTCACGTCGGGCGGTCGCTTTGGCGGCTATGGTTTCTACCTGCTGAAGGGTAAACCTGTGTTTCTGTGGAACCTCGTTGATTTGAAACGAGTTCGTTGGGAAGGAACAGACGCGCTCGCGCCCGGTCGACATATCATCGAGTTTGATTTCAAGTATGACGGGCTGGGTGTAGGAACCCTCGCGTTCAACAACATGAGTGGCCTCGGTCGACCTGGAACGGGCGTTCTCAAGGTGGATGGCAGAGCAGTGGCCACGGAGCAGATGCAGCACACTCTGCCCATGATTCTGCAGTGGGACGAAAGTTTCGACATTGGCTCCGACACACTGACTGGCGTCAATGATGCAGATTACCAGCCCCCGTTTGCGTTGACTGCAAAGCTCAACGAGTTGACGCTCAAGGTGGACCGGCCGCAGCTGTCACAGGACGACATCAGGAATCTTCAGAACGCGGAGGCCATTGCGGTCGACGGCAATCCGATTCACCATATGCAGCCTGGGCCGCAATAGTCCGCGCTCATTCGCTGAAGCTCCGGTGGCCTTCGGTCCGGCCACCCGTTGATTCGAATCAGGCGGCTGGATCACTCGGCATGACGGTGGAGGAGAATGGGAGATACAGCCATATCATTCCGGATTTTCGGAAGGACGCCGCCAACGCTTACTGAATCGATCCGCTTTGGCAAAACAGGCCACGGAAAAATTCCGCCACTGAAATAGTATGGGATTTCAGTAAGTTATGATGGTCGGAGTGGAGAGATTCGAACTCCCGACCCTCTGGTCCCAAACCAGATGCGCTACCAGACTGCGCTACACTCCGTACCCTTGCGATGAAGCGGGGATACACGGTTCCTTCCCCGGTCGCAACAGCTAAAATCCGATTTCTACATCAGATTTTGCAAATCTTTCAGTCGCCGCCGAGGATGCGCCTCGTCACCAGCCGGTCGCCGGGGCGGATGCCCAGTTCGGAAGCCATGCCGGCATTGAGTTCGAGCACGAACTTCACCGCGCCGCGCGAATCGACGATGGTTTCGGAAAACGGCACCGCCCGCTCGGCGATCCTGGTGATCCTGCCGTCCTCGTCGGCGAACAGCATGTCCAGCGGCAGTTCGGTGTTCTTCATCCACATCATCACCTGGCGCGGCTCGCCGAAATCGAACAGCATGCCGCGGTCGTCGGCCATCATCTTCCGGTACATCAGGCCGCGTTCGCGCTGCTCGGGGGTGATCGCCAGTTCGACGGTGAAGAAATGCCGCTTGCCGCCAGCGGACTCGACGAAGATCTGCTCGGTATCAAAATGAACCGGCGGCTCGGCGGCGGTGAGCACCGAAAGAAACGCCGCGACCATTAAAAAAAGCGCCAGCAGGGCGCTTTTGACAATCGATTTCGGCATTTCCCGGTACATCAGTGCGAACGCCCGATCGGGCTCGGCGTGTCCGGATGGATTTCCGCCGCCATCAGGCCCTTTTCGCCGTCGCCGAAGCGCACCAGCACCACCTGCCCCGGACGCAGTTCCGTCAGGCCGAAGCGGCGCAGGGTCTCCATGTGCACGAAGATGTCCTCGGTGCCCTCGCCGCGGGTCAGGAAGCCGAACCCCTTGGTGCGGTTGAACCACTTGACCAGCGCCCGCTCGAGGCCGCTCGTCGGCGTCACCTGCACGTGGGTACGCACCGGCGGCAACTGCGAGGGATGGACCGCGGTCGACTGGTCCATGGAGAGGATGCGGAAAGCCTGGTAGCCGCGTTCGCGCTTCTGCACCAGGGCGACGATGCGCGTGCCCTCGAGGATGGTCTGGTAGCCATCGCGGCGCAGGCAGGTAACGTGCAGCAGCACATCCTGCATGCCGTTGTCGGGGATGATGAAGCCGAAACCCTTGGCGACGTCGAACCACTTGACGAAGCCGGTGATTTCCAACAGGTCGACCGGTTCGCCGGAGATCTCGTCGCGATCCGCAACCCCTTTCGGTGAAACCCTGTCCGCCATGCTCTGCCAACCCCTCACTACGCGTCACATTGTTACGGTTAACTGATTCTTGACGAACAGCTTAACATCTTGGCAATGGAGAGGCGCAAGTCCTAGTTTCAATTTTACCCATCTGGATTTCTCGTAACCCGCATGGCTTGCCCGAAGCTGTTTCCGCACGCATATGCTTCGTCTAGGAACACCGAAACAGGAGATCATGATGCGCTACCTCCATACAATGGTCCGGGTCAAGGACCTGGAAACCTCGCTCAATTTCTACACAACCGTATTCGGCCTGGAGGAAATCCGCCGCCACGACAACGAAACTGGACGCTTTACCCTCGTTTTTCTGGCAGCAAGCGAGGACATCGCCTCGGCCCGCTCCCATGCCGCCCCTTGCCTCGAGCTGACCTACAACTGGGACTCCGAGGACTATACCGGAGGCCGGAACTTCGGTCATCTTGCCTATGAGGTGGATGATATCTACGCCTTCTGCCAGCACCTCATGGACAAGGGTGTCACCATCAACCGACCGCCGCGCGACGGACGCATGGCATTCGTACGCTCGCCGGACGGGATCTCGATCGAAATCCTCCAGAAGGGCGAGAGCCTCGCACCGGCCGAACCCTGGGCCTCGATGCCGAATACTGGCACCTGGTAGGCCGGATTTCTACCCGCCCGCGAACGGCCTTATACGCCTAAGCGGGCGGTTGCATGTCTATGCTGTTTTTCGCATATTGGATCAGTTTAGCACAAGCCTCGCATGATTTCATCGTCTCACGGCATTTATCGCCATCAACATGCCTATCGGCATTTCTGAAATCCGTTCGCGAGTCAGGTTTTGCGTATTCGACATTTTGAACAGCATCCCGTTCGTGAACGAAGACAGGGATCGATATATTGAATTTTTTGCCGGCAGCACTTCTGCAACCGAAGCCCTATCGCCGTGGTGTCATCATCGCGGCGTCGATTTTGGCGCTTTCCGGCTGCGTGTCATCGGTTGACAGTGAACTCGAAACAACAACCCGCCTGGCCGCTCCGGTAGCCCAGGACGACTCGCAGGCCGCCGCGCAAGCCGGCCTTTCCGGCGAGGACGGGACGGCGGCTGCGCAACAGCGCCCGGCCGACGGCAGCTATCGCGATCCCATGGTCGCGAGCACGGCAGAGGCGGACGGCATCGGACCGGCCGAGACGCCGGCGCCGATCGCCAACGCCCCGGCAAACATGGCCGGCCTGACGATGCAGGCGACCTCGGTCGACGCCGGCCGCACCAGCATATTCGCAGCACCGGGGTCTGCGTCGAACGCGGCATCCCCTGCTGACGGCGTTGTTCCCGCCAGCCAGCCGGGACCGGACGCATACGACCAGTCCCTGCCGGCCTACGTTCCGGTGCCGCAGTTCAATCCGGCGATGAAGAGCATGTTCAGCTCGAACGCCCCGGCCACGGCTCCGCAACAGGGCGCCTCGCTTGGCGCGCCGGCGCGCACGCTCTCGCAGCAGGCCGCAGCGCTCGAAGCCGCAGAGGCGCCGCTGCCGGCCAGCCCCGAGACCACGCAGACGATCGCCGCCCCGCGGGCAAACGCCCCCTCGCCCGCCAAGCCGGAAGCGCTGACGCTCGCCGCCTTCTTCGGCGGCATGCGCAAGGCCCGCGAAAAGACGGAAGGCGCCGCTCCCGCGGCCGGCAGCGGCCCGAAGACGATCACAGCGGCGGCAGGCTCTGCTCCCCAGCAGGCGATGGTGTCCGGATCGGCTCTCGGCGACCTGATTCCCGACAACTTCTACCTCGAGGACGACGAGTTCGACGACGGGCACGACGACGCCCCGGAAGGCCTGATGAGGCTTGCATCGCTGCCCGGCATGACCCGGACGGCGCCGAACGGGCTGGTGCTGCAGACGCCGAAGGTCGACGTCGCCTGCATGCGGCCGGAACTGGTTCGCATGATCAAGACTGTGGAGACGCATTACGGTCGCTCCGCGATTGTCACGTCGGGCTTTCGCCCCGCCAAGCACAACAGCAAGATCGGCGGACGAAGCGGTTCGCTTCACACCGTCTGCGCGGCCGCCGATATCCAGATACCGGGCGTGTCGAAATGGGAGCTGGCGGCCTACCTGCGCTCGCGCCCCGACCGCGGCGGCGTCGGCACCTATTGCCATACGGAATCGGTCCACCTCGATATCGGCAAGGCACGCGACTGGAACTGGCGCTGCCGCAGCAAGAAGAAATGATGACAGCAGAGGCCGCCCCCCCCCGGGCGGCCTTTGTTGTTCTACCATTCCTCACGTAAGGTCAGGACAGATCGCCGCATTAACACGGTCGTCCAAGGCCTTGTCGTTGCCCAGGTTTTAGCTGTCCGCCGCCTTGGGAATTTTTTTCAGGAAAATCGTACAAGGGGGGTTGCAGGAATCTCCGGAGCTGAATACAAGGGCCCCACACCAAGCGCACGCGCCCTTCGTCTATCGGTTAGGACGTCAGATTTTCATTCTGAAAAGAGGGGTTCGACTCCCCTAGGGCGTGCCACTTCTTCCAAAAAACGATGACTTAGTATTTCGGTGAGACAAACTGTCCCCGTTGATGCGTTTATGCTTTCGGATTTGATTGCCTCACGTTCTGCCGTATCGAGCCTTTGAATGGTGATGGCTATGCCTGCACCGCCTCGCGCCCGACAGAGCCACTATGCCCCGACTCGCCCTCTGCCTCGCCATATTCACCCGCGTGCTGACGTCGGCATCGCTGAATTTTCCTTTCTGCTTAAATATGCACGAAACGCATGGCAGCCATTCCTGGCCAGAGCGGCAACGCATCGCTATCTTGGGCGTGGAACCATTCTCTAACTTCCTCCCACAGTGAAGCAATGAGCACACCCGGCCTTAAGGGCGCGCGGCGTGCTTGCGAATGAAGGAGACTGTAATGCAGCAGAATGCCAAGACCTTGCTTGAAATGACCCAGCGCGAACGCACCGAGATGATTGCCGCGGTCGCCCATGCGCTCGAGGCCACGGCCGGCGAGGCGCAGCAGGTCGGCGACCAGCGTTTCGCCGCGAATTCGTTCAGCCTCGCGCAGACCATTCGGGGCTGCTCCAGCAGCGTTGCAACACGCGACATCCACGCCACGGAAATCCTGCTCCAGCAGGGCATTGCGCTCGTCGCGTCCTTTTCGGCCGAACCGACCCGCGAAGCAACCGTCCACTGAGTACCCGAGCCGAGCGCGAACCGGCACATGCCGGTTCCGCTCGCCGGCCCACCGGCGCTCAGGAAACCATTTTCCACAGCCCCGCATATTTTTTGCCCCGACGCATTTTTTACGCTTGCGGGAATCGGATGGCCTGCCTATAAGCCGCCTCACACCAGCGCACGCGCCCTTCGTCTATCGGTTAGGACGTCAGATTTTCATTCTGAAAAGAGGGGTTCGACTCCCCTAGGGCGTGCCACTTCCCCTTGGAAACAAGTTACTTAGTAGCGTCGCACGACGATTGATCCGGATCGTTGCGCCCAACTCGCGCGGGGCGCATTCCGCCCTTCTCCAGAACGGTCAGTACTCCCAGGGACCCGGTACCCAACGAAAGGCGTCGCCGTCCACCGCCACATGGCAGACAGACGGGAACGACAGATGCGTGGCCACCAGCGGTTCGCGGTTCGCAGCCAGCTCCCGCAGCAGACGAACCCGGACGCGGGCGGCCTCCTCGGGATCGTGTTCGAAACCGTTGTACCAGTCGGGGTGCTCGAACCCGACCTGGAACACGGCATCACCGGCAAACGTCAGCCGGTCGCCGCCCGATGCCAGACGGACCACGCTGTGCCCGGGGGTATGGCCGCCGGTGCGACGGACCAGCACGCCCGGCGCCACCTCATATTCCGCCTCGAACGGCCGCAGCTGGCTGCCATACTCGTTCAGGAACCGCCCCGCCGCCCGCCGAAGCGCATGCGGGAACCCCGGAGGCATCGAGACGCGCGAGAAATCGGGCGCCTGCCAGAACTCGGCCTCGGCGGCCGCGACGTGGATCCGAAGGTCCCGACGCAGCCGTTCCCTCACTCCGTCGACGAGCAGGCCGCCGATGTGATCCATGTGCAGGTGGGTCAGCACCACGTCGGTCACGGATCCGAGATCGACGCCGGCGGCCTCTAGTCGCTGGATCAACCGCCCCGCCCGCGGCAGGTTCAGGTCGGGATCGGAGCCGAGCCCGGCGTCAACGAGTATGGTCCGGTCGCCGCTGCGCACCACGACGACGTTCAACGCCCACTCAAGCACATCAGGCGGCAGGAACATGTGCTTCAGCCAGGCCGCCCGAACGGCGGGGTCGACGTTGTGGCCGAGCATCGCGCCAGGCAGCGACAACACCCCGTCGCTGATCACCAGCACGTCAATTTCGCCGACCCGCAGCGCGTAGCGCGACGGAACCAGTTCATCGAGCCCCGGTCTGCCGGGGTGTGAGGTGTCGCCCATGCTCATGTTGGTCTCCTGCCGGCCGCATTACCGACGGCCATAGCGCTATCGCGCTGTCGGGAAGCGTAACGAAAACGCCCGCTGCAGCATGGAATTTTCCATCTTGGCGGGACATCGGAGCGAGAGGGAGGATAACACACCTGGCGCGCTGCGTCTGTTGCGCACCAGCAAAAACCGACAGCCGCGCGACAAGCGGCAAGCCCATCATCCGAGTTTCGTTGTAGGATATCCGGGCTGCGCCGGTCATCGATGTTGACCCGCGCCTACGGGCATCGCATAGCCGGCGGGAGGAAACGGGGACAAGGAAGCCGGCGGGAGCCGGCGCAACGCCCCGGGCGCGGTAACGGCAAGCCGATACCGGCCGCCCACCACAGGATGAAAGAGCAAGTTGAATGGCAAAGCCCGCAATCTATTCCCGCTATGCAGTCGGCGTCCTCGACGTCATCAAGGATATTTTCGTCTATCCCGATGCCTACCAGACCTGGGACATGGAGGTGGCGCTGCCCGACCCGGCACACAACCGCGTCGTCTTCTGCCGAAGCGCCAAGACAAGGAACAAGGCGACGACCGAATTCCAGCAGTCGGTCGATGGCGGCAAGGCGGCCGCAGCGTCATTCGCCGACTTCAGGGCGGCGATGGACGCCTTTGCCGCAAACTCCGTGTTCCTGGCATGGAACGGCCAGCCCGCCGAAGCCGGAGAGGTCGCGGGCGATGCGGTCAGGAAGGCGCTGGGTGGCGATGGCGTATCCCTCGCCTCGGTCCGGGTGATGTACCGCAAGAAGGGCGCGCCGAGCAAACAGGCGCAGGTGATGCGCTTCATCGCCCTTCCCGATGCCAGGGCGGCAACGCAGTATGTGCTCGATCTCGACGGTCGCGGGCTCGACCTGCTGGTGAAGGAGGAAGAGCGGCCGCTCGACACGGCCACTGTCCATGAATGGAAGTAGCCCGGCCCGCGCACAGGCAAGCGGCGACCTCCCCGAACGCGCCTCCCTGCCCGCCGCCCTTGCCGCCACGATCGTTTGACTTTTACCCCAGGCGATTTCGTGCCACCATCGCTCCGTTGCGACAGGCGGCCGAAGGAGCGGACTTGCGTGACCCTCAGGATGCGAATTCTGGTGGCGCTGCTGGCGCTGGCGCTGACAGGTGCCGGCCCTGCCGATGACGGCCGCTGGTATGCCGGAGCCTACTCCTTCTCCGACGAACTCGGCGGTTTCCGCATCCTGTCGGTGACGGGCAGCGGCAGGCGAAGCGATCCTGTGGTGATCACCGAGGCATTCTTGTCGGCAGATCCCGTCACTCTGGTGATCCGGGCTGCCCGGGAGCACACGTCCCGGCAGGCGTTGACCAGCCCCTCTTCCGAGGGAGCGCTCCATATCCGCATCGTCGCCCGTAACGGCAGCGAACTCGCCTGGATCGAATTCGAGTTCGAACTGCAGGAAATCCGTGGCAAGCCAAGCGATTTTTACGACGGCCTGTCCTTCGACCAGCCCGGCCGCAACCGCGACTACATTTCCGCCGACCGCTTCGCCGGCTTCGAGGATCATTTCGAAAGCTATGACCGCCTGCGCTTCCGCGAAGGACACGTCGATCCGCGCGATCGCGCCACCTTCGGCTTCCTGATCACCGACGTGACGCCGGCACCGGAATTCTATCTGGTGCAGGATCCGAGCATCCCGTTTTCATGATGCCGGATGCCATCCGCTGCAGGCGGCCTTCAGGAAAACAGCAGCAACCCGCCGGTGAACAACAGAACCACCGTCCAGAGGAGATCCACGTTGATCCAGGCGCTGCGCAGTATTTCGAGCCCGACCCAGCGGAAGACGCAGAAGGCAATCAGGCTGGTGACGGCCAGCATCGAAGCGGTATGCACAGCCACCCCGGCAATGGCGATTGCAGCCGAGCGGTCCGCGCCGATGGCGCCGAGCGGCTGTCCTGTCAGGCAGAGCGGCATCAACGCCGGCAGGATCATCAGCCCCGCGCCGTGGGCCGTCGCCATCAGGAAAGACCATACCGCCAGCCCGGCAAGCCCGGCCTGCATGCCGATACGCACCCGGCGGCGGTGACCGAAGACCTGGTGCCAGATCGCCCAGGCGACGAGCGCGGCGCCTGCCGCCGTCTGTACGGCCCGCTGATCGACGAACAGGCCGGCCGCGACCAGTGCCCCTGCGACCAGCGCGATCGACACCATATGGCCGAGAGCGATCGCCGGTACCGCCTTAACGATCGCGGCCGGGCTTTTCCTGTGAATGCCGAGGGCAACGGCGAACAGCCAGCCCATCGCCGGATTGAGGCCATGGAAGGCTCCCAGTCCCGCCAGCAGTATCCACGGCCAAAGCTCGTTCATCGCTGTCATGCGTTGCGCCTCGCCGCCGCCGAACCCTTCACGTCTAGGGATAGCAATAGGAATCCGACGAGCAATCGCCGCCCTGCAGGCGCACCTGATGCGGCCGATGGGATTTCGGCCATTCCACGAAGAATTTCTCGTCGAAGGCGATGCCGCCATCGGGATTAGCATCGAGCTTGACCATCCAGCCGTTGATCCCCTCGGGATAGAACTGCTCGTCGATCGCACCGTAGAGCGAATTGGTGAAATAGACCCGCCGTCCGTCTCGGCTGATCTCGACCATCTGCGGGCCGCCGTTGAGGCCGCCATTGCGGCTGGCCGGATGGTTGGCGCGCGAAACGATCCCGCCGATCCGGACTTTTCCGGTCAGTTTTGGCGAAAACGGATCGGAAACGTCGTATTGCCGGAGGTCGCCGGTTCCCCAGCAGGAGACATAGAGGAACCGGTCGTCCATCGACAGATCGATGTCGGTGACCAGCGGCGGCACCGCCTTGAACCCCTTCAGCATCGGCGGCAACTGGTCAGGCGCGGCCGGTTCCGCCGGAATGTCGATGATCTTGGTCACCGCCCACTTCGCGCCGTCGCGATGCCAGAGCCAGATCGACGACGACAGATCCTCCAGGCACAGCACGCAATTGACGAAGCCGTAGGCCTTGGTCGGATCATGAGCCGGCCTGAGCTCGAATACGAGCTGGTACTTTTCGCCGAAATCGATCGTCTGCACATGCTTGCGCGTATGCAGGTCCCAGAAATGCAGGCGGCGACCATATTTAGACCCGAGCAGGATTTCCGGCACGAGGCCGTTCTCGAACGTATCCGGCGTGCCCCATTCGCTGGTAACAAGCGTATCCTGTCCGAGATGCCACCACAGGTCATAGGAGAGCTGCTGCGGCCCGCGATCCATTTCCCACTGGCCGAGCACCTCGAAGCTTTCGTGATCCATCAGGAAGACGCCGCCCGGCGCCTTGCCCTCGGCATTGCCGAGGGCGGCGAGATAGATGCCCTCCGGTCCGCAATGAACGGTGTGCGGCCGCGAATATCCCGCCCGCTCGGCAATGTCGGCCGCCTCGATCACCTTCACGATCGCCGGCTTCGCGGCGTCGGGCTTGGTATCGACGATGTGGATACGAGATGACCTCAGCCCCGGCACGACGAGATAGCGACGCTCCGAATGCGGATGCGGCGCATTCGGGCAAAGGCAGGAGGAACAGGCGTTCCAGCCGAAATGATGCAGTTCGTCGCCGCGGTTGGGCATCGCCAGTTTGTGGACAATCTGCCCGTAGCGGGGCGAAGCCGGATCGACGTCGACGACCGACAGCTCGTCGGGCACCCTCTGGGTCGGATCGAAGGCCGCGACATAGGCGAGCGTTTCGGGCGCCGCCTTCATCGCCATGCGCGGCGACGGGTAGAAGCTTGGGTCGGGTTTCCACGTTGCCATGCTAAATCTCTTGGCTCGCGATTGCTGAACAGGGTGATCATCGCTGCATGCTTGCCGCCAGCCGTAGCCAGCCGAACGGGAATAGGATCAGGGATACGTCAACGGGATACAAATGAGACAGGCGTGCCGGCCATCTGCGGCCCGGGCAAACCTCATTGTCGCACTTCGGACGATCTTTGGGCAGTCTTTTTTCGCTACCTGTGCAGAACCTGTCGCAGTCGCCGAATGCGTGCTATTCTGAAAATCATGAATACCGGATGGCCTGCATTCGCTACGGTATCGGCCATTCCAGCACCCTTCGTCTATCGGTTAGGACGACAGATTCTCATTCTGTAAAGAGGGGTTCGACTCCCCTAGGGCGCACCAATTCGCCAAGCAGCTTCCCGCGTAGAGAACCCGGCAGCAAGGCGCCCCACTTGCGGGCCTACACTGCGCGCATGCCTGCAAGAGCCGTCCGTGTCTCGCGTGCCGGCGGCAGCCCGAACAAGCGCGCATATTCCCGGGTGAATTGCGGCACGCTCTCATATCCGACATTGAACGCCGCGATGGCCGGGGAACACTCGCCGGAGAGCATTTGTCGCCGCGCCTCGATCAATCGCAACTGCTTCTGGAACTGCACCGGGGACAGGGAAGTAATCGCTTTGAAATGCTGATGGAAGGTCGATGGGCTCATTCCGGCAGTTTCGGCGAGCATTGCGACCGTCAAAGGCTTGTGAAAATCGCGCCGCAACACACCAATCGCTCGTCCAATCTTCTGCGACCGGCTGTTCGGCCATCCCAAGCCGCGGATGGCTGGACCATGGCGACCGCACAGAAGCCAATAGTGGAATTCCCGCACCATCTGCGCCCCCAGGATCGGCAGTGAAGTCGGCCGCGCAACAAGCTTCAGCATGCGATGCGCCGCATCCTTGACCTCCGCATCAGTCGGCTCGATCCGTATCGGCGCCGAATGGACAGGCGGAGCCGCCCTGATATCGACGGCAAGCTCCGCGAGAACCACCTTGTCGAGCTCCATCACCACGGAGCAATAGGGATCGCCGACACTCGCCTCGGTGATCTGGCTGACGGTCGGAACATCGGCGCTGATGATCAGCGAGTCCCCGGCTCCGAAATCGAAAACGTCATGTCCCATTCGAACGCGCTTTCGACCTCGGAGGACAATGGCAACGAGAGGCTGGGAAACGGCATACTGCAGTTCGCTTGCATGCGCAGCACGGATCACGCTCAGTCCCGGGATCGGGCAAGGCGCTATTCCCGCCCGGTCGGCATGACCTTCCGCGTAGCGAAGCGCGAGTTCCAGCACCTTGTCGTTCATGGTGGCATCTAACCACCGGCGCGATTGCCTGTAAATTCCATCCGGAGGAATAGGCAAGCAATTCCGTGTTTCGCGCAACCCCGACATTGCCCCATGAGGCAGAGTTCACGAGCCGGCCAAAACGCCCCCAGGCAGTCCGGCCCCTCGCTTCAAAGGAGTTTCGAATGTCCAGGATCGCCATCGTCACCGGTTCCAGCCGCGGCCTCGGGCGCAACACCGCGGTGAACATCGCCCGCAAGGGTACCGACGTCATCGTCACCTACCAAAGCAATGCTGCCGATGCTGAGGCCGTCGTTCGCGAGATCAGGGCCATGGGCCAGAAGGCCGTGGCCATCCAGCTCGATATCAGCAAGCTGGATGGCATTGCGACATTTCGCCACTCGGGTCGAAGCCGCGCTGGCCGAGACGTTTCAGCGGCACCGCTTCGACTATCTGGTCAACAATGCCGGGCATGGCGACATGGCAAGCATTGCCGACACCACCGAGGCGCAGTTCGATGCGCTGGTGAATGTTCATTTCAAGGGTGTGTTCTTCCTGACCCAGGCCCTGTTGCCCCTGATCGCCGAGGGTGGCCGAATCGTCAATCTGTCGTCGGGCCTCACCCGCATCTCCTATCCCGGATTTTCTGCATATTCAGCGGTCAAGGGTGCGGTTGAAATCCTCACGCTCTACATGGCCAGGGAATTCGCCAGCCGCGGCATCACCGCCAATACCGTCGCGCCGGGGGCCATCGAGACCGACTTCCTCGGCGGCGCCGTGCGCGACATGCCCGACCTCAACAAGACCTTCGCCGGGATGACGGCCCTGGGACGTGTCGGCGTACCGGATGACATCGGCCCCATGATCGCCAGCCTGCTGTCGGACGACAATCGCTGGATCACCGGCCAACGCATCGAGGTATCGGGCGGACAGACAATTTGACTCCTCCAGAGGCGTCGCTCGTTGCGACGCCTTTGCCCTCAAAAGCCACCTCTCCTTCGACAAGGGCAATCGCCCTTTATCGCGGCCATGCAACCAGCGTTTTCCACACCCGAAATAAAAAATCCGCTCTCCTGCATTTTTTTGCCGATTGCCGCTTGCGGGAATCCGAAGTGCTGCATATAAGGGCGCCACACAGCGCACGCGCCCTTCGTCTATCGGTTAGGACGTCA
>JAEWPB010000001.1 GCA_023399465.1 Pseudomonadota bacterium
CCCCAGCGCAGCGCCTGGAACCGGTGTTTGCGCAGTTCCGGGTTCGACGACGATTCAAGAACCAGATAGGCGGCGATACCGACGCCGAGCGCCAGGTAGTCCAGCAAGTGGAAAATGTCGTAGTCCCGCAACGCCAAAAGCCACAGGCCGATGATGCCGGCGGCAGCCAGCGGCTGGGTCTTGCGCGAAAAGACCAGCATGGCGATCAACAACTGCGCCCAAGAGATGATCTCCGATGGTGTCTGCAGATCAGGGGTGAGGTAAACGCCGCCAACCGCGAAGATGGCGACAAAGAACGCGCCGATCACGCAGCGGACGAAATCATCCAGACGGCGCCACAGCGGATCCGTGGCACGATCCATGCCCGAGAGGATGACGTCTCCCGTCGCAGATTTCTCCACAATCCGGGTGACGATGAAGAACACGAGCACCAGCGCGATCCCCAGCCAGAACCACTGGTTGGAAAGCGTTGCGCCAATCTCCTGGGGCGGTGCCCCGACGATGTAAGGCGCGAACCATTTGACGTGTGCAGCAGCAGGATGGACCATCGACAAAAACAGGAGCGGTCCGGTGAGCCAAAGGGCTCTGTGAGGCGATTGCATTGCCTTTTTCCTTTCTCCGAGCGGCTTCAAAAGCCGCCCTTCAAATTGACAATAAGCAATTGACGCCGCAGGCAATTTGATGTTCGTCAAATACCGGAGATAAAAGCCGCTCAACGCGGCGGGGATTTCCGTTGGCAATCGAGAAGGCTCTGCCTATTCTCCACACCAGGATTGCATGCAGCACGATGCGGGAGAGATATGTCCAACGTCATCAAGTTCAAACGCCCGCCAAAGCCGCAAGAACCGAAGCTGCGACGCCCCACCACTCCAGGGCAGAGGAAGCTTGTAACGGTTCTGGGGCTGGTTGCAGCGTTTGTGCTGGCCTGGGCCTATTTCCAGTACGTCGCCGGCTGACGGAACTCAGGCTGCGACCGGCACGTGCAACTCAAGGCAGGTGAGGTCGAGCCAGCGTCCGAACTTGGTGCCAACTTCGCGGAACGTGCCGACATTGCGAAAGCCGAGGCTTTCGTGCAACCGGATCGACGCCGTATTGCCTGCCTCGACGCAGGCGACCAGCACGTGGATCCCGCGTTTGCCGGCAACCTCCACCAGGGCCTGCATGAGCTTGCGTCCGAGCCCCGTGCCACGATGGTCAGGGTGGATGTAGACCGAGTGCTCGGCGGTGTGCCGGAAGCCTTCGAAGGCCCGCCAATCGCCGTAGGACGAATATCCGGCGACCTGCCCACCAATGTCTGCCACCAGCACCGGAAAGCCGCGCGCCAGCCGCGCCTTGAACCAATCCTGCCGATTGGCCAGATCCACCAGCGTTTCATTCCAGATTGCAGTCGTGTTGGCGACAGCATCGTTGTAGATGCCCATGATCGCCGGAAGGTCGGCCTCTGTGGCGTCGCGAATGGTGGCATTAGACATCAAGGTGATCCATTAAATCAGATGTTTGTCCCCGATAGCAGACGAGCCTTGAGGCTGTCACCTGCGGGGTTAGTGCCGCATGGATACGGAGGAGGCTCTACCAACTAGAAGTTGGCGCCAGACAAGCTGAAGCAGGTCACGACGGCGCCGTAATGAACTGCAGATGCGGCAACCACAAAGGCGTGCCAGATCGCATTCTGGAAGCGCAGCTTTTCCCATACGTGGAAGATCACGCCGAGCGAATAGATGATACCGCCGGCAACGATCAGCCACACGGTGATCGCCGGCAGATATTGCGAGATCGGGACGGCAACGACCACGCCGCTCCATCCCATGGCAAGGTAGAGCAGGATCGCCAGCCGGTCGTAGCGCCCGGGGAAGATGCATTTCAGGGTGATGCCGCCAAGCGCCGTCATCCAGATGGCCACCAGCATGAAGAGGATGAGCGGGTCATCGGTGCCACGCTGCAGGAAAGGCGTGTAGGTTGCCGCGATCAGGATGAAGATCGCCGAATGGTCGAAACGGCGCAGGATCCATTTGGTGCGCGAGACCGGCCAGATATTGTAAGTGAACGAGATGGAGAGGCAGAGAACTAGGCCCAGCCCGTAGATCCAGGCCGCTGCGATCTCGCCGAAGCTTGCCCAGACGGTGGCGTAGAAGATCAGTGCGGTGACGCCGATCAGCGCAAGGACGATGCCGATCCCGTGAACGATGCCATCGGCAACGATCTCGTGAAAATCATAGGATCTTCCGAACCGGAACAGGTCACTCATGCATTCCTCGCCAACACGTCTCGGATATCATCTATCGGAGACGTGTTACGAGGCAAGATGTTTCCGAACGCTTTGAATCACAATGGATTTAAGTCGGTCACAATGTCGCAGCACAAGCCTGGCAGAACGGCGTATGCGGCACGACATCCAGGCGCTCTGCAGCAATCGGCTCGCCGCAGCGGACGCAGGTTCCGAAGGTGCCAGCCGCGACACGATCCAGCGCGGCATCGATGGCCTGCAGTTCCTTCTGCCCCGTTTCGCCCAGTTCTTCCAGAACTTCGTCGTTGTTGCGCTCGATGGCGCGGTCGTCATCGTCGAGGTTGCGCGGCTGCTCGAAATCCTGCTCGATCTTGTGCAGCCGCATGTAGAGCTCGCGCTGGCGCTGGGTGAGGACGGCCTTGTACTTGGCGAGATCCATGATTGAGTCCTTTTCCTATCGTGGAGAATTAGCGGTCGACGAGGACCGAGCATTGGGCGTGGCGGACAATTCGATCAGCGGTCGCGCCCAGGAAGTAGTTTGAGAAGTCTGGCCGGTGTGATGCCAGGATGATGAGGTCGGCCTTGCGAGCGTCGGCGGCGGCAAGAATTTCCCGCGCCGGCGCACCTTGGCGCACCTCCAACTCGGCAGCCACGTCGTAATGCAGGCGCAGCGCGGCCAGTTTCTCTTCAGCTTCCCGACGGGCGTCGAGCGAGATATCGGCCGGCACTTCGGCCAGAACATAGCCCGGCAGATCCTCGACCACGGCAAGAAGCACGATCCTCCCGCCCTCCTTCAGAAGCTTCTTGGCGCGCGGTATGATTCGCTCCGCCTTGTCAGCGGCGCTGACGTCAATTGCCACGATGATGGTGTTGTACATTGTTTACTCCCCAGACGATGCCGCAGTCATTGGCTGGGATCTTGGCGCGCGGAACAGCCCGCGCATTGATCCGGATCAAGCGGGAGAGGAGCCGTCAACAGAGACTGAACGAGCTATCAACGATTACGCGCCTTCTGTGAACGATCCTCTGGTGCCATATGCTTTAGAACCGTTCGCGCCGATCAGGAGATAGGTATGAATTCGACGCCCCTTCCCTTTGCCCTCACCCGGCCTGCGCATGTGGACCATGTGCATCTTGTCGTATCCGATCTGGATCTGGTTTCCCGTTTTTACCAGAGGGTGATCGGCCTCTCCGTTATCCGAAGCGAAGGCAGAGAGCATGTCCTCGGCGCCGGTGGCCGGGCACTCTTGACGCTGACCCAGGAGCAGAACGCCCTCCGCGCACCGCGTAGCGCGGCTGGGTTATTCCACACTGCTTTTCTAGTGCCGGATCGCCAGGCTCTTGCTCGTTGGGCGTCCCATGCCGCTGACTTGAATGTGCGCCTGGAGGGTGCTTCCGACCATCTGGTCAGCGAGGCGCTCTATCTCAGCGATCCGGAAGGCAACGGCATCGAAATCTATCGCGACCGGCAGCCGGAGGAGTGGAATTTCCGCGAGGACGGATCCGTTGAAATGGCCACCGCGCGGCTGGACATGCGCGACCTGTTGGCGGCTGCTCCCGACCAACCCTGGACCGGAATGGAAGAGGGAACCGTCATCGGCCACATTCATCTGCAGGTTGGCGACATTGCGCAGGCGGAGAGCTTTTATCGCGACGTGCTGGGGTTGAAGGTCATGGCGCGTTATCCCGGAGCGAGCTTCCTTGCGACCGGCGGCTATCATCATCATGTTGCGGCCAATATCTGGAACAGCCGCGATGCCGTGCCACGTGTCGGAGGCATGACCGGTCTTGCCGGGTATTCCCTGCGCTTCAACGACGAAAGGCTTGCGGCATCAGCGCTCAACGCTGCAGAACGGCTGGAAATTCCAACCGCAAGAACTGCCGGTGGCCACAGCTTGCAGGATCCTTGGGGGATCGGCATCACGCTTTTGTCATAAGCCGCGGAACCCCTGTCCCCAGCGTGCGTTTTTACCAGCGCATTGGGGACAGATTTCATGGCATCATCCGGCACGCATGGCAGGCGGCAGAAAAAGGGCTTGGCTGCGCTGCGCTCGGCCCGCATCGAACCTGCGTCTCCGACTGATGATGATGACATCACCGAATACCCACCGCTCGGGCGCGAGGCTCTCGAGATCGCTGCCAGCTGGGCGTTGATCGGCATTTTCTGCCTGCTGGGGCTCGCCCTTGTTTCCTACATGAAGCTGGTGCTTATTCCCATCACGCTGGCCATCGTGGTCGGGATCATCCTCGGCATGGCCGCTGAGCGTCTTGGCGAAATGGGCGTGCCGCGTTTCGGAACGGCGCTGATCCTGTCATCGGGCGTTGCAGCCGTCCTCCTCGGCCTCTTTACCGCCCTGACCGGGCCCATCAGCTTTTTCGTTGAAAACGGCCCGGACATCATACAGCGGATGATCGACCGTGTGGTCCCCTTCCTGGAGCGCCAGGAGTGGCTCAACATAAGCCCCGCCACGTTCCAGACGGGCCCGATGTCGATGGAAAAGCTTCTGGAAAACAGCAGCAGCGTGCTTGCAATCCTGACAGCGAACCTGACGCCGGCGATCGTGCAGGCGATGATATTCTTTGCAGCCCTGCTCCTGTTTCTCTACGGGCGGGTGCGGCTTCGCCGGACCATCATCATGGCCTTCCCGCGGCGGCGGCAGAGGCTGGTGGCGATCCGCGTGCTGAACTCCATGGAAGAGGTGCTCGGCTACTACTTCGCCACTGCAAGCATGCTTTATCTTGCGCTTGGGATCTCGATGGCGGTCATTGCCTATTTCGGCAATCTCGGTTCACCGCTGATGTGGGGCGTGTTTGCCTTCATCTCGAGCTTCATTCCCTATCTCGGCATCACCCTGATGACGGCTTCGGTCGCACTCGGTGGCGTGCTGTCCCATGACACCCTTGTTATCGGCCTGTTGCCGGCAATCGCGTTCTTCATCATTCACCTTTTGATGGAGAACCTGGTGTTCCCCGCGATCATGGGACGGCAGTGGGAAATCAACCCGTTCATCGTCTTCATCGCCATCATCTTCTGGACATGGTTGTGGGGCGCGGTGGGCGCCATGCTGGCCCTGCCGCTGTCGTTGATTGCGATGACCATCGCAAACGAGCTCTTTCCTGAGCGACGCGCGGTTCCCCACCTTCCCGGATGAAGGGGTTTCAGTCGTAAAGGTAGAAGCGCTCCCATTGGTCGCGCGGGATCTTCTCGCCGACCTTGTACTTCAGGGAGCGAATGGTGAGGCCGCGATCACCGGTCTCGCACCTGAACTTCAAGCGATACCAGTCCCCGCCGCTGCGAAACGCAGCCCCCGGCGCTTTCACCACATTGCCGGTCTCGACCGGGTCAGCGAATGTGTAGGCAATCACCTTGTCGGGACGAAGGCCAGCCTGCTCCTTGGTGATGCGCGCCATCGCCTCCATGTCGCACCGCTGTTCACGGCGTTCGGCAAGGCTGAGGTCCTTCAACTGCTTGACGATGGCAGCATCCAGAGCCTGGGCAGGCTGCATGGCTGCTGTCAGTGCGAGGATCGCCAGGACTGTCGTCTTTTTCTTCATTCTTCCCTCGTCCGCCAGGATTCCAACGGCGCGGAAACTAGGAGATGGCAGCCTGATTGACCACCTACCAGAGCGGGAAATAAGGTGCGGCATTTCAGTAGGTGGTTCTTGAATGGGTCAAAGAACATGCTTCCAGAGGCGCAAAAGGAACAGGTGAAGCTGCGCGCGACGTTTCTGAACAATATCGGCGTTGGCGTGATGTTGATCGGCGTTCTGCCCCCAACCACGCGTCTGCTTTACGGCGATATCAGTGCGAATGTTAGCGTCTTCTGGCTCGTGTTCTCGCCGGCAGCTTGTTTCGCACTAGGACTGGCCTTACATTTGGCAGGAACGCGAGCCCTGAAAGGATTGAAGACGTGATCGAGAACCTGATCCTCTTCCTCGTGCCGATCATCGGAGTTTCCTGTGTCGCAGCTATCGTGCTGTGGCAGAATGAGCGGGCTACGACACCGCATAAGGTGCAGGAGAAGAAAAAGTAACCTCGGCCCTCTCCGGCTTGCCTCCCGCCGAGGCACCCCCTATCTCTGGCACTCCCCCTTCCATGCGAACTGGAGTGCTTCCTTGGCCCTTTCCCGCAAGCCCGTTTTCGACAACCTCCCGTCCCCGCCGGTCGCCGAGAAGAAGCCCTTAAGCGATACCCGCCACGGCATCACCCGTACCGACGACTACGCCTGGATGCGGGCAGAGAACTGGCAGGCGATGTTCAAGGACCCGAGCCTGCTCGACCCGGAACTGCGACGCCACCTGGAGGCCGAGAACGCCTATATGGACGCGGCCATGGCCGACACGAAGGACCTGCAGAAGGCGCTCTTTGCCGAGATGAAGGGCCGGATCAAGGACGACGACAGCTCCGTGCCGATGAAGGACGGGCCCTTCGCCTACGGCACAGCCTATGTGACCGGCGGCGAGCAGCCGCGCTATTTCCGCATCCCGCGCGACGCCGACCACAAGGACGAGGCGAGCCGCAAGCTGCTGCTCGACGGCGACAAGGAAGCAAGCGGCAAGGACTATTTCCGCCTTGCAGGGCTTGACCACACGACCGACCACCGTTTCGGCATCTGGGGTTATGACGACAAGGGGTCGGAATACTTCACCCTGCGCATCCGCGACCTGGAAACGGGTGAAGACCTTCCCGACGTGATCGAGAACACCGGCGGCGGCGGCGTCTGGGCACCGGATGGCAAGAGCTTCTTCTATACGCTGCAGGACGAGAACCATCGCCCGTCGAAGATCTTCCATCACATCGTCGGCCAGCCGCAGTCGGCCGACCGGCTGGTCTACGAGGAAAGCGATCACGGCTTCTTCATGGGCGTCGGCGGCTCGCTGCTCGACGACTGGATCTTCATCGACATCCACGATCACGAGACCAGCGAATACCGGCTGATCCCGACCGGCGACCTGACCGCCGAACCGAAGCTGGTGGTCAAGCGCGATCCCGGCACCGAATACAGCATGTGCGAGGGCGGCGACGTCTTCTACATCCTGACCAACGCCGATGGCGCCAAGGACTTCAAGATCATGGAAGCGCCGGTCGGCGCGCCGGGCAAGGAAAACTGGCGCGAGGTCGTGGCGCACCAGCCGGGCACGCTGATCCTCAGCCACGTCGCCTATGCCCGCCACCTCGTCTGGCTGCAGCGCCGCAACGGCCTGCCGGAGATCGTCATCCGCGACCGCCGCACCGGTGCCGAACACGCCATCGCCTTCGACGAGGAAGCCTATTCGCTCGGCCTGCATGGCGCCGCGGAATACGATACCGACGTCATCCGCTTCTCCTATTCCTCGATGACGACGCCGTCGCAGCTCTACGACTACGACATGCAGACCCGCGCCCGCACGCTGCTGAAGACCCAGGAAGTGCCGTCCGGCCACAATCCCGACGACTACGTGACGCGCCGCGTCTTCGCCCCCGCCTGGGATGGCGAGACCGTGCCTGTCACCCTGCTCTATCGCAAGGATACGCCGCTCGACGGTTCGGCACCCTGCCTGCTCTACGGCTACGGTGCCTACGGCATCACCATTCCGGCCTCGTTCAACACCAACTGCCTGTCGCTTGCCGACCGCGGCTTCGTCTATGCCATCGCCCATATCCGCGGCGGCAAGGACAAGGGCTTCGACTGGTACGAGAACGGCAAGATGGCGCACAAGACCAATACCTTCAAGGACTTCATCGCCGCCGCTGACTATCTGAATCAGGAGAAGTTCACCTCATACGCGAACATCATCGCCGAGGGCGGCTCGGCCGGGGGCATGCTGATGGGCGCCATCGCCAACATGGCGCCGGAGAAATTCGCCGGCATCATCGCCGCCGTGCCCTTCGTCGACGTGCTCAACACCATGCTCGACGACACCCTGCCGCTGACGCCGCCGGAATGGCCGGAATGGGGCAACCCGATCGAGAGCAAGGAACAGTACGACTGGATCGCCAGCTACAGCCCTTACGACAATATCGGCGCCAAGGCCTATCCGCCGGTGCTGGCGCTCTCCGGCCTGACCGACCCGCGGGTGACCTACTGGGAGCCGACCAAATGGGTGGCGAAGCTGCGCGAGCATACGACCGGCGACGCGCCGATCCTGCTGAAGACCAACATGGATGCCGGCCATGGCGGCGCATCGGGACGCTTCCAGCGGCTCGAGGAAATCGCCTTCGAATACGCCTTCGCGCTCAAGGTTGCGGGCAAGATGTAACGCGGGGCAACGACGTTACTGAACGCCGGCCGACGCAAGGCTGGCGTTCTCCAGAAACCGCCGCATCAACACGGCGACGGCAGCCGGCGACTCCCAGTGCGGATTGTGCCCATGGCCTTCGAGCACATGGGCGTGCGCGGCCGGAAAGGCCGCGGCGAGCGCGTTGCGGTGCCGGATGTCGAACAGCGCGTCATCGGCTCCGCCGAGCAGGAGGACGGGCGCCTGCACGGCCCTGGATGCCGCCGACAGATCCGTGATCTCCAGCATTTCGAACAGCGAACGCCAGACCTTCGCCGGGATTGCCGCCGCCTCCAGTGCGATATGCCGGAGGAACTCGGCTTCGACCGGTTTCGAGCAATGGTGCCAGTCGCGCGGCAGCCCGGCTTCAGGGTCGATCGGATCGCGCAAGGACAGGATCGCCCGGCCGAGTTCCGCGTGGGCTGCCAGATCGGGCCGCAGGCTGCCGGAAATGCTCGCGACCTCTTCCACCGCACCGGCATGCCGGCCAGCGAGCGCGAGCGCGGTCATCGCGCCCATAGAATGGCCTGCGACGGCGTAGCGGCCGATGCCGAGCGCGGCCATCAGTGCCGCCAGATCGTCGGCGAGCCCGTCGAGCGTCGGCACGGGGGCCGGCGTCGACAGGCCATGGCCGGGCAGATCGGGCATGACCAGCCGCATCCCCGTCAGGAACGGCTCGATCAGCGACCAGCTGCGACTGCTGTCGGTATAGCCGTGGACGAGCAGCAGTGCCGGCCCATCCACGGCGGTATCGACAAAGGCGATCCTGCGGCCATCAGGGCGGTCGAGGAACTGCTTACGCGCGTTCCAGCCTGCCTGATCGATTGCGGTCACAAGCCGAGCGCCTTCTTCACGGCATCGATCCCGGGTTCGCCCTTGATGGTGGTGACGCCGGCGAGCCAGGCTTCGAGGCGCTGCGGCTCCTCACCCAGCGCCTTGCGGCCGGCGTCGGGTGGCGACAGACCGTCGTTCATCAGGTAGCCCATGCCGCGATTTTCGAAGTCGATATCGAACTTCAGGTTCTTCAGAAGTTGCCCGACATTGGGGCACTCTTCCAGATAGCCCTTGCGGACCTGGGTGGAGACCGTCGCCGCACCGAAATCGGGGCCGTAGAACTTGTCGCCGCCGGTCAGGTAGCGCAGATCGTAAGCGGTGTTCATCGGATGGGGCGCCCAGGCCTGGAATACGATGAATTCCTTCAGGTCGATATGGCGGGCGACTTCGGCCAGCATGCCCTGCTCGCTCGACTCGACCACTTCCCAGCCGGCGAGGCCAAGATCCGCATCGGCGACCGCATCGAGCATAAGCTGGTTCGAGCCGGGTTCGATGCCGTACATCTTCTTGCCGAATTTGTCGGCGTGAACCTTCAGGTCGGCGAAATCCTTGACCCCCGCCTCCCAGACGTAGGCGGGCACGCCGAAGGTGTACTTGGCTCCCGTGAGATTGGTGACGACCGTCTCGACGCTGCCGTCCGCCTTGTAGGGCGCAAAGTAGTTCTGCATCGCCGGGTCCCAGTAGCCGAGGAAGACATCGAGATCCCGGTTCTTGAGGCTGAGATAGATGACGTCGATCCCGAGCAGGTTCGTCTGCGGGTCATAGCCGAGCGCCGAAAGCAGGGTCTGGGCGACGCCCGTGGTGAAGGCGAGATCGTTCCAGCCCGGCTCGGCGAGGCGGACGGTGCGGCAGCTTTCGGGCTCGGCTGCACCGGCCGCCGGGGCAAATGCCAGCAGACCTGCTGCCAACGGCAGATAGGCATATTTCATCGACGTTCCCCTCTCTTTGCGAGATTTTATCCGTATGGACATAATATTGACCAATGGGACAATTGTTGAACTTCTCGTAAAACTTGTCAATATCACCGCTCAAGGAGGCACGATTCATGGCGGCACGGCTGACGAGGCTGGTAGACATCAGGCGCAAGGAATTGCGGCAGGCGGCATTCGAGGTTTTGCAACGCGAGGGCATGGCAAGCGCGACACTGGAGAAGGTGGCCGCCCATGCCGGCGCCTCGAAGGGCATCGTGCTGCACTATTTCCGCAACAAGCAGGAACTCTTCGAGCAGGCCATGCGCGAGGCCAACGCCAACCTGCGCGACGCGGTTGCCGAGCGGCTGAGGCGCGCGACGACGCCGCGCGAGCGCCTCGTCGCAGTCATCGAGGGCAATTTCGAGGATCGCTTCTTCCAGCCATCGATCGCGCATGCCTGGCTTTCGCTCTGCGCGGAGGTGCCGCGCGAACCCCAGCTTGCCCGCATCCAGGCCGTGATCCATGCGCGCATGCACTCCAACCTCCTCTCCGCACTCGCGCCGATGCTCGGGGCGGAAGAAGGCCGGCAGATGGCGCTTCAGGTCAGCGCCCTGATCGACGGGCTCTGGCTTCGGCTGGGCTTGCAGTCCGGCGGCCTGTCGCGCGCGGAAGCACTGGCGCTGATGCACGACTTCATCGATCGCCGCCTGCCGCCGGATGCAGAGTGATAACGCCGACGGCTCCGGGGAGCGCTCGCAAGGCCGCTCCACCTGTCACCCGGCATAGGTGGCCCGTCGCGGCAGGAACAGCAGCTTCACGAAGCTGCGCAGCACCAGAAGCTGCTCGGGCAGGCTTTGCGGGTCCTTCAATGCCTTCGACATGACGATGCCGCCCTCCAGCACGGTCGAGACCATGTCGGCAAGCTGGTCGGCGTCGATCGCCTCGCCCGGTTCGTAGTCCTCCATGATCTCCATGAACATGGCGCGGAAACGCCGCCGCCAGCCGAGCGCCGCCTGACGGTTGATTTCCTGGATCTCGCGGTCGAAGGCCCGCTCGTGCACGCAGGTCACCGCCACCAGGCACCCCGGATGGCCGTTCGGGAGATCGGACAGTTGCTCCGCCAGCAGCTTCAGCCCGAGCAGCAGCGCCTGCAGCGGGTCATCCGCCAGTTCGCGGGCACGGCCGAAAATCTCGTCGTAGATCCGCGTATCGTTCTCGACATAGCGCTGCAGAAGCGCCTTGGCCAACTCGCTCTTGTCATGAAAATGATAGAAGAAGCCGCTCTTGGTGATGCCGGTCTCGGCGATCAGTTCCTCGATCGAGGTCGCGCCGAACCCCTTGGCCAGCACCGCGGCCTCGGCCACGTCAAGGATCCTCGAGCGGGTCTCCACGCCCTTGCGCATGCTTCCCTCCTGTACCGCCGGTACAGTTTCTCCGTTTCAGGTCACAGCAGGGGCATCAAGATAGACGTGATCGGCGCACACAAGCAATTGATTTGGCGCTTATATGTAATTTTTCTACTATACATCTACCATTAGTCGCCTAGCCTAGTGGACCTGTTCCGGGCAATAATCCACGCGCGTTTCGGAAGATGTGGGATTTCCGCCTCGATGCGGATCCGCCGCGAACAGCACCATCAAAATCAGCCTTTGTCTTGTGTCCCTGGCTCGCTCGCGTGAACGAGCCTCGCTCCGGTTTTCTTCCGTGACGGATTTGAAACGAGTGGAGACCATTATGGCCAAGTACAGAAACAGACTGCCGCAACTTGAGGGCGGGACGTTCCTGAGTGACGGCGGCATGGAAACGACACTTATCTTTCATGACGGTGTGGACCTGCCGCATTTCGCATCCTTCGTGTTGCTTGCCACCCCCGAGGGGCGGCAGCGGTTGCGGGACTATTACCGGCGTTACCTCGACATTGCCGCACGCCACGGCACCGGCTTCATCCTTGATACCGCCACCTGGCGCAGCAGCTCCGACTGGGGCCTGAAGCTCGATTTCGATGCGCGGGCGCTCTGGCGGATCAACGAGATCGCAGTCGAGCTGGTCGCCGAACTTCGCGACGAATACGAACGTCCCGGACAGCCGATCGTCATCAGCGGCGCGGTCGGACCGCGTGGCGACGGCTACAAGGCCGGAGTGATGACCGCGATCGAAGCCGAGGAATATCACGGCGCCCAGATCGCCGCCTTCGCCGGCTCGGAGACGGACATGGTGAACGCGGTGACCATGAACAACATCCAGGAGGCGATCGGCATCGTTCGCGCCGCCCGGCGGCACGACCTGCCCTGCGCCATCTCGTTCACGGTCGAAACCGATGGCCGGCTGGTCGGCGGCGATACGCTGAAACACGCCATCGAGAGCGTCGACCGGGCGACCGGCGGCTATCCCCATTACTTCATGATCAACTGCTGCCATCCCAGCCACTTCGACGGGGTGCTCGATCATGGCAGCGAATGGGTCACGCGGATCGCCGGCGTGCGCGCGAATGCGTCGATGGCGAGCCATGCCGAACTCGACGACAGCGACACGCTCGATGACGGCGACATCGCCGATCTCAGTCGCCGCTATCGCAACCTGGTCGGCCGCATGCCGCACTTGCGCGTTCTCGGCGGCTGCTGCGGCACCGACCATCGTCACATCGCGGCTATCTGCGAAGCCTGCCTGTCGACGGAAGCGTTGAACGCATGATCGCGACGGGCATCCAAGGAGGAATGCGAAATGACCACGTTCAGCTACGGCCACAAGCGCCGTGGCCGGTTCCATTTCCTGTTCGGCGGCTGGTTCGGCCGCCGCAGGGATTGCTCCGAAACGGTCGATCTTGTGGAACTGGAAGGACTTGACGGCCACCTCATGCGCGACATCGGCATCGAACCGGGCAGAAACCGGCCGGTCCGCGTGAAGCGTGACCATACCCGCTACTAGCGGTGAATGAACGCCCCCGCCGGCAAGGCCAGCGGGGGCGTTTTCTCGGCGCCGCTCCCCCGCCGCGCATCCCTGGCGCGAGGAGCCTCATCAAGCTTTGGACCGAGCCCGCCAACAGCTTGAGATCGCGACGCTTCCGCCTTACCTATATCAGATGAAAACCGCCATCGACGCTGCCATCCGCCCGGCCATCCCCTTCGACAACAGCTACGTGCTGCTGCCCCCGAATTTCTACGCCCGGGTCGAGCCGACGCCGGTCGCCGCGCCGCACCTCGTCAAGCTCAACCACGCGCTTTGCGACGAACTCGGTCTCGACGCGGCCGCGCTGGAGGCGACGGGCGCGGAGATCTTTTCCGGCAACCTGATCCCTGACGGCGCCGATCCGGTGGCGATGGGCTATGCCGGCCACCAGTTCGGCCAGTTCGTGCCGCAGCTCGGCGACGGCCGGGCGATCCTGCTCGGCGAGGTCATCGACCGCAACGGCAAGCGGCGCGACATCCAGCTGAAGGGCGCCGGCCAGACCCCCTATTCGCGACGCGGCGACGGGCGCGCGGCGCTCGGGCCGGTGCTGCGCGAATATATCGTCAGCGAGGCGATGAACGCGCTCGGGCTGCCGACGACGCGGGCGCTCGCGGCGGTGACCACCGGACAGCCGGTCTATCGCGAAACCATGCTGCCGGGCGCGGTCTTCACCCGGGTCGCGGCCAGCCACGTGCGCGTCGGCACCTTCCAGTTCCTCGCCGCGCGCGGCGACGTCGCCGGCCTTGAGCGCCTGACCGACTATGTCATCGACCGGCACTATCCCGAGCTTGCCGACACTGACAACCGCCCGCTGGCGCTCCTTGAGGCGGTGATCGGGCGGCAGGCCTTCCTCATCGCCCGCTGGCTGCATGTCGGCTTCATCCACGGCGTGATGAACACCGACAACATGACGATATCGGGCGAAACCATCGACTACGGCCCCTGTGCCTTCATGGATGCCTACGACCCGGCAACGGTCTACAGCTTCATCGACCAGGGCGGACGCTATGCCTATGCCAACCAGCCGGCGATCGGCCAGTGGAACCTGACGCGGCTGGCCGAAGCCCTGCTGCCGGTCATCGATCCGGTCGAGGCGAAATCGATCGAACTCGCACAGGCGGCGCTCGGCGCCTATGCCCCGGCATTCCAGGGTCACTGGATGGATGGCATGCGCCGCAAGATCGGCCTGTCGGCACCGGCCGACGGCGACCTCGAACTGGTGCAGTCGCTGCTCGGAGCAATGCACAAGGGCGCCGCCGATTATACCCTCACCTTCCGCCGGCTCGCCGATTGCGTCGCCGGACCGGAAAATGACGAGACGCTCTTCGCGCTGTTCAACAACAGTTTCGCGATCGGCCACTGGCTGGTGAACTGGCGCAAGCGGCTCGGCCGCGAGGAGCGGACCCCGGCAGATGTCGCTACCGCCATGCGAGCGGAAAACCCGGCCTTCATTCCGCGCAACCATCGGGTCGAGCAGGCGCTGGCAGCGGCGACCGAGGACGGCGACTATTCGCTGTTCGAGGCGCTCAACGATGTGCTTGCCCGCCCCTATGACGACCAGCCGGGTTTTGCCGCCTACATGGACCCGCCGAAACCGGGTGAGGAAGTGAAGAACACCTTCTGCGGCACCTGATCCACACCCTCCCCGGCGATTGATCGACGCCTCCACGAGAATTGCGGCGGACCGGCTGCGCACGCACGTCTCAAGGCCGCCATTGAAACATATGGCCAATTCGCTAAACTCTCGGATAAACGCGCCCGCCGGCCGGCGGCACGTCCCGTGGCCCATGCCTCTGCCCCGCCATCCGGCGGAAAACTTCTGACTGTTCTCGACTGCAATTTCTTCTCTGGCGCCCATCAGGCCGCCCGACCGGCAGAAAATCGGTTCGCGGACAATGACTGTCCGCGGCTCTCGACAACGGGAGACTGCAGAATGGTAGCGATCTTTACCGGCGTTTTTTACATTCTGCTCGGGCTCGGGCTCTGCTGGGGCGGTTTCGAGCTCGTCAGGTTCGGCGGTAGCCCGTTCTACCTCGTTGCCGGTGGCGCCTTCGTGCTGACGGGCGTCCTGCTGGTTTTCCGCAGCCGCGCCGCGCTGTGGGTCTATGCCCTGCTCATCGTCGGCGCGCTTGCCTGGGGCCTATGGGAAGTGCGCTTCGACTGGTGGCAGCTCGGGCCGCGCGGCGGTCTCATCGTCCTGCTCGGGCTATGGCTGCTGACGCCCTGGGTGCGCCGGCCACTGCGCGGCGGCGGCCGCGAGGACGACAAGCGGGCGACCGGGGCCTGGCCGCTGGCGCTGTCGCTGGTGGCGGCCTGTGGCGTTGCGATCTTCTCGTGGCTGCAGGACCCGCACGAAATCGCCGGCAACCTGCCGACACGGGTTGTCAACACCATGCCCGATCTCGGCGGCGCGGTGCCGGTCGGCGACTGGCACCACTACGGTCGTACCCCCTATGGCCAGCGCTATTCGCCGCTGAGCCAGATCACCACCGGCAATGTCGGCAAGCTGAAGGTCGCCTGGCAATACCAGACCGGCGACCTCAAGGGTCCCGACGACGTGACCGAGACCACCTATCAGGTAACGCCGCTCAAGGTGAAGGACACGCTCTATCTCTGCACGCCGCACAACTGGGCAATTGCGCTGGAGGCCGCTTCCGGCCGCGAGAAGTGGAAGTATGACCCGAAATCCGGCCTGAACCCGGATCGTCAGCACCAGACCTGTCGCGGCGTCACCTACTGGGCCGATCCCGCCGCGACGTCCGGCAGCCCTTGCGCCGAGCGCATCTACCTGCCGACCTCCGACGCCCGGCTGATCGCGCTCGATGCGGCCACCGGCGCCCTTTGCACCGGCTTTGCCGACAACGGCGTGCTGCATCTCGGAAAGGGCATGAAGTACGATCCCGCGGGCTATTACTATTCGACCTCGCCGCCCGTGGCGGTTGCCGGCAAGATCATCGTCGGCGGCGCCGTCAACGACAATTCCTCGATCCATGAACAATCGGGCGTGATCCGCGCCTTCGACATCGATACCGGGGCACTGATCTGGAATTGGGACAGCGGCAATCCGGCGGTGACGACGCCGCTGCCCGAGGGCCAGACCTATACCACCAACTCGCCGAACAGCTGGTCGGTCTTCTCGGTCGATGAAAAGCTCGGCCTGATCTATGTACCGCTCGGCAACCAGGTGCCCGACCAGCTCGGCGCCGGGCGTAGCGCCAACGTGGAAAAATATTCGTCGTCGATCGTGGCGCTCGACCTCGCTACCGGACAGGAACGCTGGGTGCGCCAGACCGTGCACCACGACCTCTGGGACATGGACGTACCGGCGCAGCCCGCCCTCGTCGCCATCACCCGCGAGGACGGCACGATCGTTCCCGCGCTCGTCGGACCGACCAAGCAGGGCGACATCTACGTGCTCGACCGGCGCACCGGCGAGCCGATCATTCCCGTACGGGAAATGCCGGCGCCGGATGGCGCGATTGCCGGCGATTTCACCTCGCCGACCCAACCGGTCTCCGACCTCAGCTTCGCGCCACCGAAGCTGACCGAGAAGGACATGTGGGGCATCACGCTGTTCGACCAGCTCGCCTGCCGCATCGCCTTCCGCAAACTGAAATACGAGGGACGCTACACGCCGCCGTCGCTCGAGGGGTCGCTGATCTATCCCGGCAATTTCGGCACCTTCAACTGGGGCTCGGTCGCCGTCGATCCGGAGCGGCAGGTGATGTTCGCCATGCCGACCTACCTCGCCTTCACCTCGCGGCTCATCCCCGCCGACCGGATGCCGCCGAAGGGTGACGGCGAGAAAGCCGGCGAACACGGGCTGAACCGCAACGAAGGCGCGCCCTACGGCGTCTATCTCGGCCCCTTCCTATCCCCCCTCGGCATTCCCTGCCAGGCGCCGCCCTGGGGCTATGTCGCGGGGGCCAATCTGAGGAACGGCAAGATTGCCTACCGCCACAAGAACGGCACCGTCATGGACATGACGCCGCTGCCGCTGCCGTTCAAGGTTGGGGTGCCCGGGCTTGGCGGGCCTATCATCACCAAAGGCGGGCTTGCCTTCCTCGCCGCGTCCGTCGACGACTATCTGCGCGCCTACGACGTGACCACCGGCCGGCAACTGTGGCAGGCGCGGTTGCCGGCGGGCGGTCAGGCGACGCCGATGACCTATGCAGTCGGCAACAAGCAGTATGTGCTGATCGTTGCCGGCGGCCACGGTTCGATCGGGACGACGCCGGGCGATTATGTCATCGCCTATGCCCTGCCCTGAGGCAGCAGCAGCGGCGCAAAACGGACGAAAACGCAGTCGCTGCAATCACTTGCCTGCCCTTCGCTCAGACTGCGATTCAACGCCCTCGCATTCCGATTCAACGTGCCGGCTCGCTCACGCGCCGGCGCGGGCCACTTCGACGGTGACATGCGACAGCTGTGGGAAGGGGGCGAGTTTTTCCTTGTAGAACTCCGGCTGCTCAGGCGTGCGCGACGTCAGCGAGACGATGGCGGCCTGATGACCGGGCCCGAGTTGCCAGACATGCAGATCGGTGACGTGATCGCCGCCGGCTTCGAGCACGTGGCGGATATCGGCCGCCAGGCTCTCGCCCGCCGGCTGCAGGTCGAGCAGCACCGCCCCGGTCGCCCGCAGCAGGCCCCACGACCAGTGCGCAATCACCACGGCTCCGACGATACCCATCAGCGGATCGAGCACCACCCAGCCATAGAGCGCACCGAAAAGCAGCGCGAGGATGGCCAGCACCGAGATCAGGGCATCGGCCAGTACATGGAAATAGGCGGCCTGCAGGTTGTGGTCCCGCGCCCCGGTTCCGCTCGCATTGCCATGGTGATGATCCCTGTCGCGATGATGGTCGTGATGCGGGTGGCGATGGTCGTCCCTCAGCAGCCAGGCACTGGCAAGATTGACCACGAGCCCGATCCCCGCCACCAGCAGCGATTGATGGAAGTCGATCTCAACCGGTGTCCGGAGCCGAACGACGCTCTCCCAGCCGATCAGCAGGGCGACGATCAGCAGCACGATGGCGCTGGCGAAGGCGGCGAGATCGCCAAGCTTGCCGGTGCCGAAGGTGAAGCGGGGATTGTCGACTTCGCGCCGGGCGACGAGATAGGCGACCGCTGCGATCAGCAGCGCCCCTGCATGGGTCGACATGTGCCAGCCGTCCGCCACGAGCGCCATCGATCCGAAAAGATTGCCGGCGACAATTTCGGCCACCATCATCGTTGCCGTCAGCGCGATCACCAGCCAGATGCGCCGCTCGTTGCGGCGGTGGTCGCCGCCGAGGAAATTGTGATCGTGACCGAATTCTACATTTGCCGTCTCTGTCATTGATGGGGCCACTCCTCGTTCCGCAGGGACACTCCCCGCGACGACGCGTTCGGCGGACGGATCGATCCGGTGCTTGGGCCGGTAAACGCGCCCACGGGCTTTTCCCGCATCCTATGCGACATCGGCCGACATCGCCACGGGCAAGCCACATCGCCACGGGCAGGCCGGGCCGCCAGCGCGAATCACGCGTCGAGGTTGCATGACCGGATCCGGGCAAATCGGCTCCACCATCGTCCGCAGTGAAATCCGGTGCAGGGCCGCCCTCAAGATCGGCAGCAGCGATGCCGACACCGGTTTCACTGGCTGGCACTTGTCAAAACCACCGTCGACACCGGCGGCCGGCGACCGAAGGGCAACTCGCGCACATTCGAATCACGACACTCGCGGCACGCGCGAGCGACGCAAGCCTCGCGCAAGCTTCGACCGTTAACACTTGGTTAACCATTAGATTGGAGTAACATACGATGAGGATTGATAGTGGACTGAGCGGCTACAGCTATCACGGCCGTATCTACCAGATCGATCGCGACACCGAGGAAACCACTGCGCGCGAACCGGCTCCAGCTCCCCGCAGCCCCGCTTCGCCGGCATTCAGCAGCACGCTCCTTTCCGCCTCCCTTTCCCGCGCATTGTGGGTGATCGATGGCGGCAAGAATGACGACGCTGCAGCAAAAGAAGTCGCCGAGACGAACTTCGTCGACCACGTCCAGGCGCTCTATCTCGAGCATACCGACCTCGACGAAACCGATTTGCACTGACCTCTTTTCAATTGAGGTCGGCCGGCATCCGTTAGCTCGGCGCGTGCACTATCGCTCCTTGCCAATTCATCACCCCGATAATCTGCGCGCCTCTAGCGCCAGCAAGGCGTACAGCCGCCGGACACTGTCCGCGCGGCGCGGCACAATCGGATACTCAAAGACGAGGTATCGCCGGCACCTCTTCAAGCGTCCCCCGCGCTTTTCGCGGGGGATCGCCGCGATTGATCAGAACACGAAGTCGCTGGCGTCGAGATCGGCGATCTTGGTACTGGCCAGCTGCAGCACGTCGGCGCCGATGGTGATGACCACCATGCCCTTGTTCTGCGTCATGCTCAACGACCCGAAATCCGTGGCCGAGGTGCCGCTGAGATCGATTTTGTCCTCGCCCGAGATGAAATCGCTGATGGTATCCCTTCCATAGCCGGACTTGAACACGAAGGTATCGGCGCCACCGCCGTTCAACCGGTCACTGCCGATATCGCCGTTCAGCGTATCGTTGCCAGCGCCGCCGTCGAGCCGGTCGTTGCCGCCGCCCCCCGATAGCGTATCGCTGCCCCCGTCGCCGTAGAGGGCGTCGTTGCCGGCATGGCCGTTGATCTTGTCGGCTCCGGCGCCGCCATAGATGGTGTCGTTGCCGGAATTGCCGCCGATCGTGTCGTTGCCGGCGCCGCCCATAAGGTAGTCGGCGTAGTTGGTGCCGCTGACCTTGTCGTGACCGGCAAGAATGTAGTTGAGCGCGGCGCTGTACTGGCCCGCTTCAACGAAATCGTAAAACTTGGCGGCGGAATAGCTGGCATCCGCAATTGCGAACACCTTGGTACCGCTGATCACGACGTCGACGCCGCGAATCGCTCCGCCGGTGACATCTACGATCTCACCGAAAGAATCCTTGGTGAACTTGAAGCCGGATCCGTGGAATTCCGTATAGTTCTTGGAGTTATCGTAGAACCTTGCACTCGTCGAACTTGCAGACGCGTTGTCGTAGTCATACAGATCCCCGATATTGATGCTTCTGACATCGAAGCCGGACTTTCTATCCAGGCTACTGGCCGTAAACGTTGCCATTCCATTCCTCCAGATGTTCGAACAAGACCAATACTGCTATTTCTTCAATTTCGACCGGACTATACGGATAAAGACAATCTTAACAACCTTTCCGTGTGAAATAACTGCACAACGCGCCGAAATAAGACTGCCGCAGCTATCGCGGCTCTCCGGCGAAACCTGCATCCGGCCTGTTGACAGCCGCCGAAAATTGGAGCACCAATCTCGCATGATCAACATCGCGCACATTTCCTGCTCGTATTTTTGGCTGTTCCGGTAAGGGGCGGCTGACTGATCATCGTATCAACACAAGCCGCCGTCAGGTGGCTTTGTTGTTTAACGAACGTTCTGGCGGCAAAATTCGAAGAAGGACGCCAGACATGCCTACCCTCTCCAATCCGATCGTGCGGCCTCCCGTCGTCACCATCCGCAGCGCCAAACCGCGCGACCTGCCGCAGCTCAAGGGCATGATCGCCGAGCTCGCCGCCCACCACGGCGACGAAGCGCATCTGACCCCCGAGCAGCTCGAGCGCGACCTGTTCGGCCCCCACCCGTGGATCAGCGCCCTCGTTGCCGAAAGCGGCGCGGACCTGATCGGATACGCCATTCTCGTGCCGATGTACCGCGCCCAGGAAGGCACGCGCGGCATGGACCTGCACCAGCTTTTCGTGCGCCCCGAGCAACGCGGCCACGGCATCGGCCAGCACCTGGTCACCCGCGCCCGCGAGCTTGCCCGCCAGGCCGGCTGCGGCTACCTTTCGGTGAGTGCCGCGACCGGCAACTTCGCCGCCCACCGCTTCTACGAGCACATGGAATTCAAGGCACGGCCGGTAACCGGCATGCGCTATATGCAGGCACTGGCCTGAAAAGGTCCTGAACGACACCTCCGAGCCAAGGAGACGTGCATGGCGCGAATTGCCATTATCCTGACTGAAGGCTTTTCCGACTGGGAATGCGGGCTACTTATGGCGTCGGCCCGCACCTACTACCGGGCCGAGATCGTCACCGCCTGCCCCGGCGGCCTGCCGGTGACCTCGATGGGTGGCCTCAAGGTCACGCCGGATGCCGATACGGCCTCGATCGATGCCGGCACATTCGACGCGCTGGTGGTTTGCGGCGGCACGATCTGGGAAAGCGACCAGGCACCCGACATCGCGCCGCTCCTCGAAGCCGCCGACGAAGCCGGCAAGGTCATCGCCGCGATCTGTGGTGGCACCCTGGCGCTGGCGCGCGCCGGACTGCTCGATGACGTCAGCCACACCAGCAACTCGCCCGATTTCCTGGCGCAGGCGGAAAACTACCGGGGCCAGGCTCATTATTCCGGCGTTCCCAGGGCGGTTCGCGACCGCCGCATCATCACCGCCGCCGGCACCGCGCCGCTTTCCTTCACCGCCGAGATCTTTCGCGCGCTTGAGATTGGCGGCGCCGAGCTCGATCACTATATGGCGCTGTTTGCTGCCGAGAGCCTACCGGTGAACGAGGCAGCCGAAGCCGATCCCGGCTTTCCTTGAATTGGACGCAGGCTCACGAGCCCAAAAAACCAACATGACGCTGCCCTAAGTCCAAGAACCAATACCATTTGCTTCAAGAACTGGGAGGGCCTTGATCGCCGCCTGAACGACAGCCTGCCATTCAGGCTTTTCTAGGTACTCTTTGTCTTTCAGTTCCAGTTCATACTTATCAAAAACAATATCAAGCGCTGAAACGATTGATCGAACAAGTTCGGCCTCCTCGCAGTCGTATAGGCAGCTTCCGATGACCGATTCCGGGTCACTCGCCAGCTTTGTGTCATCGTAGAAAAAATGAACGGTGAAATCTAACTCGTCGTATTCCTTCTCCGTGTCGTGAAATTCTTGCCAGTGTTCTCTTTGGTAACTGAAATCTGCAAGCCCTTGAACAAAGTCGATGAATTGCGCTCGCATCCACGGATATCGAATATCGTTCATGACTTAATCCACGCTCCAGGGTGGCGACGCGCTCGGCCGTTCTCCGCAGAAAAACGGGAGGCTCACTGCGCCGGGAGGGCCTTGAGATAGGCGGCGATTGCCGCGCGGTCCTCGGGGGTCAGCTTCGCCATGTTCTTCTGCACCTCGACCATCGTGCCGCCGACGCTGTCGTAGTCCGGGGTGAAGCCGGTCTCGAGATAGCTGGCGATATCGCTTTCGCTCCAGTTGCCGATGCTCTTCGAACCGGGGGTGATGTCAGGCACGCGGCCCTCGCCTTCCGGATTGGCGGCACCGGCCAGCCACTGCCCGTCGAGGAAGCCGCCAAGCGGATTGCGCGGGGTATGGCACTCGCCGCAATGGCCCGGGCCTTCGACGAGATACTGGCCGCGCCTCAGCTTGTCGTCGGCGCTTGCGAGCTCCACCCGCGGCGCGTCGGTGAGATAGAGGAACTTCCAGCCGCCAAGAGCTTGGCGGATATTGAACGGAAACGGCAGATCGTGCTCCGGCGCGACATTGGTGCTCTTCGGCAGCGTCTGCATGAAGCCCCAGAGATCGTTGATGTCCTTGTCGCTCATGCGCGCATAGGAGGCGTAGGGAAAGGCCGGATAGAGGTGCTCGCCCTGCCTGCCGACGCCGCGCTTCATGGCGTTGCCGAATTCGGCCAGCGTCCAGCCGCCGATGCCCGCGGTCTCGTCAGGGGAGATATTGGGAGAATGGAAGGTTCCGAACGGGCTGTGCAGCGCCCCGCCGCCGGAGAGCACCAGCCGCTCGTCATCCTTGGCGCCGGGTGCGGCATGGCAGCTGGCACAGCCGCCGGCCCAGAACACCTGCTCTCCGTTCTTGATGTCAGGACTGCCAAGATCGGCCCAGTGCGATTCCGGCAGCGGATCGGGCGCCGCCGCCACATAGAATGCGCCTGCTCCGACAATGCCGAGCACTACAAGCGAGATTGCCGCCTTGGTCAGTTTCGTACCCATCATCATTCTCCATCATGCAGTCTCGCCGCGCCGGGACCTTTCGGCCCGACACGGCGTTGCCGCCGGCAGCACCGGCGACCTTCAAGAATTTCGGACGATCGGACCGACCGCTTCAGTTCTTCTTGATGCGGAAGGTCTCATGACAGCCGCCGCAGGACTTGCCGATCGGGCCGAGTACCGCACCCACGGCTGCCGGGTCGGCCGGGAGCGATGCAAGCGCCGTTTCCGCTTCCTTGGAGAGCGCGTGCGACTTTTCCTTGAATTCGGCCATGTGCTCCCAGATCTTCGGGCTCGCCTCGGTGTCATGCCCGGTTTCGGAGCCGGCCGGGAAATAGTCCGGGAAGGTCAGGCTGACCTGATCGATGGTCGTCAGCGCCGTCTTGACCACTTCCGCGTCATAGGGCTTCTCGCCCTTGGCGATGCCGGCGAGAGCGCCCATCGCGCGGCCAACCTTCTTCATCATTTCCTGGCGCACGACCTGCGGCTCGTCCGCCGCGACGACCGCTCCGGCCCCCATGACGGCAAGGAATGTGGCTGCCACTACGGCTTTGAACTTCATCGATGGCTCCTATCGGTTTGGCCGGAGCCCTCTTGGCACCGGAAATGCTTCGAAACACCGGCGCCATGATTGCAGTTTTTGTCATGGAGAGAAGTAACAAAAAGGTGATGTATGCTTATTCGCCAATGAAATCAGTGCCATATTTCGGACACCGGGAACCCTGCATCATGTCGGAGCGTGTCGCTCTCCACGTCCCAACCATGCCAGAGCGTCAGAAGCGCAACGATGAGGAGCAGCGCCCCGGCGCCGCGGCCGACCAGGATCGTCGCCTTCGGGCTTCCGACCAGCAGGTCGCGGCTTCGCCCGGCGGCGACCGCCACCAGCCCGTAGACCGAGAACTGCACCAGCGCCGTCATCGCCGCCATCACCAGCGCCTGCGACCACAGCGGCCCATAGGCGGGTTTGAGGAACTGCGGATAGATCGCCAGCATGAAGAGATAGGCCTTGGGATTGATGAGGCAGGTAAGCGCCCCCTGGCGAAAGATCGTCGCGGTGCTGCGGCCGGCGGCACCGCCGACCGCACCGACGGTGATCGAACTGCGCATCAGCGTGAACCCGATCCAGGCCATGTAGAGCCCGCCGGCGAGAAGCAGCGGATTGAACAGGTGCGGCATGAACGCCGCCAGCAGCCCGACGCCGATCGCGCCGTAGAGCGAATGCACTGCACCGCCGGCCATGATCCCGGCCGTCGCCGACAGGCCGGCGCGGCGGCCGCCGGTAAGCGCGTTGGCCATGACGAAGATCATGTCCATGCCGGGCACGATGATGATGCCGAAAAGCAGCGTGAAGAACAGCCACAGGTTTTCCGTGTAGGTCATGTCAGTTTCCCCTTGGGCGTCCGCAGGGCCTGCACGCAGAACCCGCCGTGTTTTCAAGTCGATGAGATTTCGTCTTAAACCGGGGCAACTGACAGGGTAGTGTCAGTAGCGTGCAACTGAAGCGATGAGTGACGGGTCCATGCGCAAGGCATCACGGCTATTCGAGATCATCCAGATGCTGCGGCTGGCGAAACGGCCCGTGACGGCCGCGATGATCGCCGAGGAACTCGAAGTCACGCCGCGATCGATCTACCGCGATATCGCCGCTCTGCAGGCGATGCGTGTGCCGATCGAGGGCGGGCGTGGCATCGGCTACATCCTGAGGCCGGGCTTCAACCTGCCGCCACTGATGTTTTCGGTAGAGGAAGCCGAGGCGATCGTCCTGGCGCTGGCATTGCTGGAGCGGACCGGCGACGCGGAACTGAAACAGGCGGCAAAGCGCGTCAACCACAAGATCGCGGCCTCGGTGCCGGCACCGCTCAGCCATTCCTTCAGCGCCAATGCGCTGCATGCCTGGGGCGCGATCGCGCCGTCTCCCGATGGCATCGACCTTGCCCTCGTGCGCCGTGCGATCCGCGACGAGCGGAAGCTTGCGATCGACTACCGCGACGAGCTTGGCCGGGCCACGGAGCGGACGATACGCCCGGTCGCGCTGATCTATTATTCGCAGGCCGCCAACATCGTCGCCTGGTGCGAGCTTCGCCGCGATATCAGGAATTTCCGCGCGGACCGGGTCGAGCATTGCGCGGAGACCGATGATTTCTTCAAGGGAGAAGGCGACGGGCTGCGGGCGCGCTGGGTCGATGGCTGGGCGAAGCAGGAGCACGCCTCAGGCGCCTGAAACATAAAAACCCCGGCCTTGCGACCGGGGTTCTCGATAACTGACCGACGATCAGCTTACCTGGAAGCGGCTTACTTGGAAGCGGCTTCGTACATTTCCAGGACGTAGTCCCAGTTGATCAGGTTGTCGACGAAGGCTTCGAGGTACTTCGGACGCAGGTTGCGGTAGTCGATGTAGTAGGAGTGCTCCCAGACGTCGACGCCGAGGATCGGGGACGCACCGTGTACCAGCGGGTTTTCGCCATTCGGGGTCTTGGAGATTTCGAGCTTGCCGTCCTTAACGGAGAGCCAGGCCCAGCCCGAACCGAACTGGGTGGTGCCGGCTGCGATGAAGTCGGCCTTGAACTTGTCGTAGCCGCCGAGGTCGGAGTTGATCGCGGCTTCGAGCTTGCCCGGCAGCTTGTTGCCGCCGCCGTCCTTCTTCATCCACTTCCAGAAGTGGATGTGGTTGTAGTGCTGGCCGGCATTGTTGAACAGGCCGGCATTGGTGCCGTAGGACTTCTTGACGATTTCCTCGAGCGAGAGATCGGCCATACCTGCTTCGGCAGCAAGCTTGTTGCCGTTGTCTACATACGCCTTGTGGTGCTTGTCGTGATGGTACTCGAGCGTTTCCCTGGACATGTAGGGAGCGAGTGCATCGTAATCATAGGGCAGTTCGGGCAATACAAAAGCCATGATAAATTCTCCTCTTGGCAACAGTATTCGTATGTTGGCAGGTGAGGCGGAACATAGGACCGGAACCCTAGCGGGGCAACCTGCGAAATGTCAAAATCGGGGCCGCACGGAGAAAATTTGCCTCCCCTGCGACGGCGACGCTTCGCAGAAAAACCATATTGGCGGTCATGCTTTTTCCCGAGTCGCCCGATTCCGCCGGGCTCACGTCATTCCCACGTCATTCCATTGTCACGAAAAGGAAAATTCCGATGCTGACGACCAGGTGCCTGCTGACCGCCGCCGCATTGCTGCTGCCGCTCACCTCTGCCGCGCTTGCCGCCTCCGCCGATGCCTCGAGCCCCCTGGAGAAGGACGTGCGCGCCAAGTGCCGGCAGGCGGCGATGGAGCATCTCAAGCCGGTGCGTGTCGTGGTCGATGAGACCGGAACCGACCGTTACGCGCTGGCAATCGCCTTCGGCAAACTGAAAAACGCCGACAAGCGCGCCTCTTATCTCTGCCTCTACGACAAGACCGCGAAGACGGCGACGCTCGGCGGGCAGATTGGAGAAGACGTCGTACGCATCCGCATGCCGAAAAAGGAAGGCGCCAACGATGCCGCGGGCAAGCCGAAGGCGAAGGCTGCTCCGCAATCGCCGGCTGTGCCGACCACCAAGCCGGCCGAAGGCACGGGCGCCAACCCCGCCGAGTAAAGGCCGGGAGACGAAGGCATTGCGAACGGGTGCCTGGCACCCGTTCTGCATTTTGGAGACCCCAAAAAATCGGTTGCGCTGCAACCGATGCAACGAGCGCGGACCGTGCGGCAAGACAGGTGCCTGCTGCCGCGGCCTTGACGCTCTGCGCGGACTATCTGCGCGCGCCGGCGCGGGCCCAGTCCATGTAGACCTCGAACGCCTTGCGGGTGACCGGCGCCTCCGCGAACTCGCGGTCGTCGAGACGCTTGACGCCGACCACCTTCGAATAGTTGCCTGTGGTGAAGACCTCGTCGGCGGTCATGAAGTCCTTCGGCGACAGCGTCGCTTCGCGAACCTCGACTCCCGCCTCGCGCAGGAGCCCGATGACGCGGGCGCGGGTGATGCCGGCAAGGAAGGTGCGGTTCGGAACCGGGGTGAAGACGACGCCGTCCTTGACCATGAAGACGTTGGAGGATGCGGTTTCGGCCACGTTGCCGTTGAGATCGCAGACAAGCGCGTTGTCGAAGCCGCGGTTGCGTGCTTCCCGGACCATGCGGCCGCTGTTCGGATAGAGCGAGCCGGCCTTGGCGTCGGTCATCGCGGTTTCCGGCGACGGCCGGCGATAGGGCGACAGCGTCAGCGTGCCGGGCGCGCTGTTGCCGAGCGGCGCCTCGAACAGGCAAAGCGCGAAGCGGGTCGATTCCGGATCGACGGCGACGACGCTGCCCTTGGAACCGTGCTCGCCCCAGTACATCGGCTTGATGTAGATCGCCGTCTTGCCGTCGAACTTCTTCACGCCTTCCCAGGCCAGTTCCTCGATCTCCTCGGCCGTCTTGACCGGCTTCAGGTCCATATTGACAGCCGAGCGGTTGATACGCTGGCAATGCAGATCGAGATCGGGGGCGATACCGTCGAACCAGCGGGCGCCGTCGAACACCGTCGAGGCCAGCCACATCGCATGGGACGTCGGGCCGATCAGCGGTGGGTTGCCCGGCAGCCATTCGCCGTCGACATAGGTCCAGGTTGTGGAGGGTGGTGCGGTATTGACGGCCATTCGGGTTCTCCTTTTGCTGGCGAGCAGGAAAATCCCTCACTCCGACCGCGGTCAAGAACAAAAAGCAGCGGGCAGCCCACTTTGCAGCAAAGTCGCGACGATTGCGGCCCGAATGCAAGAATATTTCGCCTAAACAAAGGCTTGATGAATGGAACCATCAGCAGAATTGATTGATCCTGCAGTTGGAAGGGGCGCTTGCTCCGTGCGATGATGCCCAGACCTTAAAGAATGACAGGAATGGGAAACTGCCATGAAAGCCATGTATTACGACGCCTTCGGCAAGCAGCCGGAAATCCTGACCCTCCCCGATCCGACACCTGCCGAAGGCGGCGTCGTCGTCAAGGTGGAAGCGTCGGGCCTGTGCCGCAGCGACTGGCATGGCTGGATGGGACACGACCCCGATATCCACCTGCCGCATGTTCCCGGCCATGAACTGGCGGGGACCATCGCCGCGGTCGGCAAGGGCGTGATGCGCTACAAGGTCGGCGACCGGGTGACCGTGCCCTTCGTTTCCGGCTGCGGCCGCTGCGGCGAGTGCCATTCCGGCAACCAGCAGATCTGCGTCAACCAGTTCCAGCCGGGCTTCACCCACTGGGGCTCGTTCGCCGAATACGTGGCGATCGACTATGCCGACACCAACCTCGTGCACCTGCCGGACAGCCTCGCCTATGACACCGCGGCAAGCCTCGGCTGCCGCTTTGCCACCTCGTTCCGCGCCATCGTCGACCAGGGCCGGGTGCGGCCCGGCGAATGGGTGGCGGTGCACGGCTGCGGCGGCGTCGGGCTTTCGGCGATCATGATCGCCACGGCGATGGGCGCCAATGCCGTCGCCATCGACATCGCCGACGACAAGCTCGAGTTTGCAAAGACGATCGGCGCGGTCGCGGCGATCAACTCGACCAGGGTTACCGACGTTTCGGAAGCGGTGCGGGAGATCACGAAAGGCGGCGCGCATGTGTCCATCGATGCGCTCGGCCATCCGGCCACCTGCTTCAACTCGATCCGAAACCTGCGCCGCCGCGGCCGCCACGTGCAGGTCGGGCTGATGACCGGCGAGGATGCCGCGCCGAAGATCCCGATGGCGCAGGTGATTTCCCACGAGCTGGAGATCTACGGCAGCCATGGCATGCAGGCATGGCGCTACGACGCGATGCTGGAAATGCTGGAAGCCGGGCGCATCGCCCCGGAAAAGCTGATCGGCCGCCGCATCTCGCTCGAGGAGGCGGTGCCGGCGCTGATGGCCATGGACCGCGCCGAGGGCACGGGAATAAGCGTCATCACGAAATTCTGAGCCTTCCGCCCCTTCATCAGGATCAGGCCCGCCCCGCCAACTGCAGGACCGGAGCCGTGACGATCACGATCTTGTGAAGTGATTTCACGCCGACAGGCCAAAAAAGGCGCACTGACAAAACGGGGGCAACGGCGATTGCCCCTTGCGCAGCCGGCCGTTCATCTGCACATTGCCGCCCATGCCCGACTCTGAGCCTTCCAGTACGAACACGCCCCCTGCCGCCGGACATTCCGACGAGCAGGACGAAGGCCATTGTAGGCAGATCGTCCAACATATTCCGCATTTCGATGCGACGCGCCCGCGCACGGCCATGTCCGCCGGCGTGAGAACGCACGCGCCGCATCCGAGCGCGAGAGCACCTTACCCGCAATTGACCCAGAGGAGAGGATTGGCAGGCCCGCAACGGCCTCAGCCAAGCATTGACGCTTATGTTTTTTGACTGGATCTCCGACCCATCAGCCTGGATCGGTCTTGCCACCCTGATCGTACTCGAGATCATCCTCGGTATCGACAACCTCGTCTTCATCGCCATCCTGGCCGACAAGCTGCCGCCGCACCAGCGCGAAAGGGCGCGCTTCATCGGCCTGGCGCTGGCCCTCGTCATCCGCATGGGCCTGCTCGCCTCGATTGCCTGGGTGGTGACGCTGACGGCGCCGCTTTTCAGCATCTTCAGCTTCGCCTTCTCCGGCCGGGACATCATCCTGATCGTCGGCGGTCTCTTCCTGCTGTTCAAGGGCACGATGGAACTGCACGAGCGGCTGGAAGGCCATATGGAGCGCAAGGAGGGCAAGGTCGCCCACGCGGTCTTCTGGCAGGTGATCGTGCAGATCGTCGTGCTCGACGCGGTGTTCTCGCTCGACAGCGTCATCACCGCCGTCGGCATGGTCCAGCACCTGCCGGTCATGATGATCGCGGTCACGGTCGCCGTCATCGTGATGATGCTGCTGTCCAAGCCGCTGATGAATTTCGTCTCGAAGCACCCGACGGTGGTCATCCTCTGCCTCGGCTTCCTGATGATGATCGGCTTCTCGCTGATCATCGAAGGCTTCGGCTTCCACATTCCGAAGGGCTATCTCTACGCCGCCATCGGCTTCTCGGTGCTGATCGAGGCGTTCAACCAGATCGCCCGGCGCAACCGCGAGCGCTTCATCACCACCGGCGACCTGCGTGACCGCACCGCCGACGCCGTTCTCAGCCTGCTGGGCGGCAAGCGTTCGCAAGTGGCGCTCGGCGAAGGCGCCGACCTCATTGCCGAGCAGACGAGCGAGACCGAGATCTTCTCGAACGAGGAGAAGGACATGATCCAGGGCGTGCTGGCGCTGGCCGAACGCCCGGCGAAGTCGATCATGACCCCGCGCACGGAAATCGCCTGGCTCGATCTCGACACGCCCAAGGACGAACTGAAGCGCCAGATCATCGAGATGGGGCATTCGCGCTTCCCGATCGCGCGCGGCAGCCTCGACAACTTCATCGGCGTGGCGCTGGCCCGCGACCTGCTGCGCGACCTGATCGAGGACGGCCAGATCAACCTCGAGCGCTCGGTGCGCCAGCCGCTGGTGGTGCATGAAAGCATCGCCGCGCTGAAGCTGATGGAACAGCTGCGCGGTGCCTCGCCGCAGGTGGCGATGCTGCTCGACGAATACGGCGCGCTCGAAGGCCTCGTCACGCCGACCGACATTCTCGAGGCGATCGCCGGCGAGTTCTCCGACGAGGACGAGGACAAGCTGAGCATCGAACGCGGCGAGGATGGCTCGTTCGTGGTCGACGGCTGGATGGACATCCGCAAGGCGTCGCAGGTCCTCGACACCGACCTCCTCGATGACGCCGACCGCTACGCGACGCTTGCCGGGTTCATGCTCTGGCACATGGGCCACCTGCCGAAGGTTGGCGAAAGCCTGACGGTCGGCGACCTGACCTTCACCGTCAGGATGCTCGACGGCCGGCATATCTCGAGGATCGCCATCCATCGACTGGAACCGGTCGCGTAACACGCGTCACGTTCATCTTTTGTGGTTTGTATGGCGCCCCCGCGGGCGCCATACTGCTGTCCGGCCGGCCGTAGCCGCTTGGAGCCGCCCGGAGCCGCTCGAAGCGCCGACCCTCGCAAACCTTCCCCGATGATGTCCGCCGCCGCCTGCGGCCGATCGCGACGTCATGGCGAAACGGAGTTCTGCCTTGTCCATTGCTGCCTATGTCTTCGATGCCTACGGCACCGTATTCGACGTCCATGCCGCTGTCCGCCGCCATGCCTTGCGTGCCGGCCCCGACCATCAGCAACTCTCCGAGATCTGGCGCGCCAAGCAGCTCGAATATTCCTGGGTGCGGTCGCTGATGGGCGCCTATGCCGATTTCTGGACGCTGACCGAGCAGGCGCTCGACTACGCCTTCGCGCGGGTGCCGAGCGTCGATCCGGCACTGCGCGCCGATTTCCTCGACGCCTACTGGACGCTCGACTGCTACCCCGAGGTACCGGCGGTGTTCCGGCACCTGAAGGCGCAAGGGGTGCGCATCGCCATCCTGTCCAACGGCTCGCCGGCAATGCTGAAGGCCGCCGTCGACCAGGCGGTGCTCGGCACGATGATCGACGACATCTTCTCGGTTGACCAGGTCAGGACCTTCAAGACCTCGCCCGAGGTTTACGACATCGTCACCACCGGCTACCGTCTCTATCCGCAGTCGATTTCCTTCCAGTCGTCGAACCGCTGGGACGTGGCAGGCGCAACCAAGTTCGGCTTCCGCACTGTCTGGATCAACCGCAACAACCTGCCCGACGAGTACAGGGATTTCGGACCGCACCTGATCCTGCCGTCGCTCGAGGGCCTTTGACCTCGAGAGGAGCCGCGATGGCGTGGTCGGCAAGCCAGTATCTGAAATTCGAGGACGAGCGCACCCGCCCTGCCCGCGACCTGCTGGCGCAGGTGCCGGACTGCAGGATTTGCACCGCCTATGATCTCGGATGCGGCCCCGGCAATTCGACCGAACTCATCGCCGCGCGCTTTCCCGCCGCCGCCGTCACCGGCATAGACAGCGACGACGACATGCTGGCAGCGGCCCGCGACCGCCTGCCCGGCATCGCCTTCGAGAAGGCCGATCTCGCCGACTGGAAGCCGTCCCGGCCGGCCGACCTGTTGTTCGCCAATGCCGTCTTCCAGTGGTTGCCCGATCACCCGCGCATTCTCGAACGGCTGATGGCGTCGCTCGATCCCGGCGGCGTGCTGGCGGTGCAGATGCCTGATAACCTCAACGAGCCGACGCATGTGCTGATGGAGGAGACGGCACGGAGCCCCGCCTGGGCGGGCTATTTCGCCGGCCGGGTGATCGCCCGCCCGGCCCTGCCGCCGCCATCGTCCTACTACAACCTGCTAGCCCCAGCGGCATCGCGGATCGACATCTGGCACACGATCTACAACCATCCGCTGGCGAACGCCGCGGCGATCGCCGAATGGGTCAAGGGGACGGGCCTACGTCCCTATCTCGACGTGCTCGAACCTTCGATGCGCGACGACTTTCTTGCCGACTACACCGTAAGGCTGGCGGCGGCATTCCCGCCGCTGGCCGATGGAAAGGTGCTGCTGCGCTTTCCCCGGCTGTTCATTGTCGCGGTTCGCGGATAGTCGGGATCAAAGACGGCTTTGACCGCTCAATTCGGCAGCTGTTTTGCCACGTCCAGATACTGGCCGCCCACCAGAACCAGCTTTTGCATGGCGCTTCGGAGTTCCTCGTCGCTTGGCAGTTCCGGCAACGCCATGATCGGCGCGTCTTTCAAAAGCGCCAGTGCTTCCATGAAGGTTTCCTGGATCGTCTCGATCAGCTTCTCCGTCGCAGGGTCGATTTCTTCAGGCTCGCGAACGACCCGGAAATCGTGCCCCAGGAACTCCATGTCGACGGCCCGCTGCTCCTGCACTGCCGTATTGAACCTTTCAAACAGGAACCGCTCCAGATCGACATCAATTGCACGATCAATGGTGACATCGCTTCGCGCAGGCGCTCGCAGTTCCATTGGCGGATCGATGCGGCTCGACTTCAGGGCGACGAAAACGCTGACATCCTCGGTTGCCGCCATCCGGGCGATGAACTGGGCGGGCGTGCGACCGGTACCGGATACGTCCGCAACAATCGTTCTGTCCCCCTTCAGGCGCGTGAAGTAGGCAGCATAGGCCGGGCTATCCGCCAGGAACAATTCCCGTGACGACGGGAAATAGTGTACCGCCAGCTTGCGGGGAGAAAGACTGATCATCCAGCGCACCAGATGGACCCACATGCTGGAATCCCGCCCGCACATCAAAAGCGTATCGGCCTGGACCTCATTCGCCCTTCGGATCAGGAGGAGCCCCGCGACAACCAACAGAGGAATATTGGCATCGTACTGCGCCAATTGCGCCCGCCTCGCCATCTTGTTGAAGGAGAAGCTCGCGAGCCGACCTTTCCGCAGCGCCTTGGCGAACTCGACCAGCCCAACCGAACACAGGATGGCCTCGCCAGCAGACCACTCCGAGATCGGTACGTGTACAGCATCGATCCCGAAATTGCGTGCCTGCACCACATCCGAAAAGTGATTGTCGCCGTAGTGGCGCAGGATGCGATGGCTGGTGAGGATCTTCGGCCATATGGTGCCGTGATGCTTGCCGTGATTGCTGAGATGGATTTCCAGGCCCGGCAAGCCGCATTTCTCATCAACGATCCTGCGCAGGAACGACATCGGCAGATACATGTCGGAAACGATCAGGTCGCCCGGCCGCACCCTTTCAACCATTTCCCGGATGGGAAACAGGTTTTCCCACTCTTCCGCCAGTTCCATGATCCTTAGGCGCTCAAGTACCCCAGCCGGCCAACCGGTGGCGGCCGCGAGCCTCGCGTAGACGTCTTCTAGCGTGTAGTCGCCGTTTCTCCAGAGTTCGGCCTCAAGCTCCGGGCGCAGCCGGGCGAAGCCCTCGACCCGGCTCTTTGCTTCGACTGCCTCGAAAATGGCTATCGGCGAAAAGCAGTAGCGTGTGACCAGCGTATCGAAGAGGTCGAATGTCTGCACCGTCGCCTTGTCAGACCGAAGGGCGGTCGGCCTGAAAAAGTGGAGCTGTGGCTCCTGTTGAAGCAGGAAGGGGCCTGCCAGTTCGACATGGCCGTCTTTTCCCTCGACCGGAATTGCTACGCACGAGGGCGTGCCGTCTGCGCGATAGATCACCAACCTGCCGCCGTCGATGCGCCATGCCGCTTCATTGGGGTGCTGATACCCCCCGATCCGTCCGTCAGCCTCGAATACGAGTTCTGCACTCACCGTCTGGCGCTGTGGGCCCGCTTCAAAGCTGAACACATGCTGGATCAGCCACTCAGCCGTAAGATTGATATTCTCAGGGGGCATCGATCCATCCCAGTTGGCGTGCTGCACATGCAGAAAATGCAGGCCCGAACGTATCCGGACTTGCTCCGCAAAAATCTTCAGAAGACGAAGGCTACTTTTTCTGAATTGCGACCATCTTGATCCGCCAATGGTCAGTACCGCCGCGCTCGTCCCAATGCACAAATACATTGGCGATCTGCGACTGAATGAGCTCGCGTCTCGTTTCACTGATCAGGGGGGAATCCAGAATTCCGGTCTTCAGGTACTGCTGAATGACATCTTCTGTCCGCGGCGCAGGAGGCAGGACCTGGTCGACCTCATGATTGTGCCAGTGCAGATCCTCGATGACATAGAAGCCCCCTGGCGTGATCTTTTCAAAAAGCTCAGAAAACGCCACCTGCTGATGGAAGGGGCAGTGCGAACCATCGTCGACCACGATCTTGAGTGGCGGCGTGTTCCGCTTAACCTCCATCAGCGAGTCGCGCGAGCCCGCGTCGCACCGAAAGAACGTAAAGCGCTCGCGACCATTCAGTGCTGAAAAATCGGAAATGTCGATCCCGTAGACATGGGCGTTCGGGAAAAAATTGATCCACATCTCGACGGAAGGAGCGGTTGCCGACACGCGGGACGCTGCCAGATGTTGATTCTGCGGGCCTATCTGGAGACCAATCTCCAGCATCGAAAATGCTTGCTCACGAAAGCCCGTGAATAGGAAAGAATAGAGCTTGGTATAGGTGTGAGCATGGTGAATGAGATCACCTTTATCGGAACCAAACTGGTTGGCGAGCTTTGTAAGGTCCGGGATAGGCCCCATAAAATCATTCCCCATATGCTAGAATTAATTATGGGAACTGTGATTAAACATCCTTGTCTCAGGCTTGTGAGTTCACGATTTTCTCAACCGCAAGGCACAAATCGCAATTGCGTCGCTGCCGGGCTCAAGCGCGCGGGAGCGGCTGAAACCGCCGGACTGAAATGCAAAAGGGCGAGCCCCGTGGCCCGCCCCTTCATTCATTCAATGATCGCGTGCGGTTCAGACGAACTGCGAGAGGCCCGGAACCGAGGCGACGACTTCGTCGACGACTTCGTCGCCGGCATACTGCTTGGCCATCGAAATGGTTGCCTTGGCGAGGCTGGTGATTTCGCCCATGCCGAGGCCCTGGCTCATCAACTGCTGGCCGAGACCCATGATACCGCCGCCGCCGATCGCGCTCATGATGCTGCCGAGCAGACCGGACGAGCCGCCGCCGCTGGCCTGGGCAACCAGTTCGGAGCCACCCGGGATCGCTTCGATCATCTTCGCAACCGCGGCGTCATCGCCCTCGCGCTGCAGGAAGGCGAGCATCATGCCGAGTGCCTTTTCAGCAACGGCAGGCTCGATGCCAACACGATCAGCGATCTGTGTGACGATTTCATTCATGGTCAGTCAGCCTCCTAATTTGACGTTAACGTCAACGTAAAACATTGCCGCATCGAACTCAAGGGTGAACGCCCCGGCGCGGCGCGGATTCTCACAATCTTCTACCCCGGCGGGGAATAGTTGTCGCCATCCTTGACCCTCCCTATAACAGGTAGAAGATGAATCAATGACAAGGTGGATCGGGACACCGTTTGCGGTGCCTGCCATTCCAGGGAGACAGGGATCGATGCAGCAGGACGGTAAGCTTTTCATTGGCGCCAGCCGCAACCCCGACGACAGCATCAACAAGCCGGAATATCTCGAACTGAAGTTCGGCAACCGCCACGGCCTGGTGACCGGCGCGACCGGCACCGGCAAGACCGTCACGCTGCAGGTGCTGGCGGAAGCCTTTTCCGACGCCGGCGTACCGGTGTTCTGCGCCGACATCAAGGGCGATCTCTCCGGCATCGCCGCCAAGGGCGAGCCCAAGGACTTCCTGCTCAAGCGCGCCGAGGACGTCGGCCTCGAACACTATGCGTTCGAGCAGTTTCCGGTGATCTTCTGGGATCTCTACGGCGAGAAGGGCCACCGCGTGCGCACCACGGTCGCCGAGATGGGCCCGCTGCTGCTCGCCCGGCTGATGAATGCCACCGAGCCGCAGGAAGGGGTGCTGAACATCGCCTTCAAGATCGCCGACAAGGGGGGCCTGCCGCTCCTCGACCTCAAGGACCTGCAATCCCTGCTGAACTACATGGGCGAGAACGCTTCCGAGCTTTCGAGCCAGTTCGGGCTGATCTCGAAGGCCTCGATCGGCTCGATCCAGCGCGCCCTGCTCGTTCTCGAACAGCAGGGAGCCGAGCACTTCTTCGGCGAACCGGCGCTGAAGATTTCCGACATCATGCGCACCACCAATGACGGCCGCGGCACGATCTCGGTGCTGGCCGCCGACAAGCTGATGATGAACCCGCGGCTCTACGCCACCTTCCTGCTGTGGCTGATGTCGGAGCTGTTCGAGGAACTGCCCGAAATCGGCGACCCGGAAAAGCCGCGCCTGGTGTTCTTCTTCGACGAAGCCCACCTGCTGTTCAACGATGCGCCGAAGGTGCTTGTCGAACGGGTCGAGCAGGTCGTCCGCCTGATCCGCTCGAAGGGCGTCGGCGTCTATTTCGTCACCCAGAACCCGCTCGACGTGCCGGAAACCGTGCTTGCCCAGCTCGGCAACCGCGTACAGCATGCGCTGCGCGCCTATACGCCGCGCGAGCAGAAGGCGGTCAAGACCGCAGCCTCGACCTTCCGCCCAAATCCCGCTTTCGACTGCGCGACCGCCATCACCGCGCTCGGCACCGGCGAGGCGCTGGTATCGATGCTCGAGGGCAAGGGCGCGCCGTCGATGGTGGAGCGCACCCTTATCCGCCCGCCGTCCGCACGGCTCGGACCGCTGACCGACGCCGAGCGCCAGATGCTGATCTTCAACAGCCCGCTCGCCGGTCACTACGACGAGGATCTCGATCGTGAATCGGCCTTCGAGATGCTGGCGGAACGCGCGCAGAAGGCCGCCTCAGCCGCGGCCGAAGCGGCGCGCCAGCAGGAAGAGGAAGACGACAGCGCCGCCGGACGCTGGAGCCTGCCCGGATTCGGCAACGGCTCCAAGGACGACGCCCCCGCCCAGAAGCCGCGCTCGCGCAGTTCGGGCTATCAGCGCGAGACCGTGGTCGAGGCGGCGATGAAGAGCGTCGCCCGCACCGTCGCCACCCAGGTCGGCCGCGCGCTGGTGCGCGGCATTCTCGGCAGCCTCAAGCGCTAGGGAGCCGCCCGAGGGGCGAAAAATCGAGTAGAAACAGCAACCCCGCGCCCTCCGGCGCGGGGTTTTTCGTTTGTGCGGCACCTGCCTGCCTCGCCCGAAGCGCACGGGCGCACCGGAAAATTTATTTGCCGACAAGCGCTCTTCTTCACATTTTTGTCACTTGAAAACCGCCCGGGTCACGCGTAACAATCCGAATGCATTTAATCGACCGATTAAATGCGGGGACAGTCCCGAACAGCACTCCGACCGAATGTCTCTCGGAAAGAGGAAGCGCAGGGATTTGAACCCGGTTACGGGCTTTCTTCCCCCTGCAAGCCCGGAAGCCGAAAATTCTGGGTCAGGCCGCACCATCCCTCCAGTCTGGTGCTTGCCTGTGCCCGGGATTGATCATCGGGGCCCGACGCCCCTCTCTTCTCCCGAATAAATCCGGCGCCACGCCCGCCGCGCAGCGCCGCCGCTCCGGATGCCTGAGCGATCGCGTCAGTCGACCGTGACCGGAACCTCTGTCGAGGTGCGCATGGCGTGGCTGTAGGGGCAGACGATATTGGCGGCGGCGGCAAGCCTTTCCGCTTCCGCCTTGTCCATCCCGGGAATATGGACCGAAAGGGCGACTTCGAGACCGAAGCCGGTGCCGTCATCGCGGGGGCCGAGGCCGACCTTGGTCGTGACCGTCGCATCCTCGGGGATCTTGACGTGTTCCTTGCCGGCGACGAAACGCAGGGCGCTGAGGAAACATGCCGCATAGCCGGCGGCAAACATCTGTTCGGGGTTGGTGCCGGTCGCACCGTCGCCGCCGAGTTCCTTCGGCACGGTCAGCGTCACGTCGAGCACGCCATTGTCGGAGACGGCGCGGCCCGCGCGGCCGCCTGTTGCCGTTGCTTTCGTGGTGTAGAGAATGGGCATGACGGATCTCCCTGTTCTATTCACGCAAAGCAATATAGTCCGCATTTTCAGGGGCGACACAGCCGAACCGCAAATTCAGGCGGAGTTGCCCGAAAGCAGGAGCCAAAGCGCTGCCCGAGTACTATCAGGGCAGCCTTGCTGCGGGGCATGGAGGCAACGTCCCAAGGGGGCTCCCCGGCCCGACGGGCCGGAGGCGACAGGAGCGGACGGTTACTGCCAGACTACGATGCGGGCCTTGCTCGGCACACGGTCGTAGAGATCGATGACGTCCTGGTTGAGCATGCGCACGCAACCCGAGGAGACCGCCTTGCCGATCGAATTCCACTCCGGCGAACCGTGCAGGCGGTAGAGCGTGTCCTGGCCACCCTGGAAAATGTAGAGCGCGCGGGCGCCGAGCGGGTTGTCGAGGCCGGGATCCATGCCGCCATTAGCGATCGAGTATTTGACCAGTTCCGGCTTGCGGGCCACCATTTCGTCGGGTGGATTCCAGCGCGGCCATTTCTTGCGCCACTGGATGACGCCCTCGCCCTGCCAGGCAAAGCCCTCGCGACCGATGCCGACGCCATAGCGCATCGCCGTGCCGTTCGGCTCGACCAGATAGAGATGGCGCTTGGCGGTATCGACGACCACGGTGCCGGGCGCCTCGCCGGTCGTGTTGGGGACGCGCTGGCGATAGAATTGCGGCGGAATCTTGTGATAGGGGACGGCCGGGATCAGATAGCCATTGTCCTCCATCGGACCATACATCACGTCGAGCTCTGCCGAGCCGGGTCCGGCATCCATCGTCGCCCACGGCACCTGCGCGGGCACAGCCGGGAAGGCCGCGGAAACGACGGGAAAACGCTGGGTCGACGAGGATGCACAGCCGGCCAGTGTCGAAGCGGCACCAAGCCCGACCAGATTGAGGAAATAGCGGCGGGATAGTGAAGGCATGTGGATAGTGTGTCCCTGATAAGCAAAGGAAGGAGGCCACGAAGCGGCATGCGTCTGGCGGCAAGGTCCGAACGCGGTCGTGCTGCAGGATAGAGGCCCACCGCCGGCGAAACTACCCGCATATTCGGTTTCACGCAAATTTGAGCCTGATTGCGCATTGTCATGTGACAGGCGCAACACGCCCCGTATCAGATCACGACGATCTCGCTCTTGGCCGGAACACGTTCGTAGAGATCGATGACATCCTGATTGATCAGCCGCACGCAGCCCGAAGACGTCGCCTTGCCGATCGACTTCCAGTCCGGCGTGCCATGGACGCGGTAGAGCGTGTCCTTGCCGTCCTTGAAGATGTAGAGCGCCCGTGCGCCGAGCGGATTGTTGAGGCCCGGGTTCATCCCGCCATTGGCGGCGGCATACTGGGCGACCTCGGGCTGGCGCTCCACCATGTCCTGCGGCGGGGTCCAGCGCGGCCATTTCTGCTTCCACTGGATGACGCCGCGCCCCGACCACGCAAAGCCGTCGCGGCCGATGCCGACGCCGTAGCGCATCGCCTTGCCGTTCTCCTGCACCAGATAGAGGAAGCGCGCCTTGGTATCGACGACGATGGTGCCCGGCTTCTCGGTCGTCTGATACTCGACTTCCTGACGCAGGAAGCGCGGGTCGATGCGTGCGTAGGGAATTTCCGGCAGCGTGCGGTCGTCGTCACGCACCGCCGAATAGTAGGCGGCATGGACGGGATTGGACTGCGGCAGGCCGTAGTTGCGGTGAAGCTGGTTGGCGTAGAGATTGCGCGACGCCGGCACGTTCTTGACCGGCGGCCACACCTCGATTCCGTAGATCGGCGCCGTCTGCGCGCGAAAGACATCGACGTTCATGGTGCTCGTGTCGTAGAGGCAGCCGGCGAGCGACGTCGTGACTGTCAGAAGCAGAATGGAGCGGGCGATCGTGCGGGCAGGAATCATGGACAACCGTTTCATCAAAACAGAATTGACCCCGATGATGACAGGCGCGGCTGGCGCGAAGCTGTCGTCACGCCGCAACCGGACGTCGGGCCTGCCGGCACTTCGCCAAAAGCGAGTATAGGCACCCCGCACATGTCGGCAAGATGGCGATCCGGAGTACGAACGCAGGCGCCGACCCATTCATCGGCACGATGGAACGATCGAAACATTTCATCGCGACCGCTCGCCCGTCCCGCTTTCGTTTTGCCGCCAAGCGGCATAGCTTCACGCAATCACAACGGGGGGATCAATCATGCTGACGATCTATGGCGTCTACCGCTCGCGCGCCTCGCGCAACTACTGGATGGCGAACGAACTGGGGCTCGAGGTCAAATCCGTGCCGGTGATCCAGGCCCGCCACCTCGAAAACCCTCTCGCGGCCAATGCGCCCATCAACACGCTTTCGCCGGAATTCCTTGCGGTCAACCCCATGGGCCTGATCCCCGCCGTCGACGATGACGGGCTGGTGCTGACCGAGTCGCTGGCGATCAACCTCTATCTCGCCCGCAAGCATGGCGGGCCGCTTGCCCCGCGCGACATCGCCGAGGAAGGCCTGATGACGAGCTGGACCTTCTGGGCGGCGACCGAGGTCGAACCGCACGCGGTGCAGATCATCCTCACCTATGACGCCGACCAGCAGGACAGCGACGGCGGCAGGGCCACCATCGCCGTCTGCGCGCGGGCGCTGCGAAAGGCTTTCGGCATTCTGGAAAAGCAGCTGGAAAAGACCGGCCACGTCGTCGGCAATCGTTTCACCGTCGCCGACCTGAACCTGGCGGAAGTGTTCCGCTATACACAGAGCCAGACGGCGCTGTTCGACAGCCATCCGAAGATCAAGGCGTGGCTCGCCGCCTGCCAGTCGCGACCGGCCTTCAAGGCGATGATGGACGCAAGGACCCGGGAAGCGCAGTAGCCGTCAGGCGCCGATCCCGCGTAGTTCCTCGGCCATCTCGCGGCGCATCCAGTTCTTGAAGGCGACGACCTTTTTCGGCTCCCGCTGCTCAGGCGCGGTGACGAAGTAGTACCCCATTCCGGTTGGAACCCTGATCGGAAAGGGTGCAACCAGACTGCCGTTGCGCAACGCCCAGGAGGCAAGGATCGGCCAGCCGAGCAGCACCCCCTGCCCGGCAATCGCCGCATCCAGGCAGAGCGACGCGTCGCTGAAGAGGTGGCGCGTCTTCGGTGGCGGGACGTCGAGCCCGGCTTCGTCAAGCCACCGGTCCCAGGTATAGCTCTCGTTTGCATCGATGACCGCCGGCAAGCGGGTCAGGTCGGCGGGCGAGCCAAGACTGGCGGCGAGCGCCGGCGCGCAAACCGGAAACATCTCCTGCGCCAAGAGGAACTCCGCCTTCACCCCCGGCCAGTTTCCCGGCCCGACGCGAATGGCGAGGTCGACATCGGAACCGCCGAGATCGGCGAGCGCCGGCGTCGCCTCGATCCGCAAATTGATATCAGGATGGGCAGTACTGAACCCGGCGATGCGATGGATCAGCCAACGGGATGCGAAGACCGGCGCGACGGAAATGGTCAGCACCGTCTCGTCGCGGTGGCGGGCCGTCGCCACCGCATCCGACAGCACGCGGAAGCCATCATTCAGGCGGGGCAGGAACTGCCGCCCGAACTCGGTCGGCACGAGCCCGCGGGCAACACGCTCGAACACCAGCCGGCCAAGCTGGGCCTCGGCCTTGATGACGTGCTGGCTGACGGCGCCGGCGGAGACGCCGAGCTCCTCGGCCGCCGCCTGCAGCGAGCCGAGACGTCCCACCGCTTCCAGCGCCCTCAAGCCGTTGAGATGAACGAGATTGAGGTTCTTCATATAGATTTTCTACACCGTCGTCGCGTTCTTCTCAATTGCTGTCTCGATCGAGTGAGAGGATGATGTCCGTCAATCCAACATCACACGAGCCGGCAGGACGGCAAAAGGCTGCGCCGCAAGGCGCCCTGCGCCGGACGCCGATGCACTGGCCGAAGGATGACGATCATGAAGATTTTATCGACGATCGCAGGTTGGCTGCACGGCTCCGGCATCGACAGCAGGACCACGCCGTGGTGCCGTGACCCGCTGCTTCATCCCGATTTGCAGGCGATGAGCCTTCGCGAACTCGCCGATCTGCCGCTGTCGCCGTCCGGCGCCTACGCCAGCGCGCATCGGGCGGCAGCGAGGTTCACGCCGCCAGCGAGACCGGCCTGAGGCGCAGGAAGAAGGCAGCGCCGAGGCCGGCGACGAATGTGAAGAACATGGCATAGGCCGGCGCGAGGCTGCCGGTGCCGAGCGTCAGCACATAGAAGGCGCCCGGCTGCAGGAATTCGAGCAGGTCCCGCAGCATCGTCACGCCGGTCCAGTCAGCCGCCAGCCTCGGAAACCGCGGCTCCAGCGCCAGACTGAGCAGCACGGCATGAACGGCCGCGACGGCGGAGATACGCCGCAACCATTGCAGCACCCGGCGGGACTGCCCGTCCTCCCCTTCCTCATCAGGCGCGGGATCGGCAATCTCTTCCAGGGGAAGTGCGAGATAGGCGACGAAGGCCGCCAGGAACAGGCAGGACACCGGCACCTCGGCAATGACGGCGTAGGTCAACTGCCCGCTCCAGAGACGGTCGAACAGCATGAGGAACGGAGCGGAGACCAGGAACCAGATCCCGGCGGCAACGCCCCAGCCGGGGTTCATGCGCAGGTACAGGATGCGCCAGAGGGTGCAGCCGAACAGGACGGCGCCGACCGCCCAGAAGCCGAGCGGCTTCAGGTTGCCCTGCATCGCCGTGCCGATACGCCCGCACGAACCCGCGGACTTGGCGCAGCCGGAAAGCTGCACCAGCATCCACGTTACATAATCGAAGTAGACGGCGAAGAAGAGAAACCCCGCAACGCACATCAATACCCACCAGAGATACCGCCCAGCGAACATGGATAAGTCCTCATGACCGTTCCGCCGTTTACAAGCATCCGATAATACAAGAAACTTCGGTGCGCTGCCGAACCGATTGAAACATCAGTTAGCAATTCCCTACCATCCACAGCGGCAGTGCCGGGGTTGCTCCCTTTCGGGACAGTCAGCCCGTCAGCGCCTCCGTCACCCTGACATCGCCGACATGCATGCCGTTCCAGTTGCGCATGCCGTGATTGGCGAAGGCCATCAGTGCGGCATGAACGTCAGCGTCATCGGCAAAGAACCGGGCGAGCGTGGCGCCGACCATCGCTTCGGCGGCGCGGGTGGTACCGTCCTCGCACTTGAGGGCGATGGCCAGACCCTTTTCCGGAATGGCGGCGCAGAAGACGCCCTCGGCGCCGGTCTTGGCGAAGATGCGCCCCGGAGCAATGTTCATCAGCCTGGTGCAGGCGCGGCCGGTGCCGGCGACATAGAAGGGCTCGGCCATGCAGGCGTCAATGATCCGCCGGGAAGCGCGGGCGCGAACCGGCTCGAGGCCGACCCCGGTCGCCATCCGGGCAAAGCCGTGGGCAAGCGCCTTCAGCGGCACCGCATAGGTCGGAATGGAACAGCCGTCGACGCCGGCATTGTCCCGGCCGATCTCGACGCAGGTCAGGTTCGCCATGGTGGCGCGGATTTCCTGCTGCAGCGGATGATCATAGCCGACATAGCCCTGTGGATCCGTGCCGGCATGGCAGCAGGCGCAGATGAAACCGGCATGCTTGCCGGAGCAGTTGTTGTGCAGCGCGCTCGGCCGCTCGATGGTACGGGCCTGATGGATCAGGGTCTTCTGGTCGAACGACCAGTGCGCACCGCATTCGATCGTCGCGACATCACGGCCGGCACGTTCCAGCATCGCCGCGGCCATCGCCACATGGGCGTCCTCGCCCGAATGCGACGAGGCGGAAAAGGCAATCTCGCGATTGCCGAAGCCATAGGCATCGGCGGCCCCGCTTTCGATGAGCGGCAGGGACTGCATCGCCTTGCAGGCCGAACGCGGAAAAACCGGGCTTTCTATATCGCCGAGCGAAAAGACCAGGTCGCCATCGCCATCGACGACGGCAATCATGCCCCGGTGGCGGCTCTCGACGAGATTGCCGCGGGTGACTTCGACAGTAACGGGATTGGACATCAGCAGGGGACCTCGGAAACTCCAGAACGCTAGCCCTCATAGCGCATGCGGGCGTAATCGCGAAACAATTTGGTGACCGCAGCCCCACCGCGCCATGCCGGGGGCAAAAAGTCGCGGGCGAAAATATATTCACCCATCTGGTTGACCAATTTTCGCGACATGGTATATTCAACCGTAAGGGTGAATAAATGGACGATGATGCACTGTCACAGATCCTGAAGGCCGCCGGCGACACGACCCGGCGGAAAATACTCACCCTCCTCGTTCAGGAGGGCCCCTTGAGGGTGACTGCGCTCGCCGCCCATTTCGACATGTCGCTGAATTCCGTTTCCAAGCACATCAAGGTGCTGGAGGAGGCAGGGCTTGTCACCCGGAAGACCTCGGGTCGCGAACACTTCATCGCCGCGGAACTCGAACCGCTGCGACTGACGGAAGAATGGTTCGGGCAACTGAAGTCGATCTGGGAACTGCGCCTGACGGCGCTCGATCAACTGCTCGCTGGAAAGGAAGACGATCATGAGTGACCTCGAACTGACAGTCATCAAGACAATCTCCGCGCCGCGCGAAAAGGTGTTCAAGGCCTGGCTTTCGCCCGACATGCTGGCGCAATTCATGCGACCGGCGTCAAACGGCATCGCACCCTCGAAAGTGACGACGGACCCGGTCAAGGGCGGCCGGTTCTCGATCGTCATGGTGACGCCGGAGCGGGAGGTTCCCCATTCCGGCACCTATCTCGAGATCGATCCCTACTCCCGCCTCGCCTTCACCTGGGAATCGCCGCATTCGCTCGACGACAGCATCGTCACCATCGACCTCGCCGAAGTCGATCCCCGCACGACCGAGGTGACGCTGAAGCAGGTGAAGTTCAGAAGCGAGGAAGCCCGCGACAGCCACGTGAAGGGCTGGACCGCGATCCTCGATCTTCTGGCGACAAGGCTCGGCTAATGTGAATGCGGCCGGGCGACGCGAAGTTCGCCCGGCAGCGACGGCCACCCTCTCCCTGCCAAGATCAGCGCAACCAACCGGTCGTGACATGAAACTCGCATCAAAAATCATTCTTCACGTACCGCTCACCGACGAACACGCCATTTATCCCTTCATTGCACAGTGTGTGGCGGAAAGCGTGCTGTTGATATGCGTGGCAGGCGCTGGGAGTGAGGCGGTTCACGACCAGATTGACGGGATCATCGAAGATCTGGGCAGTGACATCGCTACCACTTGGCATGATGACAACGAACCGCTGGACGGCGTCCGGGCCTTCGCCGTCATTTTTGGCAACGCGACTGACGACGTTGCCGACATATGGCTTTGAGCAGTCGCGCGGAGAAACCGAGCAGAAAACCCATGGTGAAGTACACGCCGATTGAAGTCGGAGAAACCTTCAAGACGATTTCATCGGATCTTCATCGCTTGTGGTTGACCGACCAAGCGCTGACGGCCGACTTCCGGATTCCGGCCGACACGCCTAGGTTCTTGCGTGTCGAATTCGAGGACATCGATGTGATGCGCGTCCTCGACGAGATGCCGCTCAGCACCGAGGAAGCTGCCGAAGAGGAAGGACTGGTGTCCGAGCATTTTGCCTACACAGTCGAGGGCTCGCTGTTCTGGAATTCGCAATCCGATGTCCTGACTTCTTATGACGGACTCCAGCACTACCGATTCATCACGGGATGGCGCTGCCTCGACGTGCTCTCGCGACGTCAGCCACGGTTTTCCATCGTCACCGGCAATAACGCCTGAGGAAAAAGATGATCGACCGGCCGGACCGACTGCAGAGCCGGCCGCTTTGCCGTTCTCGCCTCAACCGATCTTCAGTATGATCTTGCCGATATGGTTGCTGGTTTCCATCAGCCTGTGAGCCTCGACCACATCGTCGAAGGCGAAGACCGAGTGGATCACCGGCGCGATCTTGCCGCTATCGAGAAGCGGCCAGACTTCGGCGAGCAGCTCGTCGCGGATGGCGCGCTTTTCCTCGGCCGTGCGCGGCCGCATGGTCGAACCGGTGACGGTCAGCCGCTTGACCATGATCGGCGCGAGATTGACCTTTTCGGCGACCGCACCGCCGAGGAAGGCGATGATCGACAGGCAGCCGTCCTTGGCAAGCACCGAGAGGTTCTTTTCGAGATAGGCTGCGCCGATCATGTCTAGAACGGTATCGACGCCGCGCCGGCCGGTTTCCGCCTTGATCACCTCGGCGAAATCCTCCTCGCGGTAGTTGATCGCCCGCTTCGCGCCGAGCTTGACGCAAGCCTCGCACTTCTCCTTTGATCCGGCGGTGGCATAGACCTCGGCGCCGAAGGCTTTGGCGAGCTGGATGGCGGTCGTGCCGATGCCGCTGGTGCCACCATGGATCAGCACCCGCTCGCCCTCGGTCAGGCCGGCCATCTGGAAGAGATTGGCCCAGACGGTGAAGAAGGTTTCGGGAAGGGCGGCCGCCCGCACGGCATCGTAGCCCTTCGGGAACGGCAGCGCCTGGCTTGCCGGGACGACGCAATATTCGGCATAGCCGCCGCCATTGGCAAGCGCGCACACCTTGTCGCCGACCGCATGGTCGCTGACGCCGCTGCCGAGAGCTGCCACCTCGCCGGCGATTTCAAGACCGAGGACGGGGCTTGCATCCTTTGGAGGCGGATAGGTGCCCTGGCGCTGGGCGACATCGGGACGGTTGACGCCGGCGGCCTCGACCCGGATCAGGATCTCTCCCGCCCCCGGCACCGGCAGCGGGCCAGTCGCGATGGACATGACCTCGGGGGTACCGAAGGACTTCAGATCGACAAATCGCATTTGGGCCGGCAGCGCCATGGCATCCCTCCTCGTGTTTTCGCGCCAAGCTGACATAATCCAGTGTCCGTCGGTTGGGAAGACGGCGCATTGCCACGGCGTCAAATCGTCTCGGCAAACGAGCCGATGGCCAGACCGGAAGCGCTTTCCTTGGCGCTGTTCTTGATTGCGGCGATTTCCGCGCTCATGCGACTGATATCATCGATGACGTAGCCCTGCGGCAATTCGAGGATACCGATCGAGCAGCGCATCAGCGGGAAATCCTTTTCGACGCCGGCCCTGTCGTGGCCGCGAATGCAGCCCGCAAGGCGATCCTCCTCCGAATAGAGCAGGCCGACATCCTCGTCGAAATCGCTCAGCAACCGCTCCAGAACCCCGGTCAGTTCGTCGGCCTGCCAGCCGCTGATGCAGAGAAAGAAGTCGTCGCCGCCGACATGGCCGAGAAAATGGCTGTCGGACAGGAAGTGGCGGCGCACGAGCACCGCAAACAGCGAGATGGCGTGGTCGCCGAGCTGGAATCCGTACTTGTCGTTGAACGGCTTGAAGTTGTCGAAGTCGCAGTAGCAGAAGTGCCGGACCTCGTCGCCGTCGCGCCCCGCCCCTTGCATGAAATCGCGAATGGCGCGGTTGCCCGGCAGGCCGGTCAGCGGGTTCTGATCCTGCGCCACCTGCAACTGCTTCTCGTTGATGACCTTGATCAGCGACGCTGCGGACACGACCCCGGCATAGCGCATGTTTTCCGTCAGGATGACGCAGTCGCTGCCCTCCATGTCGGCGAAGATCGTCATCAGCCGCTCGGCGCCGGCATCGAGGCCGACGACCGGCGCACGGTCGACGAAATGCGAGATGCTGCGCTCGTAGACCTTGTTCTTCAGAAGATCGCGGCCGAACGGCCGGTAGATGTATTCCTTGAGGTGGCGCTCGTTGATCGTGCCGCGCGGTTCGCCATTGGCGTTCAGCACGGGAAAGAAGGCCTGGCGCGGATTCTGGCGGAAGAGATCGAAGACACGGTCGATGCTCTCGTTCTCGTAGACCGCCGGCAGATGCTCGATCTGCTTGCGGATCAGGATCTCGTCGAGCGAGTGGCCGCCCCTCCTGGCTCCGGCGAGATGCTGCAGGTGCGGAAAGTCCTTCTTGAGGCTGGCGACGAAGGCCGTCGGCCGGGCGATGAACCAGCCCTGCACGAGATCGGCGCCGCACTCCCGGCAGGCGAGGAACTCGGCCTCCGTCTCGATGCCCTCGGCGATAACCCGGACGCCGAGAACATGGGCGATATTGACGAAGTTCTTGACGAGATGGCGCTTGCGCGGATTGGCGTCGAGGCCGGCGATGAAATGGCGGTCGATCTTTAGATAGTCCACCGGGTGATCGCAGAGGATCTTCATCTCGCCATGGCCGACGCCGAAATCGTCGATCGCCAGCTTGAAACCGGCTTGGCGCATGTGCTGCACCAGGGCAGCAAATTCGGGCACGCTGGTATTGTCGAAGCGCTCGGAAAGCTCGAAGCAGATCGAGGACGGCGGCACGCCATTGCTTCGAAGCTGCTGCAGCAGGCTGTCGATCATCTGTTCGCCATGGCGGATCAGCCGGACGTCGAGGTTGAGGAACAGCGTGGCGGTGGCAAAATCCGGCAGCGTCACGAACTTGGCGACCGCGCGCGCCGCCACCATCTGCTCCAGTGCGAGCAACTCGCCCGCCGCCTCCGCCTGATCGAGCAGATCGATCGGCGAAACGAAGCCCATGCGGTCATGCCCGCGGATCAGCGATTCATAGCCGAAGACCGTGCCGGTGCTTGTCTCGACGATCGGCTGGAAGGCCGTCTCCACCACCAGCTTGGCAAGGGCCACGATCTGGTCATTGGCGCATCGTCGCATTCCCGCCTCGACTGGAGCCACCGCCGTCATTCCGCTCTCCCGACCTTGTCATGTGCCCGCGGAGAATTCCGGCAAAAGCTCAACGAAACCTTTCGCCAGCATGAAACTTTGATGACGATTTCAGCCGGAAAGACAGCGCCGCTCGCGATCCGGCGATCCGGCCGAATTTCCGGATGCCGGAGTGCGCCATTCCGCGCTGGTCAGGGCGGCGTCCGTCAGCGCACGCGCGCCGCCTGCCCCCTCAGGGTTTGATGCCCCAGCCGAAAGCCATCAGGGTCCAGCCCTGCATCAGAAGGTCGACGGAGAGGAAGAGCCCCAGCATCCACAGGCTGTTGATCGGCCACCCAACCGCGACGATCAGGCCGGCGAGCACGGTGATGACGCCCCCGAACACGATCCAGCCCCAGCCCGTCGTCGGGCGCGTGCGGAAGCCGACCCATATGCGGAAGATCCCGGCGATGATCAGCGCGATCGCCAGCAACAACGTCAGCACCGCGGAAGCGAGCACGGGGTTGGCGAAGGCGAAGATGCCGGCGATCGTGTAGAGCAACCCGCTCAACGTCCAGTAGACGACGTTGCGCCAGCCCTTGACCTGGAACGCGTGAACCAGCTCGACGATGCCGCCGAACAGCATCAGCATGCCGATGTAGAAGACCGAGACCACGGTGGCGGTGAACAGGTTCGCCAGCGCAATGCAGCCGAGGATCAGCAGGATCACGCCCAGCGTGACGAACCATCCCCATTTACTGCTGAGCCCGGCATAGTCGGCGCCGCTATCGATACTATGTGCCATGAGCGAAATCCTTCCCTAAAATCAAAAGACCCGGATGAACGAATGCACTGGAACTTGCATCAGAATATCAAGAGGTAAGCATATGCCATGGCAGTAAATCAAGCGCAGTTTTTTATTGATTGACCAGTCAATCAAAAATAGACTGCCGTTATTCTGCATGGACCAAACCAAAGGACGGATCGCCCCCGATGGCCCTTCGCAACAAACTTCTGCTGATCATTCTCGACGGCCAGCCCTGGCGCAATGCCCGCCAGCTGATGGGTAATCTCGAGGGCTGGGTTCGATCCGGCGAAGCCCGCGTCTGGAAGATGCGTTCCGTTCTGCCCTCCACGTCTGCTTCCTGCTACGCATCGATCCACACCGGCGTTCCACCGCAAGTGCATGGCGTGCTCTCCAACGAGACGCTGTTCCGTGTCGCCCAGCCGGACATTTTTTCCGAAGTGGCCAAGGCCGGCGGCAAGACGGGCGCGGTGACGCACTCCTTCTGGTCGATGTTCTTCCAGCGCTCGCCTTTCGACATGGTGCGCGACATCGAATACGACGAGGAGGACGGTCCGATCCATCACGGCCGCTTCCACACCATGAGCGGCTATAACCACCAGAACCAGATGACGCCGTGCGACCTCGACCTGTTCGCGACGCTGACGCGGCTGACCGAGCGCCATTCCATCGACTACGGTATCCTGCACACCTGCACGCTGGACAGCATGGGCCATCGCTATGGCCATGACTGCAGCCAGATGGACAGCGCCTGCTTCGTCATCGACGCGCAGCTGGCCGCCTTCCTGCCGCGCTGGCGCAAGAACGGCTACGAGGTGATCGTCACCGCCGACCACGGCCAGTCCAGCCGCGGCCACCATGGCGGCCATGACGACGAGATGCAGGATTTCGCGTTCTACTGGTTCGGCGGCGGCGAAGGACCGTCGGAAGACACGTTGCTCGACCAACTGCAGCTGGCGCCGACCGTGCTGTCGCGCCTCGGCGTGCCGGTGCCTGATAGCATGAAGGCGAACGCCTTCCTGCGCTGAGACGAAAGGGAGACAGACGAGAAGATGCCGAAAGTCGGAATGGAGCCCGTTCGCCGCAAGGCGCTGGTCGACGCGGCGCTGCGCGTCATCGGCGACCACGGGACGCTTGCCGTGACCATGTCGGAGATCGCCCGCAATGCCGGGGTCTCGCCGGCACTCGCGCATCACTATTTCGGCTCGAAGGAACAGCTGCTGATCGCGACGATCCGCAACCTTTTGCAGCAGCTGAAGAGCGACACCGTCGCGGCCCTGAAGGCCGCCTCCTCGCCGCGCGAAAAACTGTCGGCAGTGATCCGCGTCAGCTTCCATGCCGACCAGTTCGCCCCTGACATCATCGCCGCGTGGCTCGCCTTCTATTCCGAGGCGCAGCGCTCGGAGGAGACCCGCCGGCTGCTGGTCATCTATGCCCGGCGGCTGCAATCGAACCTGCTTTTCAACCTCAGGCAGCTCTGCCCGCCCGATGACGCGGGCCGGATTGCCGAAGGCGTGGCTGCGATGATCGACGGCCTCTACATCAGGCAGAGTCTTCGATCAGCGCCGATCAGCATCGTAGCTTCGATCGCGCTGATTGAAGACTACATCAATGCGCATCTCAGCCCCGCGACCAAGGACGCAGCAAAGCCGTGACCGAACCGAAGCCGAACATCCTCATCCTCATGGTCGACCAGCTGAACGGGACGTTCTTCCCCGACGGGCCGGCCGACTTCCTTCACGCACCGCACCTCAAGGCGCTTGCGGCACGTTCGGCGCGCTTTCGCAACAACTATACCTCCTCGCCGCTCTGCGCGCCGGCCCGCGCCTCGCTGATGGCCGGGCAATTGCCGAGCCGTACGCAGGTCTATGACAACGCCGCCGAATTCATGTCGTCGATCCCGACCTATGCGCACCACCTGCGCCGCGCCGGCTACTACACGGCGCTGTCGGGCAAGATGCACTTCGTCGGCCCGGACCAGTTGCACGGTTTCGAGGACCGGCTGACGACGGACATCTATCCCGCGGATTTCGGCTGGACGCCCGACTACCGCAAGCCCGGCGAACGGATCGACTGGTGGTATCACAATCTCGGTTCGGTGACCGGCGCCGGTGTCGCCGAGATCACCAACCAGATGGAATATGACGACGAGGTCGCCTTCCACGCCAACCAGCGGCTCTACCAGCTGGCGCGCGAGAACGACGACGCCGACCGCCGTCCGTGGTGCCTGACCGTTTCCTTCACCCACCCGCACGACCCGTACGTCGCCCGCAGGAAATTCTGGGATCTCTACGAGGACTGCGAGCATCTGCTGCCTGACGTCGGCGCCCTGCCCGAGGACCGCCAGGATCCGCATTCCAAGCGCATCATCCATTCCTGCGACTACCCGAACTTCGATGTCACGGAAGAGAACATCCGCCGCTCGCGCCGGGCCTACTTCGCCAACATCTCCTATCTCGACGAGAAGGTCGGCGAGCTGATCGACACGCTGACGCGCACGAGGATGCTCGACAACACCTACATCCTGTTCTGCTCCGACCACGGCGACATGCTCGGCGAGCGCGGCCTGTGGTTCAAGATGAACTTCTTCGAGGGCTCTGCCCGCGTGCCGCTGATGATCGCGGGCCCCGGCATTGCCGCCGGGCTGCATCTCGCCCCGACGTCCAACCTCGACATCACCCCGACCATGGCCGATCTTGCCGGCATTTCGCTGGCCGAAGTGCAGCCCTGGACCGATGGCGAAAGCCTGGTGCCGATGATGAACGGTGTGGCGCGCGTAAGCCCTGTGCTGATGGAATATGCCGCCGAGGCCTCCTATGCGCCGATCGTCGGCATTCGCGAGGGCAAGTGGAAGTATGTCCACTGCGTGCTCGACCCCGACCAGCTCTACGACCTCGAGGCCGATCCGCTGGAACTCACCAACCTCGCCGATGACCCCGATTTTGCCGATGTGGTGGCGCTGTTCCGCCACAAGCGCGAGGAGCGCTGGGACATGGGCGCCTTCGACGCCGCCGTGCGCGAAAGCCAGGCGCGGCGCTGGGTCGTCTACGAGGCGCTGAGAAACGGCGCCTACTACCCCTGGGACCATCAACCGCTGCAAAAAGCGTCCGAACGCTACATGCGCAATCACATGAACCTCGACAATCTCGAGGAATCCAAACGCTATCCGCGAGGAGAATGACATGAAAGCCCAACCCAAAGCCTCGCACTTCATTGATGGCGAATATGTCGAAGACACCGCCGGCACGGTGATCGAAAGCATCTACCCGGCGACCGGCGAGGTCATCGCCCGGCTGCACGCGGCAACGCCTGCGATCGTCGAGAAGGCGATTGCCGCAGCCAAGCGCGCCCAGCCGGAATGGGCGGCGATGAGCCCGACGGCACGCGGCCGCATCCTGAAGCGCGCCGCAGACATCATGCGCGAGCGCAACCGCGAGCTTTCCGAACTGGAGACGCTCGATACCGGCAAGCCGATCCAGGAGACGATCGTCGCCGACCCGACCTCGGGCGCCGACAGTTTCGAGTTCTTCGGCGGCGTGATCGCCGCGGCGATGAACGGCGACTACATCCCGCTTGGGCAGGATTTCGCCTACACCAAACGCGTACCGCTCGGCGTCTGCGTCGGAATCGGCGCCTGGAACTATCCGCAGCAGATCGCCTGCTGGAAGGGCGCGCCGGCGCTTGCCGCCGGCAATGCCATGGTGTTCAAGCCCTCGGAGAACACCCCGCTCGGCGCCCTGAAGATTGCCGAGATCCTGATCGAGGCCGGCCTGCCGAAGGGCCTCTACAACGTCATCCAGGGCGACCGCGCCACCGGGCCGCTGCTCGTCAACCATCCCGACGTCGCCAAGGTGTCGCTGACCGGCTCGGTGCCGACGGGCAAGAAGGTCGCGGGCGCCGCGGCTGCGGAACTCAAGCACGTGACGATGGAACTCGGCGGCAAGTCGCCGCTGATCGTCTTCGACGACGCCGATCTCGAGAGCGCCATCGGCGGGGCGATGCTCGGCAATTTCTACTCGACCGGCCAGGTCTGCTCGAACGGCACCCGCGTGTTCGTGCACCGAAAGATCAAGGACGCCTTCCTCGCCCGCCTCAAGGAACGGACCGAGGCGATCGTCATCGGCGATCCGCTGGACGAGGCGACGCAGCTCGGCCCGATGGTGTCGATGGCGCAGCGCACGAAGGTGTTCGACTATATCGAGAAGGGCAAGGATGAAGGCGCGCGGCTGATCACCGGCGGCGGCGTCCCGAACAATGTCGGCGCCGAGGGCACCTACATCCAGCCGACCGTCTTCGCCGACGTAACCGACGGCATGACCATCGCCCGCGAGGAAATCTTCGGACCGGTCATGTGCGTGCTCGACTTCGAGGACGAGGCGGAGGTTATCGCCCGCGCCAATGCCTCCGAATTCGGCCTTTCGGCCGGCGTCTTCACCGCCGACATCAGCCGGGCGCACCGGGTCGTCGACCAGCTCGAAGCCGGCACGCTGTGGATCAACACCTACAATCTCTGCCCGGTGGAAATCCCGTTCGGCGGCTCGAAGCAGTCCGGTTTCGGCCGCGAGAATTCGGTCGCCGCACTCAACCACTACACCGAGCTCAAGACCGTCTATGTCGGCATGGGCAAGGTCGAGGCGCCTTACTGAGGCAACCACCACGGTGAGAGGCGGCCGGCGCGACAGCCGCCGCCTCTTCGCTCATTGCATCGCCAATGCACGCGACAAGGCAACGTAACGGATGACCGCTTCATGCCTGCGCCCCCTGCGAAGGGGACGCCGGTATCAGGCGCAAGAATAAAGAGAACAGCACATGCATCAGGCAGATTACATCATCGTCGGTTCGGGTTCGGCAGGCTCCGCCCTCACCTATCGGCTTTCGGAAGACGGCAAGCATACGGTGATCGTGCTCGAATATGGCGGTTCCGACTTCGGCCCCTTCATTCAGATGCCGGCGGCGCTGGCCTGGCCGATGAGCATGAAACGCTACAACTGGGGCTATCTCTCCGAGCCCGAGCCGAACCTCAACAACCGGCGCATCACCGCGCCGCGCGGCAAGGTGATCGGCGGCTCGTCCTCGATCAACGGCCTCGTCTACGTGCGCGGCCATGCCGAGGACTTCAACCGCTGGGAGGAACTCGGCGCGCAGGGCTGGGCCTATGCCGACGTGCTGCCCTATTTCAAGCGGCAGGAACATTCGCACGGCGGCGAGGACGGCTGGCGCGGCACCAACGGACCGCTGCACGTGCAGCGCGGGCCGATGCGCAATCCGCTGTTCCACGCCTTCGTCGAGGCCGGCAAGCAGGCGGGCTTCGAGCTCACCGACGACTATAACGGCTCGAAGGGCGAAGGTTTTGGCCTGATGGAGCAGACCATCCACCAGGGCCGGCGCTGGTCGGCCGCCAACGCCTATCTGAAGCCGGCGCTGAAGCGCCCGAACGTCGAACTCATCCGCTGCTTCGCCCGCAAGATCGTCATCGAGAACGGCCGGGCCGTCGGCGTCGAGATCGAGCGCAACGGCAAGGTCGAGGTCGTCAGGGCGAACCGCGAAGTCGTCGTTTCCGCCTCCTCCTTCAATTCGCCGAAACTGCTGATGCTGTCAGGCATCGGCCCCGGGCAGCACCTGAAGGACATGGGCATCGAGGTGAAGGTCGACCGGCCGGGCGTCGGCGCCAACCTGCAGGACCACATGGAGTTCTACTTCCAGCAGGTCAGCACCAAGCCGGTGTCGCTGTACTCGTGGCTGCCGTGGTTCTGGCAGGGCGTCGCCGGGGCGCAGTGGCTGCTGTCGAAGGGCGGTCTCGGCGCTTCCAACCAGTTCGAGGCCTGCGCCTTCCTGCGCTCCGCCCCGGGCGTCAGGCAGCCCGATATCCAGTACCACTTCCTGCCCGTCGCCATCAGTTACGATGGCAAGGCGGCGGCGAAGAGCCACGGCTTCCAGGTGCATGTCGGCTACAACCTGTCGAAGTCACGCGGCAACGTCACGCTGCGCTCGTCCGATCCGAAGGACGACCCGGTCATCCGCTTCAACTATATGAGCCACCCCGAGGACTGGGAGAAGTTCCGCCACTGCGTGCGGCTGACCCGCGAGATCTTCGGGCAGAAGGCCTTCGACCAGTTCCGCGGACCGGAGATCCAGCCCGGCGAGAACGTGCAGACCGACGACCAGATCGATGCCTTCCTGCGCGAGCATCTCGAAAGCGCCTATCACCCCTGCGGCACCTGCAGGATGGGCGCCAAGGACGATCCGATGGCGGTGGTCGATCCGGAAACCCGGGTCATCGGCGTCGACGGCCTGCGCGTCGCCGACAGCTCGATCTTCCCGCATGTGACCTACGGCAACCTCAACGGCCCGTCGATCATGACCGGCGAAAAGGCCTCCGACCACATCCTCGGCAAGCAGCCGCTGCCGCGCTCCAACCAGGAACCGTGGATCAATCCGCGCTGGGAGACGAGCGACCGGTAATATCGGCCCGCCTTCGTGGTCACTCGACCACGAAGGCGATCCACCGGCCGGCAATCACCGCGCCGACCCACACCACGATCGACACCAGCGCGAACACGGCCACCACAGGATGGACCACGCCGCCGCTGCGGAGCTTCGACCAGTATCGGGAGCGATGCAGCAGCCCGGCATTGACGATACCAAGGCCAACGAGGCCGATCTTGGCGAGGAATGCGGGATTGGCGGCATATTCGACTGCCCGGACCGAGAACAGCAAGGCACCGGTGGTGACCGCGAGCAACACCCCCACGGCCGCTGCACGCGAAAGAAACGGCCCGAGCACATTCGCGGGAAAGGACCGGAACAGGCCGATGAGCCTGAGGTCGAGCGGCAGGATGGCGCCGACGAGGATACAGACCGCCAGGATGTGCCCGGCATTCACCAGCATGTAGAGCGTGCCGGAGCGCCTCAGCAGCATCGGAACCGGTGTCGCCGACAGCCACTGCAACCACTCCACCATCGACGCTCCGATCAGTTGGTCCGGATCCGGTCGGGATAGATGTCGTAGACCTTGCCGGCGACGGTGATCCTGACCGCCTTCATCCGCTTCTCGTTGGCATCGAGCGACCGGTTGCCGAGAACCTCGATCGGATCGCCGACCTTGGCCGATCCTTCGCGGAAGCCGGAGCGCGCGGTCTGCCGCGGATTGCCGAGCTCGATCTTCCACAGGCCGTCCTTTGCGGTTTCGACCTGAAGGCTCGGATGCGGCGGTTCAATGGATATGCTGCGGATGGTGCCGGTCAGCTCGCTCTGCTGCTGTTCGGCCCAGGACCAGCCATGATGGGCGAGAGCGGCGGTGGAAAAGAGCCCCGCCAGACAGATCGATGCCACCAGCGGCCTAGCGTTCAAGGTAGACATGCCTTGCCTCCTCTGCAGACGCTTCGACTGTAACGCGAAACCGGCAGGCTTCCAGCTTGCGGTCAATCAAGTTTTGTTGAACGCGTCACTCCGGGGCGAGTGCGGCAGGCGGGGACGGAGCGCGCCCAGGGGCGCGCGCCGAAAGATCATCAGGCCGGGAAGGTCTTCCACCGGGTCGGTCGGAAGCGGATCTCGCTTCCAAGCGTCGCGTTGGCGTCGAGCGGCACCTCAATCTCGATATGATGGGCGTTGCCGACATTGCCGACGTCGATCTCGGCGATGCGCGTGCCGGCGAGACGCCGTGAGGCCGTTACCTTGCCGCAAAGCGCCGCGTCATCGCTGGCCAGCGCCACGTCCTGCGGCCGGAAGAACAGCTTGGCAGGACCGTCGCCCTCCGCCGCAAGCCCGATCGGCTGGCCCTGGAAGTGCACCCCGCCGTTCTTGCGCTCCACCGGCAGCGCCGCAGACGAACCGATGAAGGAGAAGACGAAGGCGGAGTTCGGCGCGTCGTAGACGTCGTCGGCCGAGCCGACCTGCTCGATCTTGCCCTGGCTCATGACCACGACGCGGTCGGCGAGCTCGAGCGCTTCTTCCTGGTCGTGGGTGACGAACACAGTGGTATGGCCGGTGCGGTCATGGAACTCGCGCAGCCAGCGGCGCAATTCCTTGCGCACCTGCGCGTCGAGCGCCCCGAACGGCTCGTCGAGCAGCAGCACCTTCGGCTCGATCGCCATGGCGCGGGCAAGCGCCACGCGCTGGCGCTGCCCCCCGGAAAGCTGGTTCGGATAGCGCTTTTCCAGGCCCGAAAGGTGGACCATCTCGAGCAGTTCGTGGGCGCGCCGGCGGATCTCGGGCCTGGGCGGACGCGTCGCGCGCGGGCGCACCGTCAGGCCGAAGGCGATGTTATCAGCCACCGTCATATGGCGGAAAAGCGCGTAGTGCTGGAACACGAAGCCGACATTGCGCTCCTGCACGGTGCGGTGCGAAGCATCCTCGTTGCCGAAGAAGATCTGTCCGGCGGTCGGCTGCTCGAGACCGGCGATCAGCCGGAGCAGCGTCGTCTTGCCCGAACCCGACGGCCCCAGCAACGCGATCAGTTCGCCCGAGTGGATGTTCAGCGACACGTCGTGCAATGCCGGGTAAAGGTCGAATTCCTTGCGTATGTTGGAAATGGTGACTTCCATCACTTAAAGCCTTTCAGTGTTTCCGGCTGGCGGAAATTTCGGCGCCATAGCGCAATTCCAGGATCGCTTTCAGTGCCAGCGTAACGAGAGCCAGGAGTGCAAGCAGGGTCGCGACCGCGAAGGCGGCGACGAAGTTGTACTCGTTGTAGAGGATCTCGACATGCAGCGGCATGGTGTTGGTCAGGCCACGGATATGGCCCGAAACCACCGAAACGGCCCCGAATTCGCCCATGGCACGGGCATTGCAGAGAAGGACGCCGTAGAGCAGGCCCCATTTGATGTTCGGCAGGGTGACATGCCAGAATGTCTGCCAGCCGCTGGCCCCGAGCGACAGCGCCGCCTCCTCGTCGCCGGTCCCTTGATCCTCCATCAGCGGGATCAGTTCGCGGGCAACGAAGGGGAAGGTCACGAAGACGGTGGCAAGCACGATGCCCGGGACGGCAAAGAGGATCTCTATGCCATAGCTTTTCAGCAGCGGCCCGAGAAAGCTGTGCGATCCGAACAGCAGCACGTAGACGAGGCCCGAAATGACGGGCGAGATCGAAAACGGCAGGTCGATCAGGGTGATCAGGAACGACTTGCCCTTGAACTCGAACTTGGCGATGGCCCATGCGGCCGCCACCCCGAAGACGAGGTTGAGCGGCACGGCGATCGCCGCGACCAGCAGCGTCAGGCGTACGGACGCCAGCGCGTCCGGCTCGATCAGCGCCTCGACATAGGCATCCACGCCACGCCGGAAGGCCTCGACGAAAATCGACACCAGCGGCAGCAGCAGGAAGAAGGCGAGAAAGGCGAGCGCCACCGCGATCATCACGAAGCGGGCGACCGGCCTTTCGGAAGCCGCATCCTGGAAGGCGCGGACCTTGCGGCTGGAGGTCGCCGGCGGACGGACATTGTCATGCATGACCGAACCTCCTGCGGCTCCACGCCTGGATCAGATTGATGATGAAGAGCATGGTGAAGGAGATGACCAGCATGATCGAGGCGATGGCGGTCGCCCCCGCATAGTTGAACTCCTCGAGGCGGATGACGATCAGCAGCGGCGCGATTTCCGAGACAAAGGGGATATTGCCGGCGATGAAGATGACCGAGCCGTATTCGCCCACGGCACGGGCGAAGGCGAGGGCAAAGCCGGTGAGGATCGCCGGCACCAGGCTGGGCAGGATGACATGGGCGATCGTCTGGAAGCGATTGGCGCCGAGCGTGGCGCTGGCTTCCTCCACCTCGTGGCTCACCTCTTCGAGGATGGGCTGGATGGTGCGGACCACGAATGGCAGGCCGATGAAGATCATCGCGATGACGATGCCGATCGGCGTATAGGCAATGCGCCAGCCCAGGGGCGCGAAAAG
>JAEWPB010000094.1 GCA_023399465.1 Pseudomonadota bacterium
CGGTACGGTAGATGAGGGATGGCGGCAAGTAAAATTGTGCGGTGCAGCGAAACCGGCGGTGCGGTTGGCGACCTAGAATTGCAGGCCGTCCCAGACCAGCTTCAATGCCGCCAGCAGGGCCATGGAGTACATCAGCGGATAGAAGCTTTGCGGCCGCAAGTGGCGCACGACCCAGGCCCCGGCGAAGGTGGCGACGACGGCGACAGGCAGCAGGCTGGCCGATGCGCTGAGGTTGGTGGCGTCGAGTTCGCCGAGCGCGAAGTAGGGCGCGACCTTGATGGCATTCAGGATCGCGAAGAAGCGTACGCTCGCCCCGGTATAGGTCTTCGGATCGAGCTTGAGCGGCAGGGTGTAGATCTGGAAGGGCAGGCCGCCGGCATGGGCGACGAAGCTGGCATAGCCGGAGAGCGTACCCCAGAAGGTGGCAGCGGCCGGGCGGTGTGGGCGCGCCGGCGCATCGAGGCCGGCCCCCGGTCCGTAGGTGGCGTAGAAGTAGCGCAGCACGAAGAGGATGGTCGCGGTCCCGAGCACCAACCGCATGACATTGACCGGCACCATGGCCGAGGTCGCCCAGCCGAGCGCTATGCCGATGACCGCGCCGGGCAGGAGCAGCCGCAGCGTCGTGCCCTCGCTGTGGTGGCGCCACATGTAGAGCGCGGCGATGTCCATGACGATCAGGATCGGCAGGAAGATCGCCGCTGCCTGCATCGGCGGAACGACAAGCGCCAGCAGCGGCACGCCCATCAGCGCGAGGGCGCCGCCAAGCCCGCCTTTCGACAGGCCGACGAGAATGACGGCCGGGATGGCTGCTGCGTAAAACTGAAGGTCCGGCATCATTTGTTTCTGTTGATCCCCGTGCCGGACCGGTCTATCGAATTTGTAAATGCAAAACGAGTGCGGGATTTCGATAATCCCGCCGGAAACGGAAATTTCTCATGACCGGACCTGAAAATCGCTGCCGTCTCGTCCTCATCGTCCCGGATGTCGCGGATGCCGAGGAACAGAAGAAGATCGTTGCCGACGCGCTGCGCGGCGGAGACGTGGCTTCGGTCATCGTGCCGCAATACGGGCAGGATGACGGCGTCTTCCAGAAGCGCGCCGAATTGCTGGTTCCTGTGATCCAGGAAGCCGGTGCCGCAGCCCTGATCGCCGGCGACAGCCGCGTTGCCGGCCGCGCCAAGGCAGACGGCCTGCACATTACCGGCGGCACGGCGGAACTCGCCGAGGCGGTGGAGAAACACGTGCCGAAGCTGATCGTCGGTGGCGGCAATGCCAGCGATCGCCACCATGCACTCGAACTCGGCGAGATCCGGCCGGACTATGTCTTCTTCGGCAAGCTCGACGGCGACATCAAGCCGGAAACCCATCCGAAGAACCTGGCGCTCGGCGAATGGTGGGCAGCAATGATCGAGATCCCCTGCATCGTCATGGGTGGAACCGATCCGGCCTCCGCGGTCGAGGTGGCGTTGACGGGAGCGGAATTCGTGGCGCTTCGACAGGCCGTGTTCGCCGATCCGGCAGCGGCTGCTTCGGTCGTTGCCGCGGTTAATGCGATGCTTGACGAAAAAGCGCCACGGTTTGACGTTTGAAGGCACTTATGTACCCAAACCGGTTTCTTCATCCAGCATGCCTTGTCGTCCTCGCGCTTTCTACCGGCGCAGGCGTAACGTCCGCGCGGGCGGAAATCGATGACAACAAAGTCCTGACGCGGCCTGTGGGCCCCGAGGTTGCGCCCTTGAAGAAGGGCCGGCTGGCCACCGGGACGGCGGACGGCGAGGCGACCGGAAACGATGCGGCATCACCCGATGGAAAGGGCGGCTTGACGGTATTCGAGCGGATGGGCGCGGATCTGCCGCCGCTGCCGCCGGAAAAGGAGTACAAGGGAGCGGTCGATGAAGCCTATGGCGCATTCCAGCGCGGCTACTATCTGACCGCGCTCGACAAGGCGTTGCCCCGTGCCCAGCTTGGGGATCCGGTGGCGCAGACCCTGGTCGGCGAAATCATTTCGCAGGGGCTGGGCGTCAAGCGCAGTTCCAAGGACGCGGCCTTCTGGTACGGCAAGGCCGCGGAAGGCGGCGACCCGACGGCGATGTTCAAGTACGCCCTGCTGCTGATGGAAGGCAGGGACGTGCCGCGCGACCGCGCCAAGGCGGACGAATACATGCAGAAGGCCGCAGATGCCGGCAATCCCTCCGCCCAGTTCAACTACGCCCAGGTGCTGATGATCGCCAATCCCGGCGACAAGGGCATGAAGCTTGCCATTCCCTATTTCGAGAAAGCGGCCGAGCAGGGGGTCGCCGACGCCCAGTATGCCGTCGCCCAGCTCTATCTCGCGGTGAAGGATCTCGAGCCGGCGAAGAAGGAACAGGCGCGCGAGTGGCTCGCCCGCGCGGCGCGGGCCGGGTACGACACCGCGCAGCTCGACATGGGCGTGTGGCTGATCAACGGCATAGCCGGACCGCGCGACTACAAGGCCGGCTTCAACTGGCTTCGTCGTGCAGCCGTTCTCGGCAATGTCGCCGCGCAGAACAAGCTCGCCCACCTCTACATCAACGCGATCGGCACGGACGCCGATCCGATCGAGGCGGCAAAGTGGTACGTGGTGTCGCGTCGCGCGGGACTGAGCGACAGTGCGCTTGAGGATTTCTACCTCGGGCTTACCGACGAGCAGCAGAAAAAAGCAATTGCGGCGGCAAACGAGTTCCAGTCGCGATGATCATCCGCCGGGCAGGCGGTCCGTCGGGTGCTGTCGCCAGAAACTGCACCGCCAAGCGCGCCATTTTCCCGGCTCCCCTTGAATTTCGCGTCGACTTGTGGTCTTGAACCGGCCAATCTATCATCGTGCTCAAGTTTCTGCCCTCCCGGCCGTCTCCGGGACGCGCGACCGAGTTTCAAGGAAATCTCCCAATGGCCCGTTCTGCCCTTCTCAATGTCATGGTTCAGGCTGCTCTCAAGGCAGGCAAGTCGCTGGCGCGCGATTTCGGCGAAGTGCAGAACCTGCAGGTTTCGGTCAAGGGGCCGGGCGACTACGTTTCGCAGGCCGACCGCAAGGCCGAAAAGATCATCCGCGAGGACCTTCTGAAGGCGCGTCCGACCTACGGCTTCCTCGGCGAGGAATCCGACGAGATCAAGGGCACCGACGGTTCGCATCGCTGGATCGTCGATCCGCTCGACGGCACGACCAACTTCCTGCACGGCATTCCGCAGTTCGCCGTTTCCATCGCGCTGGAACGCAATGGCGAAGTGGTCGCCGGCGTGATCTTCAACCCGGCGACCGACGAGCTCTACACCGC
>JAEWPB010000108.1 GCA_023399465.1 Pseudomonadota bacterium
CGCTTGCGCCGCCGGCCAGGACAGTTGCCTTGTCTTTACTGCCCGACCAGCGCCAGGGCGCGAACCGGCGAGCCGGTGCCCTTGACGAGCTTCAGCGGTGCGGCGATCAGCACCGCGCCCTTGGCCGGCAGCTGGTCGAGGTGGCAGAGGCTGGCGAGGCCGTAGCGGTTGGCCTTGTGCATCAGGTTATGGGCGGGGAAGGGCGGGTTCATGCCGCCTGCGGAGCCGGCGTCGGTCCCGACCGTTTCCTGGCCCCAGCCGATGATGCCCTTGTCGATGAGATAGGCGATCGCCTCGGCGGTCGGTCCCGGCGAGTGCGGGCCGTTCTCGTCGGCGTTGAGGAAGGCCTCGGTCGAGCCGTTGCGCTTGTACCAGTCGGTGCGCATCACCACCCAGCTGCCAGCTTCGATCTCGCCATGTTCGGCCTCCCATTCCTTGATGCTGTCGACGGTCAGGAGATAGTCGGGATCGGCGGCGGATTCCTTCGAGCGGTCGATGACGTTGAGCGGCGCGACGAAGTTCTGCGGCGGAATGGTGTCGGTGGTGTTTTCGGCGTTGTCCTTGCCGGTGATCCAGTGGCACGGCGCGTCGAAGTGGGTGCCGGTGTGCTCGCCGAGTTCGAGCCAGTTCCATGCCCAGAACGGACCGTCCTGGTCGTAGGCGGAAATGGTGTGCACCTTCACTTTCGGGGTGTTCTTGCCGAACTGCGGCGGCAGGTAGAGCACCGGCGTCTCGGGACCGAGTGGCGCGGTAAGGTCGACGACCTTGACGGCGCCGGAAACGAGGGCAGTGGCAAGGTTTGCAAGTGCGTTAGACGTCATATCGATAGTTCCCCTTCGGCAATATGCCAGCTCCATCCGCCTGTTTTCTTGTTATTGTTGCTCTCGGCAGAGTCTGGATAATTCGAGCGTATGACGGGAAATATGAATATGCAAGTATCACTGCGTGCATAAATAACAGATTAGCGCTCCTGAAATCGTCGTGACGGGCGCGGAAGAGCGTTTGCGTCTCACGTTTCGGATGAGAGGCCCGGTTTTGCGCAATCGGCCGCAGCGGCGACTATTCTATGCATGTGCGGATAATCCGGAGGTTACGCGCGTCACGTCCCGTTGGCGGAAGAGCCGTACAAGGGGTGTCGGTGCGGACGCGGCAATTCCTTTGACATGACAAAGCTTGATGCCTAAACAATCTGGAAACGTTTGCCAATGGATGAGTGGAGCCCATGACAGAGGCGGAAGACGAGGCCGTCGATCTGGAAACGATCGTGAAAGGCGCCGATGAAAAGCAGGAACTGCGGCTGTGGTTGCGGATGCTGTCGACGACCAAGCTGATCTCCCAGGAGGTACGCCGTCGCCTGCGCAAGGATTTCGGCGCGACCCTGTCGCAGTTCGACCTGATGGCCCAGCTTTACCGCGAGCATGACGGCCTGCGCCTCGGGGAATTGTCGAAGCGTACCATGGTGACCAACGGCAATGTCACCGGCCTGGTCGAGCGGCTCGAGACCGATGGTCTGGTGATCCGCGAGACCCCCGACGACGACCGCCGGGTGACCGTCGCCAAGCTCACGCCCAGGGGGACGGAACTCTTCGCTGCCATGGCCGCCGCCCATGAGGGCTGGCTGCGCGACATGATGGCAGATCTCGACCCCGCGGAGATCAAAGCCCTCTGGTCGCGGATCGGGGCGGTCAAGTCGTCCGTCAGCAACCACATCGCCGGCTGATCCGGCAGGGATCCGGAGGGCTGCTTCCGCCTGCCGCCGGTATCCGTCCTCCATAAACAATGAAGGCGCCTGACGGCGCCTTCCGATGCAAATTGTTCGCTGTCGCCCGGGCTCAGTTGTCGGCTTCGACGACGCGAAGGGCGGAGGCCTGCTCGAGCGCTTCCTTGCGGACTGCTTCCTGCACCTTTTCGAAGGCGCGAACCTCGATCTGGCGCACGCGCTCGCGGCTGATGTCGAATTCCGACGACAGGTCTTCCAGTGTCACCGGATCGTCCGAGAGGCGGCGCGCCTCGAAGATGCGCCGTTCGCGATCGTTCAGCACCTTCATCGCCCGGGCCAGCATACGCCGGCGGGTGTCGAGTTCGTCCTGTTCGATCAGTCGCTCTTCCTGGCTGTCGGAGTCGTCGACGAGCCAGTCCTGCCATTGGCCGGACTCGCCCTCGCTCGCTCTGATCGGCGCATTCAGCGATGCGTCGCCGGAAAGCCGGCGGTTCATCGATACGACCTCTTCCTCGGAAACGTTCAGCTTGGTGGCGATTTCCGCGACCTGCTCGGGCTTCAGGTCGCCTTCGTCGATGGCCTGGATCTTGCCCTTCAGGCGGCGCAGGTTGAAGAACAGCCGCTTCTGGTTGGCGGTCGTGCCCATCTTTACCAGCGACCAGGAGCGCAGGATGTATTCCTGGATGGAGGCCTTGATCCACCACATGGCGTAGGTGGCAAGCCTGAAGCCGCGCTCGGGATCGAATTTCTTGACTGCCTGCATCAGGCCGACATTGCCTTCGGAGACGACTTCCCCGATCGGCAGGCCGTAGCCGCGATAGCCCATGGCGATCTTCGCCACGAGACGCAGGTGGCTGGTGACCAGCTCGTGCGCGGCGTCGCGATCGCCGTGTTCCTGATAGCGCTTGGCGAGCATGTATTCCTGCTGCGGCTCAAGCATCGGGAACTTGCGAATTTCGTCGAGATAGCGGTTGAGGCCGCCTTCGCCAGCAGTAATGGATGGCAACGTATTGCGGGCCATAAAGCACCCCCTTATCTTAGGTAAGGCTCCTTCTGGATGAAACATATCCGCAAGCGAGCCGGGTCGCGGTTTCGAAAGAACCCCGCAACTATCCATCTAAGAGATAAGTTCGACTTTTTGGTGATGCAAGGGCGAGGGCTTATCACAATGCCGTCATTGGCCCTGTCCAACGGCGATGGCGCATGCGGCATCTAATCGCACGCGCCCCTTGCGCTCGTCAGTCGCCCCTCAGCGCATCTGCCAGTTCCGCCATGTCTTCCGGCATCGGCGCCTCGAAATGCATGACCTCGCCGGTGCGCGGATGCTCGAACTGCAGCATGAAGGCATGGAGCGCCTGACGCGGGAAGTCGCGGGCGAGTGCGCGCACGTTCTCCGGCAGCAGATTGGCCTTGGTGCGGAAGGCGGCGCCATAGTCCTGGTCGCCGATCAGCGGATGGCCGATATGGGCCATGTGCACGCGGATCTGGTGGGTACGGCCGGTTTCGAGATGGCATTCGACCAGCGAAGCGAGGCAGGTGGCATCGGGCTTTTCGTGGAACCGCTCGATCACCTCGTAGTGGGTGATGGCCTCGCGGGCATCGTCGCTGTCCTCGCGCTTGACCGCGCGCTTGGTGCGATCGCCGCCGCGGCCGAGCGGGGCGTCGATCATGCCGCGCAGCTGGCGCGGCCGGCCCCAGACGATCGCCTGGTAGGCGCGCTCCAGCGGGCCGGTGCGGCCGTGGTCGGCGAACTGGTCGGCGAGGTGACGATGGGCGACATCGTTCTTAGCGACGACCATGACGCCGGTCGTATCCTTGTCGAGGCGGTGGACGATGCCGGGACGGCGCACGCCGCCGATTCCCGACAGGCTGTCGCCGCAATGATGGATCAGCGCGTTGACGAGCGTGCCGGTCCAGTTGCCGGCGCCCGGATGGACGACGAGGCCGGCCGGCTTGACCAGCACGATCAGGTCTTCGTCCTCGTAGAGCACGTCGATCGGGATGTCCTCGCCTTGCGGAACGGCATCCTCGGGCTCGGGCAGGATGATGGCGATGGTGTCGCCCGGATGCACCTTGCGCTTGGGCTCATCGATCGCCCTGTCGTTGACGAACACCGCCCCCTGTTCGATCAGCGCCTTGATGCGATTGCGGGAAAATTCGCCCCCAAGGGTGGCGGTCAGCCAGGAATCGAGTCTGCCTTCCGCGGATTCGTCGGCTTTGAGGACTTTTCTATTGTCCAATGCTTGTTTAAAGGGGTCGTTCATTTCATTCATCCCGCGTGATGAGGCTGCACCAGACGTGTTCGCGTTCGGCAAGTTCCAATTTCCCGCGCGAACACCAGCAACAGGAACATCCAGATGTCGCATATCGAACCAGACGAAACGGAAGCAGAAAAGCCGATCGATCCGGTAATGGAGAAAGTCCGCCGCAAGATGGTGCGTCTGCAACTCGTCTCGGCCAGCGTCATGTTCGTCAGCCTTATGGCGGTGTTGGGCGCGGTTGTCTACAAGGCGACGAAATCCGACGCGGGGGAAAAAACGCCGGCCGCCTCGCTCGCCGTTCCCTCCGACGCGCCGGTGACGGCGACCGCGTCTCTGCCTGTTGGTTTCGAAATCTCCGATGTCGCGCTCTCGGGCTCGCAGGTGCTGTTCTACGGCACCACCGTCGAGGGCCAGAAGAAGGCCTATATCTTCGACGTCGCAGTCGGCCGCACCGTCGCCGACATCGTCATCGGCAGCAATTGAGGCCGGCTGGTGCAGATGACCGGTCGCGAAACAATCGTCATCGAAACGGCTGACGATCCCCGCATCGCCGAGTTCCGGGCCTTGCGCGACCGCGATCTTGTCGGCCGCGAAGGCCGCTTCATCGCCGAGGGCACGGTGGTCTTGCGCATGCTGGCTGCGGCCCATGCCGCCGGCGGCGAGTTCGTCGCCGAAAAGATCCTGCTGCTCAGGAACAGGCTGCAGGGCGTCGCCGATATCGTCGCGTCCTTCCCCGCCGATGTCCCCGTCTATGTCGCCGATAGCGATGTACTCGACCAGATTGCCGGCTTTCACATGCATCGCGGCGTGCTGGGGCTCGGCCGGCCGGCTGGCGGCCTGTCACTTGCGGCCCGTCTCGACAGACTGCCGGAAAGCGCGCTCGTCGTGGTCGGGGCCGGGCTCTCCAACCACGACAATGTCGGGTCGATCTTCCGCAATGCCGCGGCGTTCGGCGCCAATGGGGTGCTGCTCGACCAGACCAGCTGCGACCCGCTCTATCGCAAGGCGCTGCGGGTATCTGTCGGTTCGGTGCTGTCGGTGCCGTTCTGCCGCGAGGCAAGTGCGATGGAGATCCTGACGGCGCTGGCCGAACGCGATTTCGCGATCTGGGGCCTGTCGCCGCGCGGCGAGGCCGATATCCGCGCCGTTCCGCCGGCCCGGCGCATGGCGCTGGTCGTCGGCACCGAAGGCGAGGGGCTGCCGCCGCAGATCCTTTCTGGCTTCCATACCGCGCGCATCGCGCAGGTGCCGGGTCTCGACAGCCTCAACGTGGCGACCGCCACCGGCATCGCCCTGTATCAGATTGCAACATCGATGGGGCGGATCTGAGCGAGCGCTGACGCTCTCAGCCCGGCTCGCTGCTCTTTTCCATGACGTCGACCGCACGCTCGGCGAGGCTCAGGCGGTTGCCGGTGCCCTTCGCGGCCTTGCCGGTGAGGATCGTGTGAATCGGCGATGAGGCGCCCTCGCGCGCCGCCGTCAGCACAACCATGCGGGCGGCGACATCGGCGATCTCCTCGCGAAGAACGGCATCCTGCTCCGGCGTGCGCGACCGGGGCAACCGTTCGGCAAGCGCGACGGCGCGGTTGCGGACCTCTTCCGACAAACTCTCGGTATCCTTGATGTTCATGGCGTTCGTCTTGCGTGTCCCGGATGTTGCGTTCGGCTGCTTGTACCCGATTGTATCGTCTGTCGTCGCTGCCGGCCGAGCGACGGCGGGTAGCGCGATGCCAGCGGCCTTCAATGCCTTGCCTGCATCGCGAAGCTCGGCGCTTGCGGTCTTCAACTTGTCCTTCAGCCGCGCGATCTCGCCCTGGCGGCGCTCGATGACACCGTCCTTGTCGGCATTGGCGGCATGTTCGCGCGCCAGCTTGTCCTCGAGCCGGAGGGTCTTGTGTTCCTCGCGGGTGAGACGCGCTTCGGCATCCTTGGTGCGTTGCGACAGGCTCTTCACGTCCTCGCGCAGGCTCTCGCGCTCTTCACGCAGGTCACGGACGCGGAACTTCAGGCTCTCTATTTCTGTCTCACGCGTGGCCAGGTCGATCTTCAGGCTGTCATGTTCGAGGGCGAGAGCGCGATAACGCTGCTTCGCCTCGGACAGTGCCAGGTCACCCGCGACCTTGGCCTCCTCGGTCGCGTGCAGGCCCTCCTTGAGTTCCTCGACATGCTGGTCCTCGCGGCGCAACTGCGACCGCAGTTCGGCGGCCTCGACATTCATGGCGTTCATGCGCATCTGCAGTTCGCTGTTGTCGGAGGCAAGCCGCCCGGCTTCCCGCGACAGCATGTCGGCGCGCGAGCGCAGGGCCGCCGCCTTTTCCCGCTCGGAGGCAAGCTTCTGGCTGGTTCTGGCGTTTTCGGCGGCATAGGTGGCGCGCACCATGTCCTTCTGCGCCCGCACTTCCTGCGGGCTCAGCGGCATCGTCGCTTTCAGCCGGTTCTCGGTGTAGCGCACGACGCGGCGATGAACGGCGGGGGCGAGAAGCAGGACGAGAAGCGTCGCCGTCAAAAAGCCCAATCCAAACAAGAGAGCAAATTCGATCACGTTGCGGCCGTCTCGGAGGGTTGGAGGTCGGTTTGCGTGCGGGGACGCGCGTAGGCGCGCATCAACATACTAAAACACGGCACAATGCTTATCACAAGGACCACAAAAGAGAATGGCGGCCATCGGGCCGCCATTTCACAAGTCGTTTGCCCGTTTCAGAACGGGTTCCAGGTCGGTGCCCGGGTTAGCTTGAGGTAGCCGACGTTGAGGCCGAGCCGTGCGCCGACGCCGGTGCGGATCGGCACGACCAGCACGTCGTTGTTGCGCAGGACCGTCATGCCGACGCCGGCGACGACGAAGGCCGAGCCACTGACGCCGCCAAGGCGGCTGTAGAGGCTGTCGACCGACGGCAGGTTGTAGACGAGCATCATCGTCCGGCTGCCCTGGCCGCCATAGTCGAGGCCGAGCGAGGGGCCCTGCCAGTAGACGTCGTGCTGGCCGACGTTCTTGGTGTTCAGCTGGCCTTCGCCATAGGTCAGGCCACCGATGAAGGCGCCGGAGCCTTCCTGGCCGAGAATGTAGCCGTTCGGCAGGCCGTAGTTTTCGAATGCTTTCTCGATGACCTTGGCGAGACCGCCGGTGGTCGAGCCGAAAAAGCCATGCCCGGCATCGACGATTTCCTGCATCGTGTACTGGCTTCCGTTCGCCGATGCGGCCCTGATGGGCAAAATGAAGGTGGCAAGCGCCATGACCGCCATGATCAGGCCTAGGCCCGCAACTCTGCGGGTTTCGTGGGTGCGCATGATCTGTTCCGCTCCTGGTGAATCAGCTTTGCATCGCCATCCGACGACCGGTTCATTTTGTGCGGATCGTCTTAATAATCGGTTTACCAAATATGTTGTCTTTATGGCGGATGGCGCACACCACCTTCGCGCAACTTTGATCTGCTACGGGCGATGCAAAAAAAATGCATTGGCCTCGCACCAGGAGAACATGATGTCCAAGAACCCTAATCTCACGCTCGCCGGACCCGATCTGGCGGCACTTCTGTGCAGCCGCGTTTGTCACGATGTCATTTCGCCGGTCGGTGCGATCAATAACGGTCTGGAGCTGCTGGACGAGGGCGGCGCCGACGCCGACGCGATGGACCTGATCCGCACGAGCGCGCTCAACGCCTCGGTGCGGCTGAAGTTCGCCCGTCTGGCCTTCGGCGCGTCCGGCTCGGTCGGCGCGTCGATCGACACCGGCGAGGCGGAAAAGGCGGCCAAGGATTTCGCCGCCGCCGAAAAGAAGACGGAAGTCACCTGGAACGGTCCGCGCGAGATCATCGCCAAGAACCGCGTCAAGCTGCTGCTCAACATGTTCCTCGTCGCTTACGGCTCGATCCCGCGCGGCGGTTCGCTGGACATCACCCTGGAGAAACCCGGGCTAGAGGCCCGCTTCACCATCGTCGCCAAGGGCCGGATGATGCGCGTGCCGGCGAAGTTTGCCGAGATGTGCAATGGCACCATCGAGGAAGCGATCGATGCCCACTCGATCCAGCCCTACTATACGGTGCTGATGGCCGAGG
>JAEWPB010000052.1 GCA_023399465.1 Pseudomonadota bacterium
CGTCAAGGGCGGGCGCTGCGAGGCCTGCCAGGGTGATGGTGTCATCAAGATCGAGATGCACTTCCTGCCCGACGTCTACGTCACCTGCGACGTCTGCCACGGCAAGCGCTACAACCGTGAAACTCTCGACGTCACCTTCAAGGGCAAATCGATTGCCGACGTGCTCGACATGACGGTCGAGGAAGGGGTCGAGTTCTTCTCCGCCGTTCCCGCGGTGCGCGACAAGCTGCAGTCGCTGTTCAATGTCGGTCTCGGCTATATCAAGGTCGGCCAGCAGGCGAACACCCTGTCAGGCGGCGAGGCCCAGCGCGTCAAGCTTGCCAAGGAGCTTTCGAAACGTTCGACGGGTCGCACGCTCTACATTCTCGACGAGCCGACCACCGGCCTGCATTTCCACGACGTTGCCAAGCTCCTCGAAGTGCTGCACGAACTGGTCAACCAGGGCAATTCGGTGGTGGTGATCGAGCACAATCTCGAAGTCATCAAGACGGCCGACTGGATCCTCGACTTCGGACCGGAGGGCGGCGATGGCGGCGGCGAAATCGTCGCGACAGGAACGCCCGAGACCATCGTCAAGGAGCCGCGTTCCTACACCGGGCACTTCCTCAAGGAACTGCTGGAACGCCGGCCGCTGAAGAAGATCGAGGCCGCGGAGTAGGATGGATCCGACGAACGCCAAGCATCGGGTTGGCGTTCGTTGCTGCGGCAGAAACTGCCTTGCATTTGCGTGTAATTTTCCGTGGCGGAGGAGGTGTGGATGAGCAAGGCGGGAAAAATTCGGGTCGGCGTCGGCGGCTGGACCTTCGATCCATGGGAGGGAACATTCTATCCCGCCGACCTGCCTAAGAAGCGGCAGCTCGAATATGCCAGCAGCAAGCTGACGGCGATCGAGGTCAACGGCACCTATTACAGTACGCAGAAGCCTGCGACCTTCGCCAAATGGGCGTCCGAGGTGCCTGAGGGTTTTGTCTTTTCGCTCAAAGCCAGCCGCTATTCCACCAACCGCCGGGTGCTGGCTGAAGCCGGAGAGTCCGTGACCCGTTTCCTCGAGCAGGGATTGACCGAACTCGGGCCGCATCTCGGGCCGATCCTGTGGCAGTTCGCGCCGACAAAGAAATTCGATCCCGACGATTTCGCCGCGTTCCTGGCGTTGCTGCCGGAAAAGCAGGACGGTCTGGTACTGCGCCATGTGGTCGAAGTCCGCCACCCGTCCTTTCAGGTACCCGAATTCATCGACCTGCTGGCGAAACACAAGGTCGCCGTCGTCTGCGCCGATCATGACGAGTATCCGATGCTGCCCGACGTCACCGCCGAATTCGTCTATGCCCGGCTGCAACGCGGCAGCGACGACGTGCCGACATGCTACCCGGAAAGCGACATGAACCTGTGGGCTGAACGCTTGAAAACATGGGCTGCAGGCGACCAGCCCGGCGATCTTCCCCTGATCGCCGGAGACCGCAAGGTCGAGACCCTGCCCCGCGACGTCTTTGCCTTCTTCATCACCGGCGGAAAAGTGAATGCGCCGCGCGGCGCCGAGACTCTGATCGAGCGCCTGGGCTGACGCGATCGCAAACCAGTGAGACGCCAAATCACGTCGGCAACGGGCGGATGTGGAGAGGAAGATCCTCTGCGATCAATCCCTCGCCGGCCCTCGTTCCCGCTTCGCCATGAAGATAGACGCCGGCTGCGGCGGCCTCGAAAGCCGGCATGCCCTGCGCCAGCAGGCCGCCTATGACACCCGCGAGGACGTCCCCCGAGCCGGCCGTCGCAAGCCATGACGGGGCATTGGCATTGATCGCCGCCCTGCCATCGGGCGCCGCAATCACAGTGTCCGCGCCCTTGTAGACGATCACGGCGTTCGCCCGCCCTGCAGCGGCGACCGCCTTCTCGACCTTTCCGATCCCGTCGTCAGCAGAAATATCCGGAAACAGGCGGGCGAACTCGCCCTCGTGCGGCGTCAGCACCAGGCTTCCCTCACCTTCTTCCCGGTCGGAAAAAAGAAGTTCCGGCTGGTCGCGGAACGAGGTGATGCCGTCAGCGTCGAGAACCAGATGCCTCGCTTGCAGCGCCAGTGCGAATTGGCGCGCCTTTTCACCCACGCCGAATCCCGGCCCCAGAACGAAGGTCGATAGCCGTGGATCGGCGAGCCAGCTCTCGAGCGCGGCGAGATCCTCGACCGGCCGCAGCATGATCGCGGTCAGTGCGCCGGCATTGACGGCAACGGCATCCGGCGGCGAAGCGATCGTCACCAGCCCAGCGCCGGTGCGCAGGCCGGCCATGGCCGACAGGCGCGCCGCACCTGTCGCTGAGCGGCCACCTGAAAAAACCACCAGATGCCCCCGCGTGAACTTGTGCGATCGCGCTTGTGTATGCGGCAACAGGTTCTGCCAGAGGTCCGGCCCGTTCACCACGACGCGGCCGGCGACCGACCGCACGATCCGGTGCGGAATGCCGATGTCGAAGACTTCGCATTCTCCGCACAACGAGCGCCCCGGCAACAACAGATGCCCCGGCTTCAGCGTCATGAAGGTCACCGTGTATACTGCCTGGAAGGCGGAGCCGAGCGGCGCGCCACGACTGCCGCAAAGGCCAGAGGGCAAATCGACGGCAACGACCGGAACCCCGGCATCCCCGACACGGCCGATGACGTCGGCGACGACATCAGGGACCTCGCGGCTAAGGCCGGCGCCGAAGATCGCGTCGATCACGACGTCACCGGCTTGCGGGTTGTAGCGGTCGATCTGCTGTGCCTTGCCGCCCCAGTCCTTGTAGGCGCGTGCGGCGTCGCCCTTGAGGTCGCGTGGCGCCCCGAGCGCATAGAGCGCCACGCCCGCGCCGCTGGCAGCCAGCGCCCGGGCCGCGACATAGCCGTCGCCGCCATTGTTGCCCGGGCCACAGAGCACGACGAAGCGGCAGGCGCCGGCATAGTGGCGCAGGGCGCAAGCCGCGACCGCCTGCCCGGCCCGCTCCATCAGGCCGTAGCTGTCGATGCCGGAGGCAGCGGCGGCTGCATCGGCGGCAGTCATTTCAGCGGGTGTCAGCAGAAGGTCGGCAATAGAAATCCTGGTCATGTTGCCAGTTGAAATCAAATCCCGGCACAGAGCAACCGTCCGGATAGCGGAAAATGGCTGTGACTATTCTTTGTGCATGTGCCTACAATCAGGCCTTCATCCGCCCAGTCCGCTTGTACGGAACTGACCAAAAAAGTCGCACCGCAACTTTCGCAGTTGCGCCCGAGGCTCTCACGGCTCCATAGTCGCCATCGTGATTTTGGCCGCAATCCGCCGGAAAGCATCGTGTGCCCCGCAGGATTTCAAAAAAATCATGCAGTTCCTCGCGAACTGGCACGCCAAATGCATTCAATCGGGCGAGCGGGAACATTCCTGCTGTAACTGGAGAAGCGGAGAGAAATTTTCTCATGAAAAAGATCGAAGCGATCATCAAGCCTTTCAAGCTCGACGAAGTGAAGGAAGCCCTTCAGGAAGTCGGCCTGCAGGGTATCACCGTCACGGAAGCGAAAGGCTTTGGACGGCAGAAAGGCCACACGGAGCTTTATCGCGGGGCTGAATATGTCGTCGACTTTCTGCCGAAGGTGAAAGTCGAGGTCGTGCTGGCAGACGAAAATGCGGAAGCAGTCATCGAAGCCATCCGCAAGGCCGCTCAGACCGGGCGCATCGGTGACGGAAAGATTTTCGTCTCCAATGTGGAAGAGGTCATTCGAATCCGCACCGGTGAAACAGGCGTAGACGCCATCTAAGTCCTCCTGGCCTTCGTTTCAGGGGGCAAGGTTTTCCAAAATCGTCATCTCATCAAGGAATACGTTATATGACGACCGCAAAAGACATTCTGAAGCAAATCAAGGACAACGACGTCAAGTTCGTAGACCTGCGCTTTACCGACCCGAAGGGCAAGCTGCAGCACGTCACCATGGACATCGCCTGCGTTGACGAAGACATGTTCGCCGACGGCGTCATGTTCGACGGCTCCTCGATCGCCGGATGGAAGGCCATCAACGAGTCCGACATGGTGCTGATGCCCGACGTCGAAACGGTTCACATGGATCCGTTCTTCGCCCAGTCGACCATGGTCATCGTCTGCGACATTCTCGATCCGGTCTCCGGCGAAGCCTACAACCGCGACCCGCGCGGCATCGCCAAGAAGGCAGAAGCCTACCTGAAGGCCTCTGGCATCGGCGACACCGTATTCGTCGGTCCGGAAGCTGAATTCTTCGTCTTCGACGACGTCAAGTACAAGGCTGATCCGTACAACACCGGCTTCAAGCTGGACTCGACCGAACTGCCGTCGAACGACGATACCGAATACGAAACCGGCAACCTCGGCCACCGTCCGCGCGTCAAGGGCGGCTACTTCCCGGTCCCGCCGGTCGACAGCTGCCAGGACATGCGCTCCGAAATGCTGACCGTGCTCTCGGAAATGGGCGTCGTCGTCGAGAAGCATCACCACGAAGTGGCAGCAGCTCAGCACGAACTCGGCGTCAAGTTCGACACGCTCGTCCGCAACGCCGACAAGATGCAGATCTACAAGTACGTCGTTCATCAGGTCGCCAATGCCTACGGCAAGACGGCAACCTTCATGCCGAAGCCGATCTTCGGCGACAACGGTTCGGGCATGCACGTCCACCTGTCGATCTGGAAGGACGGAAAGCCGACCTTCGCCGGTGACGAGTATGCCGGTCTTTCGGAAAACTGCCTGTACTTCATCGGTGGCGTGATCAAGCATGCCAAGGCGATCAACGCCTTCACCAACCCCTCGACCAACTCTTACAAGCGTCTGGTTCCCGGTTACGAAGCACCGGTCCTGCTGGCCTATTCCGCCCGCAACCGTTCGGCCTCGTGCCGCATCCCGTTCGGCTCGAACCCGAAGGCAAAGCGCGTCGAAGTCCGGTTCCCGGATCCGACCGCCAACCCCTATTTCGGCTTCGCCGCCCTGCTGATGGCTGGCCTCGACGGCATCAAGAACAAGATCCATCCGGGCAAGGCCATGGACAAGGATCTCTACGACCTGCCGGCCAAGGAACTGAAGAAGATCCCGACGGTCTGCGGCTCGCTGCGTGAAGCTCTCGAAAGCCTCGACAAGGATCGCAAGTTCCTCACCGCCGGCGGCGTCTTCGATGACGACCAGATCGACAGCTTTATCGAACTGAAGATGCAGGAAGTCATGCGCTTCGAAATGACCCCGCATCCGGTCGAATACGACATGTACTACTCGGTCTGATCCGAAACCGCTTCGAAGCCCCGGCCCTCCGGGGCTTCGTCCTTTCTAACCGGCGGGATAACAGTCCTGCCGGTTTTTCATTGTCATCGCATTGCGTGGACCCGGAGCGAAGTGTGCGTCTCGCGGCGCCCGAACACGGAAAATTTGACGATTTGATATTTCTCTGCTTGGGCCCTATGGTCCGACGCAAATATTGCCGGTGTTGACATCATGCCTTCGAATGCGAATTCCCTTGCCGCCCGCCCCGTCGACTGGGTCGTGTTCGTTCTGGCTGCAGTATTCTTCGCCAGCAACCTCGTATTCGGCCGCGGGATCAGCGCGGATGTTGCCCCCTACATCACCGCATTCCTGCGCTGGACCGGCTCCGCCCTGCTGTTGCTGCCGTTCGTCTATGCCGATCGTGAAGCCTGCATCGCATTCGTGCGTCAGCATCCGCTGCTATGGCTGGCGCTTGGCGTTCTCGGAATGGTCGTGTGTGGCGGCGGCGTCTACTGGTCGCTGCAGTATACCACCGCCTCCAATGCCACCCTGATCTACACGACATCGAGCCTGTTCATCCTGGTTCTGGAATGGCTGTTACGGGGGCGTGCCATTGGCCCCAGAGAACTTGCGGGCATGGGCATCGCATTCGTCGGCGTGGCGATCATCGTGCTGAAGGGCGACTGGCAGGCGGCCCGCCATTTCCGGTTCAATCCGGGTGACCTCGGCATCCTTGCTGCAGCCATCTCCTGGGCCGGCTATTCGCTGTTGCTGCGAAACAAGGCCGTGACCAGCATGGCGCCGCTTGCGAGCTTCGGAATGGTCGGTATCGCGGGAGCGCTAGCGCTGGCGCCGTTTGCCCTGGTCGAGTTCGTCAGTGGCGGCGCTAGGCCGGACACCGCGCATGACTGGGTGCGCATCGCCGGCATCATCGTCTTTGCATCGCTGGCCGCCTTCGCCTGTTTCCAGCACGCCGTGCGGGTCTTCGGGCCGTCGCTGGCCGGCGTTTCGCTCTACCTCATGCCACCCTTTTCCATCATCATGGCGACGGTCTTTCTCGGCGAGCGCTTCGAGACCTATCATGCCGCCGGCATTGCGTTCGTGATGGGTGGCGTGGTGCTGGCGACCGCCCCGATCGGCAGACGCAAACAAGCGCCTGTGACCAGCGAATCATGACGGAGATGTCGTTTACCCCTTGATGTCGGGCCGGACACCCCCCAAATTATCGGGGGAAAGGAAGTAAAGCGATGTTGATGCGTAAAGCAAAGTTCAGAATTGGTGAAGTGGTCCGCCACAAGGTCTTCCCCTTCCGCGGCGTCGTCTACGATGTCGATCCGGTGTTCGCGAACACGGAGGAATGGTGGAACTCCATCCCCCTCGAGGTGCGTCCGAGCAAGGATCAGCCCTTCTATCATCTCCTCGCGGAGAATGATGAAACTGAATATGTCGCCTATGTCTCGGAACAAAACCTGGTTGCCGACGAGAGCAACCAGCCGCTGAGAAATCCGCAGATCGGCCTGATCTTCGATCGCGGCCCCAAGGGCGAGTTCACGCCCAAGGCCGGCATGGCCAACTGAGCGGTTTCTGCTCTGTTCCACAACGGGGAGCCTTAAGCGGCTCCCCTTTTTATTTGCGCGCAAAAAAGCCCGGACAAGCCGGGCTTTTGTTTGATGAGGAGCGTCTGCCGCTTAGTTCTGCTTGGCAGCCTTCTGGGCGTCCTCAAGCTTCTTGCGCGCTTCCTCGGCCTTCTTCTGCATGCCTTCTTCCAGGCTGCGCTGGCTTTCGGCGAGCTTCGACTCCGACATCGCCTCGCCATCAAAGGCGCCGGTGAAGCCTTCGAGCGTGATCTTGATCGGGTTCGGCGCGCGGCGGAAGTTCATCGAGGTGAAAACGACCTCGTTGCCCTTCTTCAGGCTGGCGATCATGGCGTCGGTCAGTGCGATTTCCGCGGTGCAGCGATCCGGAAGGCAGACAGCATAGTCGAGTTTCTGGCCCTTGCCGCCATCGATCTGCATGGTGATGCCCGGCGGGATGAGACGCGCGGAGGGTACCGAGACCTGCAGCATCTTGCGGTTTACCTTGCCGCTGATCGTGATCAGGCCGACGGCGGTAATCATCTGGCCGCTATTGGCGCGAACGATGTTCTGCACCGCGCAGATGTCGTTGTCTTCCTGCTTGCTGCAGGTCTTGAACCAGCCGAGCGGTGCAGCGCCGGCGGCAGCCGCTTCCTGTGCCTGCGATACAGCCGGAGCCGAAACCGCGCCGACCGAGAGAGCGAGAACGGACAATGCCGCCCGCATGGTGTTGTTAGCTTTGAACATCATAACGAATTCGTCTCCTGAAATTCGGTGCGGAGCGGTGATCAACCGATCCTGTTTGACTGGGCCCTGATGCCGTTCACCTGTCGCCCAAATGAGGCAAGAGAATGACCCGAATATTCTGAGCCTCGTGTTACAACGGCGCCATGGAGATATCCAGAGTTTCTTTGGCGGTTTCGTGCAGAAGCTCAATATTTCCGCTACTTGCGTGTTGGTTTGGCGGTGCTCCGTGATAATTTCGCCAGGAATCATGCTTAACGCAGCACCTTCACTTGCTGCGTCGCGCATCCGGGGGCCAAGGCCATGGAATCGCGATGCATATCAGGTTCCGACCCGCTGATGTCGGTTGCGAAAGGAAGAATACTTGCGACGAATTCTTATCGGCTGCGTTGCGTTGCTGTTTTGCGCAGAAGCCTATGGCGCCCCCGTGCATGGAATCGCCATGCATGGCGAACCGGCCCTACCGAGGGACTACAAGCACTTCCCCTACGTAAATCCTGACGTGAAGAAGGGCGGACGCATAACCTACGGCGTGGTCGGCACCTTCGACAGCCTCAATCCGTTCATCCTCAAGAGCATGCGCACCACCGCCCGCGGCATGTGGGATCCTGAGTTCGGCAACCTCGTCTACGAATCGCTGATGCAGCGCTCGCGCGACGAGGCTTTCAGCATGTACGGCCTGCTTGCCGAGACGGTAGAATGGGATGACGAACGCAGTTTCATCCAGTTCAACCTCAATCCGGCAGCGCGGTGGTCGGATGGCAAGCCCGTGACCGCCGAAGACGTGATCTTCACGTTCGAGCTACTGCGGGACAAGGGCCGTATCCCCTTCAGCCGGCGGCTGGAAACGGTCGAGAAGATGGAGAAGGTCGGCGACAACAGCGTACGCTTCACCTTCAATGACAAGGCCGATCGCGAGACGCCGCTGCTGCTGGCACTCGCACCGGTTCTGCCCAAACATGCCGTCAATCCCGAGACCTTCGACCGGTCCTCATTGGAAATCCCCGTCGGTTCTGGGCCTTACCGGATCAAGTCGCTGAAGCCGGGCGAGCGGATCGTGTTCGAGCGCGACCCCAACTACTGGGGCAAGGACGTTCCCGCCAAGGTCGGGGTCGACAACTACGACGAGATTTCCGTCGAATATTTCCTGCAGGAAAGCACGATGTTCGAGGCTTTCAAGAAGGGCGACATCGACACCTTCCAGGACGGTTCACCTGTTCACTGGCAGCGCGCCTATGATTTTCCGGCGGCCACATCCGGCGAGATCGTCAAGGACGTATTCCAGCCGAGGGTTCCGACCGGCATGCTCGGCTTCGTCTTCAACACGCGCCGGCCGGTTTTCGCCGATCCGCGGGTCCGTGAGGCGCTTTCGATCGCCTTCGATTTCGAATGGGCGAACCGCACGCTTTTCGGCGGAGCCTACAAGCGCACCCAGAGCTACTGGCAGAACTCCGATCTCTCCAGTCTCGGGATTGCCGCGGACGAGCGGGAGAAGGCCGTGCTGGGCCCGGCGGTCGACCGGATCGAGCCCGATGTGCTCGACGGCACCTATAGGCTGCCGGTCACCGACGGCTCCGGCCGTGACCGAAACGTGCTGCGCCAGGCGTTCGACAAGCTCACGGAGGCGGGCTACTCGATCAGGGACGGCAAGATGGTCGATGCCAATGGCAAGCAAATCGCTTTCGAGGTGATGACGCAAAACCCCGATCAGGAGCGCCTCGCCCTCGCCTACCAGCGCTCGCTGAAGGCGCTCGGCATCGCCATGACCGTTCGCACGGTCGACGATTCGCAGTTCCAGAGCCGCACGATCGCCTTCAACTACGACATGATCATGAAGGGTTTCCCTTCGTCATTGTCACCGGGCGCCGAACAGGTCGGGCGCTGGAGCTCGATCTCGCGCGACCGCGACGGCAGCGAGAACTATGCGGGCGTGGCCGATCCTGACGTCGACAGGATGATCGACAATATCCTCAAGGCCCGATCGGCGGAGGATTTTCGTGCTGCAGTGCGCGCCCACGACCGGATGTTGCTGAGTGGCCATTACGTTGTGCCGCTCTATCATATCGGCCAGCAGTGGATCGCCCGTCGTGCCTATATCCAGCATCCGGAGACGGTACCGCTCTATGGATACACGCTGTCGACCTGGTGGGACGCTCGCGCACAATAGGGAAAACTGCGTTTCCTTCCAGGTCAGGCGCGCTACGGGTTGAACCGCGGCGCGTCTAGGCATAGATCCCCATCGGGCCAGGCAGTGGGTCGGCCGCGTCAAGGAAGGACATCAGGATGGAAAACATCGTAATCGACATCGTCTCGGACGTGGTCTGCCCCTGGTGCTATCTTGGCAAGGCGCGGCTCGATCTCGCCATCGCCGAGGTTCAGGACGAGGTCAGCGTAACCGTCAACTGGCGCCCCTACCAGCTTAATCCCGACTATCCGCCGGAAGGCGTCGATCACCAGAAGGCGCTTGAGGCGAAGCTCGGCGGCCGGGACAAGGTCGAGATCGCCCATCAGGCACTGCAGAGGCTGGGTCGAGAAGTCGGTATCAACTTCGATTTCGACGCCATCAAGGTCGGCCCGAACACAATGGATGCGCACCGACTGATGTTGTGGGCCCATTCGGAAAGCCGCGAAATGCAGGAAAGAGTGGTGTCCGCCCTGTTCAAGGCGAATTTCGAGGAAGGCCGCAATGTCGGCGATCCGGCGGTCCTGACAGAGATTGCCACCGAGGCCGGCATGGACCCCAAGCTGGTGGAGCGCCTGCTGGCCTCCGATGCCGACCGCGACACCATCAGGAGCGAGATCGCCGCCGCCCAGCAAATGGGTGTCAGCGGCGTGCCCTTCTTCATCTTCGACCATCAGTATGCGGTCAGCGGCGCGCAGACGGTAGACGTGCTCACCGGTGCGCTGAGGGATATCGCCCGCATGAAGGCGGAAGCACGCACGCAGCTCTAATGCCGTGCGCTATCTCCCGGGCGCCAATTCTCGAAACCGGATGCTAGAGAAGGAAGTCGGCGCGATCGAGCTCGGCAAGCGTGACACTCTCGATGCGGATACGATCCCCGCCGAGGCCGCGAATGATGACATCGTCGCCCGACTGGAGCATATGGTCTGCCTTCAGTTCGGCGAAGCTGTCGGCAATGCCGGCCTCCCGCAGATCGATGACGTCGTGAACCGCGCCCGTCGCATCGAAGTCCGTGATGCGGTCGCGGCCGCCTCCCCGGGCGAAGACGAATACGTCCACTCCTGCTCCGCCGGTCAGGTGATCGTTGCCGATACCACCGGCCAGCGTGTCGCGCCCATCGTCACCGAAAAGCCGGTCATCACCCGCGCCGCCATGGATCCTGTCGTTGCCGGCTCCACCATGCAATCTGTCGCTTCCGTCGCCGGCGGCGACGCCCGGATCGAGCCGAAAGATCTGCCCGGACAGCGAGACCGCATAGAGGTTGCCTTTCGCATCCGTACCGAACGAGGCGATATTGCTGAGATCGCCGCCGCGGACCTGCGCGGTTCGCTCGATCGCGTCTTCCACGCGGCCATTGACGACGCGGAGCGTGTAAAGCTTGCCGGTAACGAAATCAGAAAAGAAATAATTGCCCTGAAGCCCGGGATCCGGTCCTCGGTAGACATAGCCTCCCGTGACCGATGTTCCGCTGCCGTGCGGATAGACAAATATCGGATCGGTCAGCGATGACGGGTTCGGCGGCGGCGGTCCGGGCCCATCGTCGAAGCCCTCGCGGTAGTTCCAGCCGAAATTCAATCCGCCTTTCGTTCCGGCCCTGACGTAGTCGATCTCCTCGAAGGCACTTTGGCCGACGTCGCCGATATAGAGGTCGCCATTGGTGTCGAAGCTCATGCGCCACGGATTGCGAAGGCCATAGGCCCAGATTTCTCCGCGCCCGGGCGTGGAACCGGCGAAGGGATTGTCGTCGGGTATGCCGTAGTTGCGGTTCGGATTGTTCGGGAAGTCATCGGCGTCGATATCGAGGCGAAGGATCTTGCCGAGCAGTGAATTGACGTTCTGGGCATTGCCGGGCGGGTCGTTGGCGCCGCCGCCGTCGCCGGTCGTGACGTAGAGATAGCCGTCCGGTCCGAAACCGATAAAACCGCCATTGTGGTTCTTGTTGACCGGATGCGGGATGCCGATCACCGTTTCCATCAGCTGCGCGGGACCGGTCCCGGCCTTCTGATACTCCCGAACCGCAAGATTGCCGGCCGCGGTGGTCGAGAACACGAAGAACCGGCCGTTGGCGTCGTAATCCGGGTGGAACGCAACGCTCAGGACGCCGCCTTCGCCCTCCTTGCCGAACTGGTTGTCGGGAATATCGAGAACGGTCTGCGATCGGCCCGTAGCGAGGTCGATGCGCGCAATGACACCTGTCGTCTTGTTGACCGAATAGATATGGCCGTCATCTCCCGGCGCCGATGTGACGAAAACCGCGCCGGATCCGGCATTCGCCACCTCGGTCGCGCGGATGACGCCCGAATTCGCATTGAGATCGGCGGAACCGTGGCCGTAGATGACATCGTTGCCGGCCCCGCCGAAAACGGTATCGGCGCCGTTGCCGCCGCTGATCACGTCGCGGCCGCCTGCCCCGGTGATGCGGTCACTGCCGCCGAGACCGCTGAGGACGTCGTCATTCCCGGTGCCGGACAGGCGTTCCGAAATGTTCCTGCCTGTAATCCTGGCCATGATCGCCACCTCCCGGCGCAGGAAGGCGCCCGGCCGCTCAGTCACTACATAGGCCAGGGCCGGATGCGGGCAAGACCGCCATCCGGGCGATGGGGAAACGCTGGAGAGAGGCGCCGGCGGGACCGGCGCCAGCGCTTACGATTTCACCAGGCCGGCAAGCTGGGTCATGACCACGGCGGCGCCCGACAACCGCTTTTCCGGGGTCGGAAGGTCGCGGATCAGCACAAGGCTGTGGTCGGGGCGGATCTTCGCCATCGTCCCCTGCTTGCCGATATAGCCGACGAGCGCCGCAGGATTGGGGAATTCCTTGTTGCGGAACTGGACGACAATGCCCTTCGGCCCGGCTTCGAGCTTCTCGACATTGGCGGTGCGGCAGAGCGACTTGATGTAGACGATCTTGAGGAGGTGCTGGACCTCCAGCGGCAGCGGGCCGAAACGGTCGATGAGTTCGGCGCCGAAGGCGTCGATCTCCTTGAGGTCGGTGATCTCGCCGAGACGACGATAGAGACCGAGGCGCAGGTGCAGGTCGGGGACGTAGTCGTCCGGGATCATGACCGGGGTGCCGACCGAAATCTGCGGCGACCAGCCGGTGTCGTGGACTTCCTCGTCGCCCCTCACTTCTGCGACCGCCTCCTCCAGCATCTGCTGGTAGAGTTCGAAACCGACCTCCTTGATGTGGCCGGACTGTTCGTCGCCGAGCAGGTTTCCGGCCCCGCGGATGTCGAGGTCGTGGCTGGCGAGCTGGAAGCCGGCGCCAAGCGTGTCGAGCGACTGCAGCACCTTCAGCCGGCGTTCGGCCGTGGCCGTCAGCACCCGGTTGACCGGAAGGGTAAAGAGCGCAAACGCACGCACTTTCGAACGGCCGACGCGTCCGCGCAGCTGGTACAACTGCGCCAGGCCGAACATGTCGGCGCGGTGGACGATCAGCGTGTTGGCTGTCGGAACGTCGAGGCCGGATTCGACGATGGTGGTCGACAGCAGCACGTCGTACTTGCCGTCGTAGAAGGCATTCATGATGTCTTCGAGTTCGCCAGCCGGCATCTGGCCATGGGCGACGGCGACCCTGAGTTCCGGAACGTCGGACTGCAGGAAGGCATGGATCTCCTCGAGATCCGCCAGCCGCGGGCAGACATAGAAGCTCTGTCCGCCGCGATAATGCTCGCGCATTAGCGTCTCGCGGATCACCAGCGCATCGAAGGGCGAGATGAAGGTGCGCACCGCCATGCGGTCGACCGGCGGCGTGGTTATCAGTGACAGTTCGCGCACGCCCGTCATCGCCAGCTGCAGCGTGCGCGGGATCGGCGTTGCCGACAGCGTCAGCACATGCACGTCGGTCTTCAGCTCTTTCAGCTTCTCCTTGTGCTTGACCCCGAAATGCTGCTCCTCGTCGATGATCAGCAGGCCAAGATTGGCAAACTTGATGCTGGTGCCGAGCAGCGCGTGGGTGCCGACGACGACATCGGTCTTGCCCTCGGAAACTTCCTTCTTGGTGAGCGCCAGGTCCTTCGAACCCACAAGCCGCGAGGCCTGCTGGATGCGGATCGGCAGCCCGCGGAAGCGCTCGGAAAAGGTCTTGAAGTGCTGGCGGGCGAGCAGCGTCGTCGGCACGACGACGGCCACCTGCACGCCGTTCATGGCGGCGATGAAGGCAGCCCGCAGCGCGACTTCGGTCTTGCCGAAACCGACGTCGCCGCAGACGAGCCGATCCATCGGGCGCCCGGCGCCGAGATCCTCGCGAACGGCGTCGATGGCGTTCAGCTGGTCTTCGGTCTCGTCGTAAGGGAAGCGCGCGGCGAATTCGTCGTAGACGCCGTCGGGTGCGGTCAGCACCGGCGCGTGCCGGGTCAGGCGCATCGCGGCCAGGCGGATCAGTCCGTCGGCCATGTCGAGCAGGCGCTTCTTAAGCTTGGCCTTGCGCATCTGCCATGCGCCGCCGCCGAGCTTGTCGAGTTGTGCGTCCGTGCCTTCCGAGCTGTAGCGCGACAAGAGGTCGATGTTTTCGACCGGCAGGAACAGCTTGGCCTCGTCGGCATAGCGCAGTTCAAGGCAGGCATGCGGCGCACCGGCAGCCTCGATGGTCCTGAGGCCGACGAAACGGCCGATGCCGTGTTCTGCATGGACAACCAGCGAGCCTTCCTCGAGGCCCGACACTTCCGCGATGAAGTCCGCACCGCGCTTGCGCCGTTTCGAGCGCCGCACCATGCGATCACCGAGGATGTCCTGCTCGCCGATCACGACCAGGTCGCCGGTTTCGAAACCCGATTCGAGGCTGAGCACAGCGGATGCAGCCTCGCCCTTGCCGAGCCTGGACACGTCGGCGAGTGCCTTGATCGGCTTGATCCGCTCCAGCCCATGCTCGTTCAGCACCTGCAGCAACCGGTCGAGCGAACCGTCGCTCCAGCCGGTGATCACGACTTTCGCGCCCTTGGCCCGCTTGTCGGCGATGTGCTTGACCGCCAGGTCGAAGACGTTGACCCGTTCGGCATCCGGGCCCTCGGCGGCGTTGCGCGCCCAGCGCGGTCCGACATGGGCGTCGAGGGTGACGACGCGGCGGGAAGGACTGTCCTGTTCGTTGAACGGTGTCAGGCGAATGGCATTCTGCGCATCCAGGGCCGAGGCGAAGGTATTCGCATCGAGATAAAGCTGTCCCGGCGACACCGGCTTGTAGGGCGTGCCCTGCGCCAACTGCCCCTTGCCCGATGTCCCCGCCTCCTGGCGGGCCTGATAGTAGTCGAGCACCAGGCGGGAGCGTTCCTCGGCTGCTTCGCGCACCGTATGGTCGGTGACGAGCCGGAAGCCGGTCAGATAGTCGAAGGCCGTCTCCAGCTTTTCGTAGAAGAGCGGCAGCCAGTGTTCCATGCCGGCGTAACGGCGGCCTTCGGAAACGGCGACATAGAGCGCGTCGTCGCGCGTGGCCGCGCCGAAGAGCGACAGATAATTCTTTCGGAACCGGCTGATCGTGTCGGGCGTCAGCGTCACCTCGCTCATCGGGCTCAGGTCGAGAGAGCGGGCCTGTCCGGTCGTGCGCTGGCTTGCCGGGTCGAAGCTGCGGATGCTTTCGAGCGTATCGCCGAAGAAATCGAGGCGCACCGGCTCTTCGGCACCCGGAACGAAGACATCGAGAATGCCGCCGCGCACGGCGAACTCGCCGACTTCGCGAACGGTCGCGACGCGATCGAAGCCGTTGCGCTCCAGCCTCGCGGCGATATCGTCCATGCGCACGGTATTGCCCGGGCGGGCGGAAAAGGCGAGGCTTTCGATGACGTCGCGCGGCGCCACCTTCTGCAGCATGGCGTTGACGGTTACGAGCACGATTGCCGGATGCGGCTTGTGGGCGTGGGCGATCAGGCCGCTCAGTGCAGAAATCCGTCGGGCCGAGGTGTCGGCGCTCGGCGAAACACGGTCATAGGGAAGGCAGTCCCAGCCCGGCAGGGTCAGGACGGGAATGTCGGGGGCGACGAAGCCGAGCATCTGTTCGAGATCGGCCATGCGCTGGCCATCCGACATGACATAGGCGACCGGCGTGCCGGCCCGCGCCAGCTCTGCCAGCAGCAGTGGCTCGACCCCCGGCGGCACATTGCCGACGGTCAGCGCGCTGCCTGCGCCCGCGATACGTTTAGGGTCGAAACCGGGGATCATTCCGCTGTCCTGCCGGAATCCATGGTGACCGGATCGAAATCCGGGCGATAGGAAGCGATCCTGGCGAAGAGCGGCGTATCGAAGCGCTCGGGCAAGGCGACCGCGCCGGTGATCCAGGTCACGAGGTCGTTGTCCTCCTCGCGCATGATCGTTTCCAGCTCGTCCATCTGCTCATCGCTGAGATCGGCAAGTTCGGCCTCGGCGAATTGTCCGAGGACCAGATCCATCTCGCGGATGCCGCGATGCCAGCAGCGGTAGAGGATGCGCCTACGGCGGGGATCGAGATCTGCGCTGGTGCGAGAAATGCCTGTCATGCCTGTCACCTTCCTGTTGATGCGCCTCTATAGCCCTTCATTTCATCCTTGTCAGCCTTGCCAAACGGGCAATTCGCGGCGCATTTTGCCGCTCATGCGTCCCGCCGTTCTCGATCCTCTGTTTTCGCCTCTGTCTTCGCTTCCCGGCGTCGGGCCGAAGCTCGCCGCCCTCTTCGTCAAGCTGCTCGGCCGCGAGGATATCGACGACTGCCGTGTGATCGATCTCCTGTTCCATGCGCCCTACTCGCTGATCGATCGCCGTCACCAGCCCGGCATCGCCCGTGCGCCGCAAGGGACGATCGTCACGATTACCGGCCGGGTCGACCGGCATCAGCCGCCACCGAAGGGGCGCGGCAGCGTGCCCTACCGGATCTTCCTGCACGACGACACCGGAGAACTGTCGCTGGTCTACTTCCGCGGCAAGGCACAATGGCTGGAAGCCGCCTTCCCCATCGACGCGACCGTGATGGTCAGCGGCAAGGTAGACTGGTTCAATGGCCGCCCGTCGATGGTGCATCCCGACTATGCGGTGAAGGTCGATGAAGCCGAGAACCTGCCGCTCGTCGAGCCCATCTACCCTCTGACTGCCGGTCTTTCGCCAAAGTACCTGCGCAAGATGATCGATGCCGCCCTCGCCCGGCTGCCCAGGTTTCCTGAATGGCTCGACGAGCACCTCGTCGAAAAGCAGGGGTTCCCGACGGTCGATGACAGCTTTCGCAGCCTGCACGATCCGCGTGACGAAGCCGACATCGATCCCCAGGCCCCGGCGCGACGGCGCCTCGCCTATGACGAGTTTCTGGCCGGGCAACTGTCGCTTTCACTCGTGCGCCAACGGCTGCGCAAGGTGGCGGGCACACCGGTTAACGCAACGGGCAAGCTGAGCGGCGAGATCCTTGCCCGCCTGCCCTTTTCCCCGACCGGCAGCCAGCGACAAGCCGTCGACGACATTCTGAAGGACATGTCCGGCACCGACCGGATGCTTCGCCTGCTGCAGGGCGACGTCGGCTCCGGCAAGACGCTGGTGGCGCTGCTGTCGATGGCGGCGGCGGTGGAAAGCGGTGGCCAGGCGGTGCTGATGGCGCCGACCGAAATCCTCGCGCGCCAGCACCACGCAACGATATCGAAGATGGCTGAGGGCACCGGCATCGGGATCGAGGTGCTGACGGGGCGAACCAAGGGGCGGGAGCGCGACCAGATCCAGGAACGGATCGCATCCGGCGAGGCGCAGATCATCATCGGCACGCACGCCCTGTTCCAGGAGAGCGTTTCCTACCAGAACCTGTTGCTGGCGGTGGTCGACGAGCAGCATCGCTTCGGCGTGCACCAGCGCCTGCGGCTCACGGCGAAGGGCATTTCCCCGCACATGCTGGTGATGACCGCGACGCCGATCCCGCGCACGCTGGTGCTCGCGGCCTTCGGCGACATGGACGTCTCCAAGCTCACGGAAAAGCCCGCCGGCCGCAAGCCGATCCAGACGATCACCGTCTCCAACGAACGGACTGGCGAAATCGTCGACCGGTTGAAGCATGCGCTCGCCGAGGGCAAGAAGGCCTACTGGATCTGTCCGCTGGTCGAGGAATCCGAGGTGTCGGACCTGATGTCCGCCGAGGAACGGCATGCAACGCTGGTCAAGGCGCTCGGTCCGAAGGTCGGGCTCGTGCATGGACGGATGAACGGCGCCGAGAAGGATGCCGTCATGCTTGCCTTCAAGACTGGCGAACTCCGCCTTCTCGTCGCCACGACAGTGGTCGAGGTCGGGGTCGACGTGCCCGATGCGACGATCATGGTGATCGAGCACGCCGAGCGCTTCGGCCTTGCCCAGTTGCACCAGTTGCGTGGCCGGGTCGGACGCGGCGACGAGGCATCCACCTGCATCCTGCTCTACAAGGGGCCGCTCAGCGAAACCGGCCGTGCCCGCCTCACGGTGCTGCGCGACACGGAGGACGGGTTCGTCATTGCCGAGGAAGACCTGAAGCTGCGGGGCGAAGGCGAACTGCTCGGCACCCGCCAGTCCGGGACTCCGGGCTTCCGCCTCGCCAGTCTGGAAGCCCATGGCGATCTGCTGGAGATTGCCCGCAAGGATGCCGCCTATCTGATCGAGCGGGACCCCGACCTGACGAGCGCCCGCGGCGAAGCCCTGCGAACGCTGCTCTACCTGCACCGCCGCGACGATGCGATTCGTTTCCTGCGGGCCGGGTAGCCTGCGATTACTGCACGGTGAGCGACGGCTTTTCGCCCTTCCTGATTACGGGATATTCGGGTGTAATCAGTCCGCCTGATATCAGCAGCTTGGCTGCCTCCTCGGTCGACATGTCGAGCATGGTGACCTTTTCCCGCGGCACGAAAAGCAGGAAGCCCGCAGTCGGAACCGGGGTTGGCGGCAGGAAGACGGTGACCATCGCCTGGCCGAGTTCGTTGAAACGGACCTCGAGTTCCCCCTTCACATCGGTCGAGATGAAGACCAGCGACCACAGGCCCGGGCTGGGATACTCGATCAGCCCGACCTTTTTGAAGGAGGTCGACTCTTCTTTGAGTACCGTCTCAAAAATCTGCTTCAAGCTCTTGTAAATGCTGCGAACAAGCGGCATCCGATGCAGGATGGATTCGCCGAAGTTGACGATCGATCGGCCGATCAGGTTCTTTCCGAGAAAGCCGACCATGGTGATGATCATCACCGCGATCAGCAGGCCGAAACCCGGTATCGCGAACTGCAGGTAATTCTCGGGATTATAGCGTGCCGGGATATAGGGCTTGACCCAGCTGTCGGCCCAGCGGACGAAGGTCCAGGTCAGCCAGATCGTGATCGCCACCGGCGCGCAAATGATCAACCCCGTCAAAAAGTTGTTGCGCATGCGCATGGCGATGGAAGGTCTATTCTCGGTCGTCATCAGGGTCCAGTCGGGAGGGCAAGCCGTAGAAACCGGGATGATAGGTAACGGTGCCCCCGGCGTAAACCGGTGAAAAGGCCAAACGCAACAAATACTCGGGCGGCACGTCCGGGTAGACGAATGCCGGATCCGCCTCGAAGCCGAAGCGACCGTAATAGGCGGGATCGCCAACCAGGATGCACCCCTTTACGCCCAACTGGCGCAATTCGCGAAGGCCCTCGTGAACAAGGGCACTGCCGATGCCCTGGCGCTGACGGCCCGGGGCCACCGAAATCGGGCCCAGACCATACCAGCCACCGGCCTCTCCGGAAACGGTTACCGGTGAAAACGCAACATGCCCCACGATCTCACCCGTCTCGTCTGCCACCAGCGACAGCGTCAGGGCACCGGCAGCCCGCAGCCGATCCACGATCAGTTGCTCCGTCCCGGCGCTATGGGGAGCCTCACTGAACGCCAGCGCAGTCAGCCGGTGGATCGCAGCCGCATCCTCCGGCCTTTCCGGCCGGATAATCATTCCACGGTTACCGACTTGGCCAGATTGCGCGGCTGGTCGACGTCGGTGCCCATGAAGACGGCCGTGTGATAGGCAAGCAACTGGATCGGCAGCGAGAAGATCATCGGCGCGACGATCTCGTTGACATCAGGCAGGGCGATCGTCGCCATCGTCGGCAGCTTCGAAGCCGCTGCCCCGCGCTCGTCGGTGATGAATATGATGCGTCCGCCTCGCGCCGCCACTTCCTGCATGTTCGAAACCGTCTTTTCGAAGAAGCGGTCGTAGGGAGCGATGACGATGACAGGCATGTTCTCGTCGATCAGCGCGATCGGGCCGTGCTTCAGCTCTCCTGCCGCGTAGCCTTCGGCATGGATGTAGGAGATTTCCTTGAGCTTCAGCGCCCCCTCGAGCGCCAGCGGATAGCTGGTGCCGCGGCCGAGATAGAGCACGTCCTTGAACTTCGACAGTTCGCGCGACAGCGCCTCGACCTGCGGCTGGATCAGGTTGAGCACGCGCGCCATGATGCGCGGCATCTCGGTCAACTGGCGCACCAGTTCATGCTCTTCCGTCTCGGTGAGCGTTCCCCGCGCCCTTCCGGCGCCGACCGCCAGCGAGGCGAGCACTGCAAGCTGGCAGGTAAAGGCCTTGGTCGATGCGACGCCGATTTCCGGACCGGCAAGAATCGGGAAAACCGCATCGGATTCGCGGGCCATCGTCGACTCCCGCACATTGACCACCGCGCCGATCTTCAGGCCGTTGTCGCGGCAATAGCGCAGCGATGCCAGCGTGTCGGCAGTCTCGCCTGACTGGGAGATGAACAGCGCGGCCTGCGACGGCGACAGCGGCATCTCGCGGTAGCGGAATTCGGAGGCGACATCGATTTCGACCGGCAGGCGGGCATAGCGCTCGAACCAGTACTTGCCGACCAGGCCGGCGAGATAGGCGGTGCCGCATGCGGAAATCGCCAGGCTCGGGATCGCCTTGAAGTCGATCTCCGCCACCTCCGAATTGACCGTGTGGCGAGCGAAATCGACATAATGACCGAGCGCGCGCGAAATCACCTCGGGCTGCTCGTAGATTTCCTTTTCCATGAAATGACGGTGATTGCCCTTGTCGACCATGAAGGCCGTTGCCTGGGAAATCTGCCGCGGCCGGCTGACCGGATTGCCGGCGTAGTCGACGATCTCGGCACCATTCCGGTGCAGGATGGCGCAGTCGCCGTCATGCAGATAAGTGATCTCGTTGGTGAAGGGCGAAAGCGCAATGGCGTCCGAACCCAGGAACATTTCTTCCTTGCCGTAGCCGATGGCGAGCGGTGGGCCGGACCGGGCGGCCATGATCGTGTCGGGATCGTTGCCGAACACCACGGCCAGTGCATAGGCCCCCGACACGGCGTTCAGCATCTTCAGCATGGCGGCGCGGTTATCGAGGCCCTCGCGGCGATACCTGGCGAGCAGTTGCGCCACGACTTCGGTATCGGTCTGGGTGGTGAAGACCGTGCCGTCGGCGATCATTTCGTCCTTCAGTTCGGAGAAATTCTCGATGATGCCGTTGTGGACGACAGCGACGCCATCGACGACATGCGGATGGGCATTGGTTTCGTTCGGAATGCCATGGGTCGCCCAGCGGGTGTGGGCAATCCCGATCGTGCCGTCGAGCGGATGCTCCGACAGCTTCTTTTCGAGATTGAACAGCTTGCCTTCGGCGCGGCGACGCTCGAGTTCCCCATGATGGAGGGTGGCAACGCCTGCCGAATCGTAGCCACGGTACTCAAGCCGCTTCAGGGCATCGACCAATCGCCCCGCAACCGGTTGAGTTCCCACGATACCAACGATGCCGCACATATATGCCTCCGAAACACTGAATGTCGGAGGCAGTCCTAACGAATTTTGAGCAATGCGCAATTGCCCGAACGGTCACTTTCGGTGTCGAAAGGTAACGCGAACGAGCTAGCTCTTTGCGTTTTTGGCCTTCTTGAACGCGATATTGCGTTCGCGGACCAGCCGAGCCCGGCCCGGCTTGACCTCCTGGCGCGCGCGCCCGAATGCCAGCGCATCGGCGGGCACATCCTCGGTAATGACGCTACCGGAAGCGATCAGCGCATCGTCGCCGATCGCTACAGGAGCGACGAGCGAGGTGTTCGATCCGATGAACACCCGTTCCCCGATCCGGGTCTCGTGCTTGTTGACCCCGTCATAGTTGCAGGTGATGGTGCCTGCGCCGATGTTGCTGCCGGCGCCGACGAAGGAATCGCCGATATAGGTCAGGTGGTTGACCTTGGCACCGACGCCGATCTCGGATTTCTTGACTTCACAGAAGTTGCCGACCTTGGAGTGTTCTGCGAGCCGCGCGCCCGGACGAAGTCGGGCATAGGGCCCGATCTCGGCCTCCGCCTGCACGTGGGCTCCCTCCATGTGGGTGAAGGAATGGATGAGCGCGCCGCTCTCGATGCGGACGCCGGGACCGAAATAGACGTTCGGTTCGATGATCGCGTCCTGGCCGATTTCGGTGTCGTAGGACAGGAAGACCGTCTCCGGCGCGATCATGGTGACGCCCGACAGCATCAGTTCATGACGTCGGCGCTCCTGCCACAGGCGCTCGACCACGGCCAGTTCGGCGCGATTGTTGCAGCCGGTCGTCTCCTCTTCCGGGGCGTCGACGGCAATCGCGCGGCCGCCGGCCTGACGAACGATCTCGACCAGATCGGTCAGATAGTACTCGCCCTTGGCATTGTCGTTGCCGATGCGTTCGAGCAGTTGCAGCGCCTTGCGACCGTTGATCGCCATCAGTCCGCTGTTGCACCAGTCGATGGCACGCTCGGCTTCGGCGGCATCCTTCTCTTCACGGATGGCGACCAACTCGCCACCCTCGACGATCAGCCGGCCGTAGCCGGTAGGGTTTGCCGTGTGGAAACCGATGACGACGACGTCGTTACCCGCGGCGAGCCCCTCGCGCGCGGCAATCAGCGGCGCTTCGGTGATCAGCGGAGCATCGCCATAGGCAACGAGGATGTCGTCATAGCCGCGGGCGATCGCCTCGCGCGCCGCAAGCACTGCATGCCCCGTTCCGAGCCGCTCGCGCTGCTCGAACGCTTCGACCTCGATGCCTGCTGTACGCGCGGCTGCCGTAACCTTCTCGGCGTCACGTCCGACCACGACCGCGGCGGCATCGACGCCGGCACGCGCCACAGCCTGCATGACATGTGCGATCATCGGCCGATTGGCGACCTTGTGCAGCACCTTGGACATGTTCGACTTCATCCGCGTGCTTTCGCCAGCGGCGAGGATGACGGCAAGGCAACTGCGTTCCATGTTTCGGCTCCGAAAATTCATTCAGGCGCGGCAGCACGCAGCTCCACGCGATCGATCGTGCGTGTCATAGCAGCTAGTGCAAACCGCGCTCAAGGGGGATCGATCGGCTTCAATGCTGCGTCGATGTCCCGGCTTCAGGCCACGTTGCGCGAAAAACTGTCCTTGATGTGATTTCGGCCGACGATGATCACGTATTCCATGGCTTTTCTCGCCGCGGCGGCATCGCGGGCGCTGATGGCGTCGACGATGCGCAAGTGGGTCTGCGACACGTCGCCGAGCGCATGCTGGTCGGAAGACGGTGGCGAACTCATCTTGAACATGCCGACGAGCGCGGCCTCGATCAGGCTGCCGACCGTTCGCATGAAGGGATTGCGGGAAAATTCGGCGATGGCGAGATGAAATTCGAGATCGGCCAGCACCAGGCTGTCGGTCGTGAGCGTCGGGTCGCCCATCGCTTGTGCCAACTGGCGCAGCTGCGCAATGTCGGCGTCAGTCGCGCGCTCGGCGACGAGGCCGGCGGCGAACGGTTCGAATGCCAGCCTGATATCGTAGAGGTGGAGCAGGAACTCCTCGTTCGCGCCACCCTCGAAATGCCAGTTGATGACGTCGCTGTCGAACATGTTCCAGTGGTTCTTCTCGGTCACCCTGGTCCCGACGCGCGCGCGCGGCACGATCAGCCCCTTGGCCGCAAGCGTCTTCATCGTTTCCCGCAGGACCGTGCGCGACACCTTGAAACGCTGGGCAAGTTCGGCGTCACCCGGCAACAGGCTGCCGACGGCGAGCACGCCCGAGATGATCTGGCGACCAAGCTCGTCCACGACATGGGCGTGGCTTGTACGCGAACCCCGTCCCGACTTGCGCGGCTCAAGCAATCTGTTTCGCAACAGGTCTGTCCTCCCTCACCCGAATCTCCGGCTTGCCCCCGACAAGAGCAGGATTGCCTTCTGCATCACGATGAACGCGAACAGCAGCAGTCCGATCAGAATTTTCGTCCACCAGCTCGACAAGGTGCCATCGAAGATAATGTAGGTCTGGATCAGCCCCTGGATCAGGATGCCGACCAGCGTTCCCCCAACAAACCCCGCTCCCCCTGTCAGCAGCGTGCCGCCGATCACCACTGCGGCAATGGCGTCGAGCTCGACGCCGACTGCCGCCAGTGAGTATCCCGCGGACGTATAGAGCGAAAAGACGATTCCCGAAAGCCCGGCCAGAAAACCCGAAAGTGCATAGATCTGGATCGTCGTGCGGGCGATCGGCACGCCCATCAGCCGGGCCGTCTGGGTGCCGCCGCCGATCGCATAGACATTGGCGCCGAAGCGCGTGCGCTGCGCAAGGAGGATGCCCGCGACGAAGACGAGCAGCATGAGGCCGCCAATGAATGTCAGCCTGCCTCCGCCCGGCAGTCTGTAGTAGAGCCCGTTCAGCATCCCGTAGAATTCGTGCGCCACCGGCACGCTGTCGATCGACAGCACGAATGCCATGCCGCGGGCGAGGAACATGCCGGCGAGCGTCACGATGAACGGCGGCATGTCGAGATAGTGGATGATGGCGCCCATCGCCGCGCCGAAGCCGGCTGCAATCGCCAGCACGAGTGCGAAGGCGAATATCGGGTGTACCGCCGTATCCCGCAGAAGGACCGCGAGAAACACACCGGTAAAGGCGATCACCGACCCCATCGACAGGTCGATGCCGCCGGACAGGATGACGAAGGTCATGCCGACCGCGGCAATGCCGAGAAAGGCGTTGTCGGTGAGGAGATTGCCGACGACGCGGGTGGAAAGCATGTTCGGATACTGCGCCACGCAGAGTGCATAGGCGATCACGAAAATCAGCAGGGTCGAGACGAGCGGGAGATACTTCGAGTTCATAGCGAGCGCTCTTTCACGATTTCGGGTGCCTTGCGGAAGAAGACGAGAAGCGTGGCGACCCTCGGCGACTGGATCATCAGGATCACCACGATGATCGCGGCCTTGATGATGAGGTTGAACTCCGGCGGGAACCCCGACAGCAGGATGCCGGTGTTCACCGCCTGGATGATCATCGCCCCGATCAGCGAGCCGAGGATGCTGAAGCGGCCGCCGAGCAGCGAATTGCCGCCGATCACGACGGCGAGGATGGCGTCGAGTTCGAGCCACAGTCCGGCATTGTTGGCGTCTGCCCCCTTGATGTCGGCGGCGACAATCACGCCGGCGATTGCAGCGCAGAGGCCACTCAGCGCATAGACCGCCATCAGCAGCACGGAAGTTCGCACACCGGAGAGCATGCTGGCGCGGCGGTTTATGCCGACCGCCTCGACCAGCATGCCGAGCGCGGTGCCCCTCACCAGCGCGGCGACGGCGATGCCGAAGACGATCCAGATGACCACGGGCATCGGCAGGTAGGCCAGGCTGCCGCTACCGAAAAAGATCAGGCCCTCGTCGTTGAAGGTGAGGATCGCCCCTTCGGTGATCAATTGAGCGATCCCGCGACCGGCGACCATCAACACCAGCGTCGCGATGATCGGCTGGATGCCGAGCACCGCCACCAGCGCGCCGTTCCACAGGCCGCAGGCAATTCCCGTCCCGAGCGCCAGCATCAACGTATAGGCAACACTGTTGCCCGCCACGGCCGATGATGCCGCAACCGCGCCGGCGATCGCAATGACTGCCCCGACCGAGAGATCTATCCCCTTGGTGGCGATCACCAGCGTCATGCCGATGGCGATGAGGGCGACCGGCGCCCCGCGGTTCAACACGTCGATCAGGCTGCCATACAGCCTGCCATTCTGAATTCCTACATTAAAAAAACTCGGGAACACCATGAATATCAGTAATAATATTGTTCCAAACGCCGCCAGCTGGGGCATCACCCGGACCAGCAGCGCCTTCCAATCCCTGCTCATGCTTCCTCCGTTTCCTGCGAGGCGGCGATCGCTTCGACGATGGCCGCAGCGGATATGCGTTCGCCCTCCAGTTCCGCGACATGTTGGCGGTCGCGAACGACGATGAGCCGCGAGCTGTAGGCCACCAGTTCCTCCAGTTCCGACGAGATGACCACCAGGGACATGCCGTCATCGCAGAGGCGTTCGATCAGCCGGATGATCTCGGCATGCGCACCGACGTCGATGCCGCGCGTCGGTTCGTCGAGAATGAGAAACTTCGGATTGGTGGCCAGCCAGCGCGCCAGGATGACCTTTTGCTGGTTGCCGCCGGATAGCAGGCGGACCGGTTTCTCGCGGTCGCTCGTGCGGATATCGAGCGCCTTGATGTAGCGGTCGGCGAGGTCGTTCTGGGCGGAACGGGACAGTGGCCGCGACCAGCCTCTCCGCGCCTGCAGCGCAAGGGCGATGTTCTCGCGGATCGAAAGGTCGCCGACGATGCCGTCGCTTTTCCGGTCCTCGGGACAGAAGCCGAAACCGTGGGCAATCGCCACCCGCGGGCTTGTGATCCTGATCACCGCACCCTCGACCTCGGCCGTCCCGCTGTCGGCCGGATCGACGCCGAACAGAACTTCCGCCGTCTCCGTCCGTCCTGAACCGAGCAGTCCGGCAATGCCGACCACCTCCCCTTTCTTAACATCCAGGTTGAAGTGATTGATTTTACCTCGTTTTCCATAGTTCGAGAATCTGAAGCGAACCTCTCCGCCCGTATCCCGCGACATCTTCGAAAGATGCTCGGCCTGCTCGAGTTCGCGCCCTAGCATCAGTGAAATCAATTCCTTTCGCGGTAGTTCAGCGGTCGACCGGCTGCCGACCAGGCGGCCATTGCGCAGCACCGTGATGCGATCGCTGATCTCGTACACCTGCTCCAGGAAATGCGTAATGAAAACAATTCCTAATCCGCGTTTCTTCAACGATCTCACGACATCGAACAGCATCGCGACTTCGTGGCTGTCGAGGCTGGCGGTCGGTTCGTCGAGGATCAGGACCTTGCCGGAGAGATCGACGGCGCGGGCGATCGCGACCACCTGCTGGACCGCGACCGAGTAGCGGTCGAGCTGTGCGGTGACGTCGATATCGATCCCGTATCCCTGCAGCAGTTCGCGCGCCTTGCGGTTCATGGTGGTGATGTCGATGAAGCCAAGACGGCGGGGCTGGCGGCCGAGGAAGAGGTTCTCCGCGACGCTGAGGTTCGGCAGAAGATTGACTTCCTGGTAGACGGCGCCGATGCCGAGCTTCTGGGCGGCCAGCGTATCGCGCGGATCGATCGCCTCGCCGTCCAGCACCAGCACGCCGCTGTCACGGGCGTAGGCGCCGGTCATACACTTGATGAGGGTCGATTTACCGGCGCCGTTTTCGCCGAGCAGCGCATGAACCTCGCCGCGGCGCAGCGTGAAGCCGACATGGTCGAGCGCCACCGCACCGGGGAAACTCTTGCAGAAATCGGATGCGACGAGAATGTTATCGGAGCTTACGGCCATGGTCGTGTTACCCTGCAACGCTTGTCCGATGTGGCGACTGGTCAGGGCGGACCATAGACCGCGCCACATCGTCGATGGCGGGAGCAGCGCCGCAACGCCGCCCCCATTCCCGACCCCGGGAGTACCGGCAACCAACGCCTTGGCTTGATGTCCAGACGCGGGTTGCCCGGTCGCCCGATCAGTAACCGAGGTCCTTCTTCTCCTCGTAGACCTTCTGCGGATCGTCGGCCTGGGTGTAGAGCTTGGATTCGGTCTGGATCCACTTGGGCGGCACGGTGCCGTTCTTCAGGAAGGCGTCGAGCGCGTCGAAGGCAGGACCGGCCATGTTAGGCGTCAACTCCACCGTGGCGTTGGCCTCGCCCGCCGCCATCGCCTTGAAGATATCCGGCACGGCGTCGATCGAAACGATGAGGATGTCGGAACCCGGCTTCAGCCCGGCCTCCTTGATCGCCTGGATGGCGCCGACAGCCATGTCGTCGTTGTGGGCGTAGAGGGCGCAGATGTTCTTGCCGCCGTCTTCGGCCTTCAGGAAGCTTTCCATGACTTCCTTGCCCTTGGTACGGGTGAAGTCGCCGGTCTGGCTGCGGATGATCTTGAGGTGGTCGTTGCCGGCAAGCGCCTGCTCGAAACCCTTCTTGCGATCGATGGCCGGCGAGGAGCCGGTCGTGCCCTGAAGCTCGACGACATTGCACGGCTTGCCCTGGACAGCCTCGACCAACCACTTGCCGGCGACATTGCCCTCGTGCACGAGATCGGAGGTGACGGCGGTCATGTAGAGGTCCTTGTCGCTGTCGACCGTGCGATCGAGCAGGATGACCGGGATTTCAGCCTCCTTGGCCTCCTTGAGGACTTCGTCCCAGCCGGTGGCGACAACCGGGGCAAGCAGGATGGCATTGACGCCCTGGGCTATGAACGAGCGCAGCGCCTTGATCTGGTTTTCCTGCTTTTGCTGGGCGTCGGCAAACTTGAGGTCGATGCCGCGCTGTTCCGCCTGCTGCTTGGTCAGCGTGGTCTCGGCCGCGCGCCAGCCGGACTCGGATCCGATCTGGGAAAACCCGACGACAAGTTCCGCGGCGGATGCGGGCGTGAACATGCAGGCAGCAAGAATCGTGGCACTGCAGAGTGCATTTTTCAGTTTCATGATGTCCTCCCAATAGGTCGCCTCCTCGCGACCTCATCGAAAACATCATATAGTATTACTTTTGTAAAGTCGATTTTAGTAGATCAAGGCGCTTTACTGCCAATTGGAAACAGTTCTGTTGGCGCGAGGCGCAAATGGGAGGAAAGCGACGCGTGTTGCATCCGAATTACTGGACCAAATCGCCCGGCGCAGCCGAAAAGGAAAAGGCGCCCTTGAGGGCGCCTTTTCATGTTTACGGATAGAGGTACGAACGCACGTCCGACGTGATCCAATATCCACGATCGGGATACCCGGTCGTGGAGCAGTCGCACTTACTGCGGCAGCTTGTCGTCGACGCCGGCGATGTAGAAGTTCATGCCGAGAAGCGTGCCGTCGTCGGCCTTCTCG